>NZ_BAABHC010000001.1:0-355458 GCF_039541895.1 Pontibacter saemangeumensis
AGCGGCGCAGCAGGGCCGGCAGCACGTGCGAGTTCTGCGGGTGGTAGTTGTCGTTGTAGCCGTAGAGGTTGGTGGGCATCACACTCACGAAGTCACAGCCGTACTGGTCGCGGTAGGCCTCGCAGAGCTTGATGCCGGCGATCTTGGCCACGGCGTAGGGCTCGTTGGTGGGCTCCAGCTCCCCGGTCAGCAGGTACTCCTCCTTCAGGGGCTGCGGGGCCAGCTTTGGGTAGATGCAGGAGGAGCCCAGGAACATGAGCTTCCGCACCCCCGCCTCGTAGGCGGCGTGGATGAGGTTGGCCTCGATCATCAGGTTCTCGTAGAGGAAGTCGGCCCGGTAGGTGTTGTTGGCGATGATGCCCCCCACCTTGGCGGCGGCCAGGAAAACGTACTCCGGCCGCTCCTCTGAGAAGAAGGCCCGCACCGCCGCCTGCTCCCGCAGGTCCAACCCGGAGGAGGAGCGCGTCACGATGTTGGTGTAGCCCGCCGCCTCCAGCTTCCGCACGATGGCCGAGCCCACCATCCCCCGGTGCCCCGCCACGTATATCTTTGAATCTTTTTGCATGTATATAATATAGAATGTCGATCGACTGAAAAGATCAACAAGGGCTTGTACTACTTTTTGGCCTCAGAGTTACAAGGATATTGTTATTCTTCATTAACTCAAATTATATATAACCAAAGTAATATATATAAACATATATACTGTTTGTTTTCCTGAAAGCACCATCTCTGCAGTAACTCCGCCGGCAACCCTGTCAGGTGCCTCCCGCTGGCTACGCTTTTGGTTACAGCCGACAGCATCTGACAAGGTAACCTCTCCTGCCCCTTCGCTTTCTCTTGCCTTAAAGACTAACTTCCGGATTCTAACTTTAGTATAGGGAGGGAACGTATTGATTTATATATGAAGATACTTACCGCTGCACAAACCCGCGAAGCCGATGCATATACCATTCAGGAAGAGGGCATCCCTTCCGTTGACCTAATGGAGCGTGCGGCAAAGGCGTTCACAGGTTGGTTTGAAAATAAGTTTCAGCCTTCGGAAGAGGTGTTCATCTTTTGCGGGCCCGGCAACAACGGCGGCGACGGGCTGGCGGTGGCACGGCTCCTGCACCAGCGCCACTACAGGGTGCAGGTATATATAGTCGGGGACACCGCCAAAGCCTCTGCCGACTTTAAAACGAACCTGGAGCGGTTGCCGGAAGATGTAAAGCCACAGGAGGTAAAAGAAGAGCAGGATATCCCGGAGCTTCCGCTTTGCGCCTGTGTGATTGACGCGCTGTTCGGCACCGGCCTGACACGCCCTGTTACGGGACTGTACGAGGAGGTGGTGGAGCAATTGAATAACAGCGGCGCCTGCATCATAGCCGTGGATATGCCTTCCGGCCTCTACACCGACAGCCAGACGCCGGAAGGCAGCACCATCATCAAAGCAGACTATACGGTCACGTTCCAACTTCCGAAGCTGGCGCTTTTCCTGCCGCAGCACGAAGAGCACGTGGGGGAATGGCATCTGGTGCCTATCGGGCTCAGCGAGCGCTATATAGCCGGAGTGAAAACGGATATATGCTATACCACCCGGCAGGATGTGCAGCACCTGCTGAAGCACCGGAAAAAATTCTCGCACAAAGGGCTCTATGGGCATGCGCTGCTGCTGGGCGGCGGCTATGGCAAGATGGGGGCGGCCGTGCTGGCGGCAAAGTCGTGCCTGCGGAGCGGCGTGGGGCTGCTCACTATCCATGCGCCTGCGGCGGGGTATACGGTGCTGCAAACAGCGGTGCCGGAGGCGATGACGCTGACCGACCCAAACCGCCGGCACCTTTCGGAGCTGCCCGAGGAGACAGAAAAGTTCAACGTGATCGGGGTCGGACCGGGCATCGGCACCGCGCCTCCCACCAAAACAGCTATCGGGCAATTGCTGGCTACCGCTACGCAGCCTCTGGTAATAGACGCCGACGCGATCAACATCATTGCTGGCAGCGAGCGGCTGAAAGAGCAGATACCGGAGAACAGGGTCATCTTTACGCCCCACCCCAAGGAGTTTGAGCGGTTGGCAGGCAAAACCGCCAACGACTACGAGCGCCTGCAGCGCCTTCGGGAGTTCTGCCACACGCACCAGTGCTATATCACGCTCAAGGGCAGCCACACCGCCATCGGCACCCCAAATGGCAACATCTTCTTTAACACCACCGGCAACCCCGGTATGGCGACCGGCGGCACAGGCGATGTGCTGACAGGCATCATTACGGCGTTGGTGGCGCAGCAGTATAACCTGGAGGAGGCTTGCCTGCTGGGTGTATATGTACACGGGCTGGCCGGGGATATGGCCCTGCGCACTGTAGGCGCTATCAGCATGACGGCAACAGACCTCATCGACCACCTGCCGAAAGCTTTCTTGTGCCTGCAGCAGCCTATGCCATAGCCAGGTACACCAAGCCCGCGTGCAGCAGCATGGCGCCATCAGCCAGCAGCGCATAATACACCCGCGGTTTGTTCTCAGAGGAGAGGCACACGACCACGGCTGCGGCGGCAGCGCTGCTTAAGAGCGCTAACAGCACCACGCCCTGCTCGGTGTTCAGCAGAATCAGCATATAGATAAGCAGCAGCCCCAGCGAGAGCAGCTTGGTGTTGCGCACCCCGATCCAGCCGGGGATGGTGAGGGTGTTGGTGCTGCGGTCGTAAGCATAGTCCCGGATATCGAAGAGCAGGGCGAGGGCCAGTATATATAAGAATCGGCGCAGAAAAAGCCATAGGGCCGCTGGCTCCCATGCCAGCATGCCGGCCTGCATCAGCGGGAAAAGGGCCGTCACGGCTGCCCACACATAGGCAATCAGGAATACTTTCAGCAGTGGCACACTCCGCAGCGGCTTTACCTTTCTGGCTTTATAAGCAATGGGCACGGTATACCCGATGGAGATCAGGGCCAGGTGCAGCAGCAGCCAGTTGTTCATGCGCAGCCCGAAACTTATATATACCACAGCGGCGGCGGCAATGCTCACAACACCCAGCGCCGCCAGCAGTTTCTTGTTCCGCTGGCTAAAGACGGTACTGTGCCTGTAGGTTGGCTGCCCCGGGTGGCGCAACACACTCTGCACGCTGCTCAGGTTGTAGGTGAACATCGTAGCCAGGAACGCAAACACAGCCATGGGCAGCGACACCGGTAACCCGGCGAGCAGGTAGGTCTCCACAGTGAGGCTAAAGGCGCAGCAAGAGATGAACACGCTGCTGTAGAGCAGCCAGCCGATCACGCGCTCTGCCAGCGCGTACGGTCCTGCCCCTGCCATGCGGTCGCTCATGCCGATGCTCCTGTTTTGCTCCATCCTATATGCAATTACGGAACAAATCGCCCTTCATTCAAATCCCCGCGCCGCCGCCCGAAAACAAAAAAGCCCGGCACAGGAAAATCCACGCCAGGCTTTACAGGTAAAGTAATGCTGTTACAGCACCTTCGCCTTCTTTCTCGGCTCTCCGAAGGTCGTGTTATACAGGTCGATGCTGTCCTGGATGATCTTGTAAGCGTGCTCGCGGCCCAGAAACTGCTCCACGATCACCTCCTTGTGCTCCAGCTTCTTGTAGTCTTCGAAGAAGCGGCGCATTTCCAGCAGGGTGTGCGGCGGCAGCTCTGATATATCGTTGATGTGGCGCACCGACATGTCGTTGTTGGCCACCGCAATGATCTTGTCGTCTTCCTCGTTGTTGTCGATCATCTGCATCACCCCGATCACCTTCGCATCGATCAGGCACATGGGCTGCACGTCAATCGAGCAAATCACTAGGATGTCCAGCGGGTCTTTGTCGTCGCAGTACGTCTGCGGGATAAAGCCATAGTTGGCCGGGTAGTTCACCGATGAGAAAAGCACGCGGTCTAGTTTCAGCATGCCGCTTTCCTTGTCGAGCTCATACTTTGCCTTAGAGCCTTTGGGTATTTCAATGATCGCTGATAATACTGCTGGCGCCTCTTCGCCGTAGCTCACGCTATGCCATGGGTTGTTGATGTCCGTATTGTTTTCCATTTTCGTCTTTTTATGTTGATTTCCGCGCCTACTCTTAATACTTTTATCAGGCGCTCCTTTTATTACTTCATATACTCCTGCAGCGGCCGGCCCACGCTTCCATTCGGCTCCTGTATATATAGCCAGGCGGCGATGGTGGGGGCAATATCCGCGATTTCGGTCGGCACGGCGCTCTCCCCGGGGTTCACGTTCCAGCCATACCACACCAGCGGCACGTGGGTGTCGTAGTTGGAGTACGAGCCGTGGGTGGTGCCTTTCGGCGCTGCGCTGCCATACCCTTCGAACCAGCCCGGCTCCAGCAGAATAATAACGTCGCCGGAGCGCTGGGCATTGTACCCGTTCTCCACGAGGGACATCAAGCCCTGGCCCCAATTGGCCCCCTGCAGCGCACTGGCCGCCACGGCACGCATCACGCCCTCATGGCGCATTACGTATACTGCCACGCGCTGCTGCACGTCCAGCAGATTCAGCTTCTTGCTGTCGATAAGCTCCCTGTTCAGGTACACCTGCTGGTTGGTGTAGTGCTCCACCCAGTCGCCGCTGCCATATAGCTTGTCCAGGTAAGCTTCGGTAGAGTCACGCAGTATTTTGGATGACGCCACTCCCGACGGCACTTTTTTCTCTTTCAGGAAGGCCGGCACGTGGGCTGCCCCATGGTCGGCCGTCAGGAAAAACAGCACCTCGCCTTTGCCTACTTCCTGCTCTATCTCGCTGATCAGCTCCCCGATCTCGGCGTCTAGCCGCAGAAACGCGTCCTCTGCCTCTACGGAGTTCGGTCCGAATTTGTGACCGATATAATCGATGGTGGAGAAGCTGACAGCCAGAAAATCCGTGAAGTTGCCTTTCCCCAGGTTCTCGCCCCGCAATGCCGCCAGCGCAAAGTCCTTGGTGATGGTATTGCCGCCGGGCACAGAGCGCAGCAGCTCATAGTCTTTTGCGCGGATGGCCGGGAGGTTGTGCGGGAAAACCGGCTTCTGCTCCCCTGGCAGCGTCTCCTCCCACGCCACGTCATCCGCAGAGCTCTCCGTGTACGCCTCCAGCGGCAGCAGCGTGTTCCAGGGCTGGCTCAGGTACTGGTCGGGGTATTTCTGGTTGTTAAACTCCTGCACCCACTGCGGCAGGTCGGTGCGGTAGTAGGTGCTGGTGATCCAGTTGCCGGTCGGCGAGTCGAACCAGTAGGCGCCGTTGCCCAGGTGCCCCGCCGGCAGGATGGAACCGCGGTCTTTCAGGCTAACGCCGATCACCTTGGAGCCCATGTTGGTGGCAAGGCGCAGCTCATCGGTGATGGTAGTGGTGATCAGGTTGGCAGGCGACATTTTACCGGCATCGGAGGTGCTGCCCACCGTGTTCACCGTTTCGTCCTCCACACAGTACACCATCCTGTTCTGCTCCCGGCTATACCAGTTGTTCCCGATAATGCCGTTCAGGGCTGGCACGCTGCCGGTATATACTGACGCATGGCCCGGTCCGGTGTAAGTCGGCACGTAGCTGTACTGGTTATTCTTAAAGTTAAACCCTTGCTTGACCAGTTTCCGGAAGCCCTCGTCGCCGTACTTGTCCCAGTAACGGTAGAGGTAGTCGTAGCGCATCTGGTCTACCACAATGCCTACCACCAGCTTTGGCCTTTCCAGCAGCATGCTCGTGCCTTTGGCGCTGTCAACAGCCTTTGTTTCTGTGGCAGTAGTAGTCGGCGTGCCGGCACATGCGCTGAGCACGAGCAGACACACGATGGCCACTTTGGTTACCGGACTGTACTTTAAAGCGTGTTTTATCATCATCAGTGATATATTTCCTGATACAAATATAACAGGTAATGCTTCCTGACCTTCCTTTTGCGGCACATCTGCGGTGATTTCACAATTTGGTCACACCCGGCACAGGTACCCCCGAAAAAAAAGCAGCGCCCATGCTGGTGATGGGCGCTGCTGAAAAAAGGCTTCTTTTTCTTATGCTGATGCCAGCGCCTCTGCCCCACCCACGATCTCAAGGATCTCTTTGGTAATGGCTGCCTGGCGTGTCCTGTTGTAGGTCAGCTTCAGTTCCTTGATAAGCTCGCCGGCGTTCTCCGTCGCTTTGTCCATGGCCGTCATACGGGCACCGTGCTCTGAGGCGTTAGACTCCAGTACGGCTTTGTACACCTGTATCTTCAGCGACTTCGGGATCAGTTCCTCGATGATCTGCTCTTTCGAAGGCTCAAAGGTATAATCCACCAGCATGGCGGCGGCATCCGCTGCCACTACCGGCTTGTCTTCAATAGGCAGGAACTGCTCCTGGCGCACAATCTGGGTGGCCACGTTTTTGAACTCGTTATATATAAGGTCCACCTGGTCAAACTCCCTTGCCACAAAGCCATCCATGGCACGCTCCGCAGCGGGACGCACCGTATCGAAGGAAAGGTTGGTGAACACGGTGCTGTAGTCGCTGATCACCGGCATGCCCCGCTTGTTGAAGGCGTCCAGGGCCTTTTTGCCGATCGTCAGAACAGTGACGTTACCGGCGGCGGCCTGGCTGCTGTACTTGCTGCTGATCAGGGCAACCACCGCTTTCACGATGTTGGCGTTGAAAGCCCCCGCCAGACCGCGGTCAGAAGTCACGGCGATGATCAGCACGTTGTTCACCTCGCGCTTCTCAGCATATATATTCGTGATCGAGCCTTCGGTCTGCGACGACAGGTTTGTCAGAATACCGCTAAGGCGCTGCGCATATGGGCGCATGCGCAGGATATTGTCCTGGGCACGCCTAAGCTTCGCAGCCGACACCATTTTCATGGCTTTTGTAATCTGCTGTGTCGAAGATACCGATACAATGCGGTTCCTTACTTCTTTTAAACTCGCCATATGGTGGTTATTGTAGCACAAAGGCGGCGGTTAAAGGCCTGTGCCCTTAACCGCTCCCTTTCATATATAACTATTTCTTGTAATTGGCTGAAATCTCTCTTGCAACCTGCTTCAGGGTGCCGGTGATCTGGTCATCCAGCTTTCCGGCACGCAGGGCGTTCAGCACATCCGCGTGCTGCGCGCGCAGGGTGCGCAGGAAGTCCTTCTCAAATGCCCTTACCTCTGTTACCGGCACTTCATCCAGCAAGCCGTTGGTGGCGCAGTAGATCATGGCTACCTGCTCCTCTACGGCCACCGGCGAGAACTGCGCCTGCTTCAGGATCTCGAGGTTACGGCGACCACGCTCGATCGTCAGCTTCGTAGAGGCATCCAGGTCCGAGCCGAATTTTGCAAACGCCTCCAGCTCGCGGAACTGCGCCTGGTCCAGCTTCAGGGTACCGGCCACTTTCTTCATCGACTTGATCTGGGCCGAACCACCCACGCGCGATACCGAGATACCCACGTTAATGGCCGGGCGGATACCTGCGTTGAACAGGTTGGTCTCCAGGAAGATCTGGCCGTCTGTGATCGAGATCACGTTTGTCGGGATATATGCCGAAACGTCACCCGCCTGTGTTTCGATGATCGGGAGGGCCGTTAAAGAGCCGCCACCTTTCACTAGGTGCCGGATAGACTCCGGCAGGTCGTTCATGTTCTGGGCGATCTGGTCAGAGTTGTTGATCTTGGCGGCACGCTCCAGTAAGCGGGAGTGCAGGTAGAACACGTCTCCGGGATATGCCTCGCGTCCCGGTGGCCTTCTGAGCAGCAGCGACACCTCGCGGTATGCCACGGCCTGCTTCGAAAGGTCATCGTATACCACCAGGGCAGGGCGGCCGGTATCGCGGAAGAACTCCCCGATCGCGGCACCCGTGAATGGGGCAAAGAACTGCATCGGAGCCGGGTCAGCAGCAGAGGCCGCCACCACCACCGTGTATTCCATCGCGCCACCCTCTGTCAGGGCCTTTACTACCTGGGCTACAGTAGATGCTTTCTGGCCAATAGCCACATAGATACAGAACACAGGCTCGCCTCTGTCGAAGAACTCGCGCTGGTTCAGGATGGTGTCGATCGCCACCGCCGTTTTACCTGTCTGGCGGTCACCGATGATCAGCTCCCGCTGGCCACGGCCAATCGGGATCATCGAGTCGATCGCTTTGATGCCTGTCTGCATCGGCTCGTTTACCGGCTGGCGGTAGATCACGCCCGGGGCTTTGCGCTCCAGCGGCATCTCGTACAGTTGCCCGGCAACCGGCCCTTTTCCGTCAATCGGGAGGCCGAGGGTGTTCACCACACGTCCTATAATGCCATCGCCCACCATCACGGAGGCAATGCGGTTGGTTCTTCTTACGGTAGCGCCTTCTTTTATCTCGCTGTAGTCGCCAAGCAATACGGCTCCCACGTTGTCTTCTTCCAGGTTCAGCACAAGCGCCTGAAGTCCGTTCTCGAATTCTAAGAGCTCCCCGGACTGTGCTTTGGAAAGTCCGTAGATGCGGGCGACGCCGTCACCCACCTGCAGCACCGTTCCTACTTCTTCCAGTTCTGCCTCAGAGCGGAAGTTGGATAACTGTTCTCTTAATATGGCTGATACTTCATCAGGTCTTACTTCTGCCATGATTATAGTTTATTAATATAGGAGTTGTCTTTAAAATCAATTCTCAGCTTGCGAAGGCTGTTCTTCACGGAGCTGTCTATTTGTTTGTCGCCCACGCGCAGCACAAAGCCCCCGATCAGCGACGGGTCCACCGATTCTTTCAGCTGGATAATTTTACCGGTTTCGAGGGTAAGCTGTCTGATGAGCGCGTCTCGCTGCGCCGGCGCAAACGGGACGGCACTCACCACCGTTGCGATCTGGATGCCCTTCACCTCGTTGTACTGCCTCTCAAACTCAGATGTCATCGACAGCAGCACCGCTTCGCGGCTTTTCTGGGCCACCAGGTTAAAGAACATCAGCGTCAATTTATGCACCTTGCCGGTGAAGATGCTGTTGATCACTTTCAGTTTCTTGTCTGATTTGATAACCGGGTTTGTGAGCATCAGCTGAAAATCCCGGTTCTGCGAAACGACTTTGGAGAACAGCAGCATGTCCTGCTGCACCTGCTCTAAAACCCCTTTCTCGTCCGCCAGTTCGATCAGCGACTTCGCGTACCTGGAAGCAACTCTTATATCTGACATAGTTTCTTTTATATTGAAGTGCGCCTCCCGTTCAGGAAAGGCATTATCAGGTATAATCTTTTAGTAAAGCGTTACTTCGCGCACGTAATCCTGTGCCAGCGCCTGCTGTGCCTTCGGGTCGCTCAGTTCCCTTCGGAGGATGCGCTCTGCGATTTCGATGGAAAGGGCGGCTGCCTGGTTCTTCACTTCTGCGATGGCGGCGCGTTTCTCGTTTTCGATGGCCTCGCGCGCCATGGCAATCATGCGGGCACCTTCTTCATTTGCCTTTTCCTTCGCCCGCTCCACCAGGTTATTCCCGGCCTCGCTCGCATCCTTCAGAATCTTGTCGCGCTCCAGGCGCGCCTGGGCCAGCAGTTTCTCGTTCTCAGCCTTCAGGCCCTGCATTTCCAGCTTCGCCTTCTCCGCAGCGCTCAGGGCGTTCTCGATGGATGCCTCACGCTCGTGCAGCGCCTTCATGATCGGCTTCCAGGCAAACTTCGTCAGCAGGAACAGTACGATCAGGAACGTGATCGTCTGCCAGATAATCAGACCTATACCAGGGGTTACTAATTCCATTGTTCTATAATTTGAAAATCAGGTTCTTTATTGGGGTGGCCCGCTTGCCCTCAGGCGCTACGTCTGCCTTTTTTAACTATACTATAATTTAGACCTCATCGTCCGGACCATTCGTCCGGACGTGAGATCTGCAAAAACTATTACTAGCCTTTGAAAGAGATCAGCAAGCAAACTACCACACCGAAAAGCGCAACGCCTTCGATAAGAGCAGCAGCGATGATCATGGCAGTTTGGATTTTGCCGCCAGCCTCAGGCTGACGAGCGATAGATTCCATGGCAGAGCCACCGATTCTACCAATACCCAAACCAGCGCCAAGGGCCACTAGACCAGCACCGATACCGGCACCCATGATCGCGAAACCTGCGCCTTCTGATAGAGCTTGAAGCAGAATTGCTAATAACATAATTATAGTTATATATAGTTAAAAAAAAGAAATTCAGATTAATGATGCGCATCGCCATGCCCCATGTCATCCACATGGTCGTGCTCCTCTACTGCACCGCCAAAATACATGGCGGAGAGCAGCGTGAAGATATAAGCCTGCAGCAGCGCCACAAACAACTCGAGGAAGTTCATGAACGTGGCGAAGGCAACGCTCAAGGGGGCAACCGCAATGCTCTCAAAGATAAAGATGAGGCTGAACAGGGAAAGGATGATGATGTGGCCCGCCGTGATGTTCGCAAAGAGTCGGACCATCAGGGAGAAAGGCTTGGTGATGATACCGATCAGTTCCACCGGAATCATGATCGGCGCCAGCCAGACCGGAACGCCCGGCGTCGCGAATATATGCGACCAGTAGCTTTTGTTTCCGCTGAACACGGTGATCAGCAGGGTCATAAGGGCCAGCACCAGCGTGACAGCGATGTTGCCTGTCAGGTTTGCACCGCCGGGCATGAGCCCCAACAAGTTGTTAAACCAGATAAAGAAGAAGATCGTGAGCAGGAAAGGCATATAGCGCTCATACTTCGGGCCGATGTTCGCCTTGGCAATGTCGTCGCGGATAAAGATAATGATCGGCTCGAAGAACGACTGGATGCCGCTTGGCGCCTTGCCGGGGTTGTTCTTGTAACGGCCCGCGATCACAAAGAAGATCAGCAGCAGCAGCGCCACGCTAAGCAGCATGGAGGCGACGTTCTTGGTGATCGAGAGGTCATACAGCCCGCTGTACCCTTCAACCGGCTCACCGGCGGCGTCGGCCTTGTATATATGGCCGTGCTCCACTACATATCCGTTGTAGGGCACTTCCACGCCATGCTCATCAAACAGGTTGCTCGACGAAAAGGTATGCAGCTGTCCGTTGTCCCACAGAATCACAGGCAGGTACAGGTTTACACCGTGTGCAAATTCCCACTTATGCGCATCCGCAATGTGATGCGTGATCATGTCGCCTGGCCTAAAAGCCCCGCCTTCTTCAGCAGGAGCCTCCGCAGCAAACGCCGAAAATGTAAAAAGGCACAACAGTAAAACGAATAACTTCTTCATCAAGAGAGATTTAGCAACAGAGATCATAAAGCGGGGCCTTATACTTAGTTCTGCTTTTTCAAATTGGGCCGCAAGTTAGCCAATAAGCTGTAAATTTCAAACCCGGTAAAGAGAAAATATAACACGAAGAAGTTGAGCACGAATTGCAGCTCGTTTTCGGAGAAGAGGTACACATATATAAATACGACGGCAATACTCAGCATCATCCGGAATCCCATCGACCCGAAATAATAAAGCTGGAAATTATCCTGGTCGTAGCTGATGCCGAGCCGGGTGATATAGAAGGTGCCGGCCGTCACCACAACGAAGAACGCCAGGATGTACCACGCATAGGCATGCACCAGCGCATCACCTGTAAAATAAGACAGGGCTCCCATGCAAAGCCCCACTAATCCTGAGAATACCAACAAGTTTCGAACGAAATTCACGTAAGCTATTTTTTATTGAGTGACAAGATAACCAGCACCATGGACGCCACAACCGCCAGCACCAGCAGCACGATGGTGAACCACGGGTTCTGCGTCCGGAAATATGCATCCAGCTTCATGCCCGCGAAGGCAGCCAGCACCATCGCACCGATCATCTGAAAGGCAAGGCCGGAGTACTTCAGGTACGGCTTCACGTTGTCCTCCCGCGAGGGCTTTGGTTTCTGATCCGGCGTTTGGTCCATGTTTACAGGCTTTTACAAAGGTACGCATTTTGCGCTGATCTCTGCTGCACGTGCGCAAAACGACATTTACGGAAAGTGCGACACCGGCTGAAACCATTTAGAATTTTGTATAGTTCAATAGCAGGCTGCAAAATAGCCCTTTGCTCAACTATTGGCATATTATTGTATTTTTGTGGGAGGAGCCTTCCCTATATGGCCTTTACCGCCTTTAGCATCGCTTCGCACCCATACTGAAAGCATGCGCCATAACGTTTATACCTTATATATAGTGCTACGTTACCCTGCACACCTTACTATCTTGAACAGAAAACCTCTGCACCTACTTATGATTCTGGCAGGTCTGCTGCTGGCGGGATGCTCGGTAGAGCGAAATAACCCGCTCAGCAAGACGTACCACAACACCTCGGCGCGCTACAATGGCTTTTTCCTAGCCCGGGAGAAAATGCGCCTGACGGAGGCGGCGCTGCAGGAGCAGATGCAGTACGATTACAACCAGGTGCTGCCCATCTACCCGACCATCGACTCCACCACCGCCAAGGCCTTTGAAGCCGACCTGGAGGATATCAAGAAAAAAGCGTCGCACCCCATCCAGTACCACAAAAACAGCAAGTGGATCGACAACAGCTACACGCAGATCGGCAAGGCGAATTTTTACCAACTGAACTTCGCGGAGGCGGTGCGCACCTTTAAATATGTGAACGCCACCAGCAAAGACGCAGACGACCGCCACGAGGCGCTGGTCTGGTTGATGCGCTCCTTCATGCAGCTCGATGAGATGGACAACGCGCAGCAGGTGTCGGAGTTCCTGCGCAAAGAGCGCCTGAACAAGGACAATGCCCGGGAACTGTACCTGGCGCGGGCGCACTATTACCGCCAGCAGGCCGACACGGCCCAGGTAATGGAGAACCTCGCCCTCTCGCTCCCCAACTTTGAGGACAAGGACGGTGAGTCGCGGGCGCGGTATACGCTGGCGCAGCTTTACCAGCTCACAGACCAGAAGAAGGAAGCCTACGAGCAGTACAGCCGGGTCCTGCGCCGCAACCCGCCCTACGATCTCGGTTTCTTCAGCCGCCTGAACCTGGGGCAGGTGTCGGAGCTGTCGGATGAGCAGGACAAGGAGCGCATTGCCGGCTATTACGAGAAGCTGCTGAAAGACGAGAAGAACCTGGAGTACCGCGACCGGATCTATTACGAGATGGCGCAGTTCGAGCTCCGCCAGAAAAACTACGACAAGGCACTGCAACTGCTGCAAAAGTCGCTCAAGACGCCCGGCTCGCTGTCTAACCAGAAAGGCTACAGCTATGTGTCGGCGGGGGAGATATACTTTGACCACCTTAGCAAGTACGATTTGGCAGCCGCCTACTACGACAGCGCCGTGCAGGTGTACCCGCAACGGGCGCCGGAGTTTGAGGCGGTGGTGGAGCGGCGCGATATACTGGCGGATTTCGCAAAACAGTACGGCACCATCCAGACGCAGGACAGCCTGCAGCGCCTCGGCCGCATGAGCGAGGCGGAGCGCCTGGAGTTTGTGCAGGCCCTGGTGCAGCGCGAGGAAGAAGCCCGCCAGAAGGAGCTGGCCCTGCAACAGGAGCGGCAGCAGAAGCTTGCCAAGAACGAACCCTCCCGCAACAACAGGCGCAGCCAGAACGGCGATGCCTTCGGAACGACGAACGACACCGGCGGCGTGTGGTACTTCGACAACCCCACCGCCATGGCCTCGGCCCGCTCCGAGTTCGTGCGCCGCTGGGGCGACCGGCCGCTGCAGGACTTCTGGCGAAACCGCAGCCGCGGCGAGGCCGCCAACCAGCCGGCCGCCGATATAGCCCAGGCCCCTGTCCAGGACACGACGCAGGCACAGCTCTCGCCGGAGGAGATGGCTTCCGCGCAGGTTCAGACGTACCTCCAAAACATCCCGCTGACAACGGCAGACATGCAGCGCTCCGAGAAGCAGGTAGAGGAAGCGCTTTTCCGGCTGGCCAAGATTTACGCCCAGTACCTGAACGACACGACGCGCGCCGAGCAGTCTTACCTAGAGCTGCTGCAGCGCTTCCCGAAGTCAGAGCACACGGCAGAGGTGTATTACAGCCTGTATCTGCTATATGGCAAGGCCGGCAATGCGCCGCAACAGCAGGCGTATTACAATAAAGTAAAGCAGGAGTTCCCCAACACGACCTATGCCCAACTGCTCGACGACGCTGATTTCCTGACGAAGAACGCGGCCGATAACCTGAAGGCGCAGGCACTTTACGACTCTGCTTTCAGTTTCTATGATGCGCAGGAATACGAGAAGGCCACCACGCTCCTGAACCAGGTCATCAGCCAGTACCCGCTCAACGACATTAAAGACAAAACCGCGTTTTTAGGGGTGTTGGTAACAGCGCGCACCCAGAAGCCGGAGGCCCTGCGGCGGCAGTTGGAGCAGTTCAGGAAAAACTACCCTGGCAGCACCCTGCAGCCGCAGGCAGAGCAGTTGCTGGCCACTTACAACGACCTGGAACAGAAGAACCAGCTGCGCAAAGAGGCGCCCGCTGAACCTGCCTCCAAAAAGCCAAAAGCCACGGCCTCGCTGACCCCCGAGCAAAAAGTTAGCACAGAAATTGCTACAGCTACCGCGTCGGAAGCGAAGGCCACGCCACAGTTGCCGCGCGTGCCCGAACAGCCAAAACCGCAGCAGCCTGCTGCGAAACCCAAGGCCGAAATTTCGCAGACCACCAACACGCCGGATACGGCGTTGCCTGAACTGCCTGTAGCCACGGCTACACCTGGCGACTCGGCTGGCACAGTGGCTCCGGCACCTGCGACGCCTGCGGCAGACCCGATGGCCTATGAGGCAGGGTCTGACTCGGCCTACTATTTCGTGCTGGTGTACCCTGCTGGGGCGCCCGCTTTCAAGGATATCAGGGCCAAGTATGAGAAATACAACAGCACTTATTTTAAGAACGAGCAGCTGACCATCGACTCCGCCGGGGTGGCAGGCAATAAAAGAATGCTGCTGGTACAGGCGTTCCGCGACCCCAAAATGGCGATGTCTTACAACGTCAAACAAAAAGGGCCGCAGGCCCCGGTTGGTAGAATTAGAGGCGTAGATTTCACTACCTTTGTGATCTCATCTGCCAACTACCGGAAGTTCTTGCAGAAAAATGATCTGGAGGCATACCTGGCCTTCTTCAAAAACAATTATTAAAGTACATGGCTACGCGTCAAAAGGCATCTGCACCCACTAAGAGCAGTAAAGTTTACTCCAAAGTAGTTTCCGCGCTCTGGCTGTTCTTTGTTGGCGGCCTGGCGGTATTTATTCTCTATCTGTATGCCGTCAGCATCAACTTCCTGAACCTCTTTGGGGAGCTGCCGAACACGCGCGCCCTCGAGAACCCAAAGAGCGAGCTTGCCTCCGTCATTGTTTCTGCCGATAATGTGCAGCTGGGCAGTTATTTCCGTGAGAACCGCACACCTGTCGAGTACGAAGACCTGCCTGATAACCTGGTGAACGCCCTGATTGCGACGGAGGATATCCGATTTGAGGAGCATTCCGGCATAGACCCGGAGGCGATGGCGCGCGTGGCGACCTCCCTTGCCATCGGCAGGTCGAAGGGGGGCGGTAGTACTTTGACACAGCAGGTAGCCAAAAACCTGTTCCGGACACGGGGTGATGAGCTGAACGGTGGCCTGCTGAACGATGTGCCGGGCCTGCGCACCCTCATCCACAAGACAAAGGAATGGCTGATGGCGGTGAAGCTGGAGCAGTCTTATACCAAACGCGAGATCCTGGTGATGTACCTCAATATTTTCGAGTTCGGCAGCAACGCCTTCGGGATCGAGTCGGCGTCGAAAACGTTCTTCAACAAGAAGCCCAAAGACCTGGAGGTGCAGGAGTCGGCGGTGCTGGTGGGCCTGTTCAAAAACCCGACTTACTACAGCCCCCGGTTTAACCCCGAAAACTCGAAGCACCGCCGCAACGTCGTGCTGTCGCAGATGGTGAAGTACGGCTTTCTGGAGCAGGCAAAATACGACGCGCTCAAGACAGAGGATATCAAGCTGGATTACCGGGTAGAGAACCAGAACGTGGGCATGGCGCCTTATTTCCGGACCGAGGCCAGTAAGTTCCTGCGCCAGTGGTGCCGCGAGAACGGCTACGACCTGTATGGCGACGGGCTGAAGATCTATACCACCATCGACTCGCGGATGCAGAAGTATGCCGAGCAGGCGGTGGCCGAGCATATGAAGGAACGACAGAGCGCCTTCTTTGCGCACTGGAAGGGCCGTAACCCATGGGTGGATGAGTCGAACCAGGAAATCAAGAACTTCCCGCAGCAGGCGATCAAGCGCACCGCGCGGTACCGCGAACTGAACCAGCTGTTTGAAGGCAACCAGGATTCCATCAACTACTACCTCAACAAGAAAATACCCATGACCATTTTTACCTGGGATGGGGAGAAAGAGGTGATGATGAGCCCGATGGACTCGCTGAAGCACTACAAGCACTTCCTGCAGACCGGTTTCATGGCCATGGAGCCACAAACAGGATATATAAAGGCCTGGGTGGGCGGCATCAACTACAAGCACTTTAAATACGATCACGTGAAGCAGGGCGCGCGGCAGCCGGGCTCTACCTTCAAGCCCTTCCTCTATACCACCGCCATCGAAAACGGCTACTACCCATGCTACGAGGTGATCGACACGAAGGTGTGCGTACCTCTTGCGGACGGCACGATGTGGTGCCCGAACAATGCTGACAATAAGTATAGCGGCGAAAAATACACCCTGCGCAAGGCGCTGGCCGAGTCGGTGAACTCTATTTCCGCTTTCCTGGTAAACAAACTGGGGCCGGAGATGCTGGTGCAAACGGCAAAGCGCATGGGTATCACCACCCCACTGGACCCTACCCCGTCGCTGGCCCTGGGTAGTAGCGACGTGAGCTTATATGACATGGTGGGCGCTTATGGCACTTTTGTGAACAGCGGCACCTGGACAGAGCCGACCTACATCACGCGCATCGAGGACAAGCACGGCAACCTGATATATGAGCACCTGCCTAAAACTGTGGATGCCCTCAGTGAGGAGACAGCCTATATGATGGTGCACATGCTGAAAGCCGCCGCAGAGCCGGGCGGAACGGCCTATTATGGCCTGCGTTACCGTAATGGCCTGAAGAACGAGATCGGGGCGAAAACAGGCACTACCCAGAACTACTCCGACGCCTGGTTTATGGGCATCACGCCAAACCTGGTCTGCGGCACCTGGGTAGGCGGCGAAGACCGCTCCATTCACTTCAGGACGATGAAAGAGGGTCAGGGCGGCAAACTGGCTATGCCAATCTATGGCGCCTTCATGCAGAAGGTGTACAGCGACAAATCCCTGGATGTGTCGAAAGAACCTTTCCCTAAACCTTCCACACCGCTTTCAGTAGAATTAGACTGTGAGAAGTACAATCAGGTCATCCAGCCTGACTCTGCTTACCAGGATGAGTTTCTGAACCTGCCAACGGAGATCGACCTGGACGCTGAGATTTAATCCGGATCTTATATGCCAGCAAACGAGAAGCTGAAAGAGGAAATAGCGCACCTGCCGCACAAGCCCGGCATTTACAAATTTTTTGACGACAACGGCATTATCATCTATGTAGGCAAGGCGGTGGATATCCGGAAGCGGGTTTCCTCCTATTTCAACCGATCTACCCAGCACAACAAGAAAACGCTGAAGCTCGTGTCCCAGATCAGGAGCATCGAGTTCACCATTGTGGACACCGAGGCCGATGCGTTCCTGCTGGAGAACAACCTCATCAAACAGTACCAGCCGAAGTACAACATCCTGCTGAAGGACGGGAAGACTTATCCCTATATATGCATCGTGAACGAGCGCTTCCCGCGCGTGATCAGCACCCGCAACAAGATCAACGACGGCTCCCGCTACTTCGGCCCCTACCCCAGCGGCACGACCATGCACGTGGTGCTGGACCTGATCCGTACCTTATATCCGCTGCGCACCTGCACGTACAACCTGTCGCCGGAGAATGTGGCGGCGGGCAAGTTCAAGGTTTGCCTGGAGTACCACATCGGCAATTGCAAGGGACCTTGCGAGGGCCTGGTGGACGAGACAGAATATAATGCCGCCATTCTGCAGATCCGCAACATCCTGTCCGGGAACCTGACGGTTGCCAAAAACTACTTTAAGGAGAAAATGGCCGCCGCCGCCGCGGAGTATCAGTTTGAGCTGGCGCATCAGTTCAAGCAGAAACTGGACATGCTGGATGATTTCCAGGTGAAATCCACGGTGGTCTCCAACACCCTCACCAACATCGACGTCTTCACTATCACCAGCAACGAAGACTGCGCCTTCATCAACTACCTGAAGGTTATGAACGGCTCTATTATCCTGACACAGTCACTGGAGATACAGAAGAAGCTCGATGAGGCGGATGCCGATATCCTCGCCTCGGTGGTGGTGCAGCTGCGCCAGGAATTCGAAAGCACTTCCCGCGAGGTGATCACCAACATCGAGCTGGCACTGCCGCTCGACAACGTCACCGTTACTTACCCGCAGATCGGGGATAAGAAGAAGCTGCTGGCACTATCGCTGAAGAACGCCCTCTACCTCCGCAAAGAGCGGGAAGGGCGCCAGGAACAAAACAAGGAACTGAGCGAGAAGCGAGAACTGCGCGTGCTGGAGACGATGAAAAAAGACCTGCGCCTGACGGAACTGCCGAGGCAGATAGAATGCTTCGACAACTCCAACTTCCAGGGCGATAACCCGGTAGCCTCCATGGTTTGCTTTAAGAACGGCAAACCGAGCAAGAAAGACTATCGCCACTTCCATATTAAAACCGTGGTGGGCCCGAACGATTTTGAGTCGATGTACGAGATTGTGACCCGCCGCTATAAACGCCTGCTGAACGAGAACCAGCCACTGCCGCAACTCATCATCATCGACGGGGGCAAGGGCCAGCTGAGCATGGCGGTGAAGGCTTTGAAGGACCTGGATATATATGGCAAGATAGCCGTGGTGGGCATTGCCAAGCGCCTCGAGGAGATTTTCTATCCGGGAGATTCCCTGCCTTTATATATAGATAAGAAGTCAGAATCGCTAAAGCTGATCCAGCGGCTACGCAACGAGGCGCACCGCTTTGCCATCACCTTCCACCGGAGCAAGCGCGATGCCGGCACGCTCCGCACCGAACTGACGGATGTGAAGGGCCTGGGCCCAAAAACCGCAGAAGCCCTGCTGCTGAAGTACAAATCAGTGAAGAAGCTGAAGGAGCTGACGCAGAAAGAACTGGCAGGTGAGGTAGGCAAAGCGAAAGCAGCCATTCTCTACAATTACTTTCATAACGCCAGCGCCCAGGACGCAACCGCTCCGTAAGGGTTCTGCTTTTTAAACTGGTATATAGCTTACGAAATTATATATAAACAGAAAGGGAGACTCATGTGAGTCTCCCTTTCTGTTTATATATGCTCCAGGCTTAGTAGCTCCAGAGGCTGTATTCGTACTCTATCAGCGCTTCAGCTGCTTCCTGTGCCGCTAAAAGGGCTTTTTCGCCACCGCCATATATATCGGCCAGGCCTCTGTCACCTGGGTTCGATATCTTGGTGATGTAAGAGCTGAACAGCCACAGGTCAAACGCATCCGCCAGGTTCTTATGCTGCGCGTCGTTCTGTGCGTTGTACCAGATTGCCATTTCCGGGTTGTTGCGGAACACGCGTACAAGGTCATCCATTCTGAAAGAACCAACGTTCTGCTCGAAGCCAAGCGGGTTTAGCGTAGAAGGCACCTTGATGCTGATGGTCTGGATATCGTGGTACATGCGGGAGCGCTTCTTATCGAACACGGCGTTCTCCTTCAGTTCTAACAGGTAGAGCTGCTTTGGGAAAAACTCGGTGCTTACAGGTCCGGCGGCTGCCGTTTCGGTGTCGCCAATGGCATCTCCCCACGCATCCTCCTCTTCCTCCTGCGGCTGCCCGAAACCTGCGGCGAGTTCTTCCTCGCTCAACTGGCTGCCGGTTTCCTTAGGAGTCATGTTCTGAATAAATTCCTCCCGGGTGAGCGGCGTATTGATGGAGTCGGTTTTATAAGCTGTCAGTTCACCGCTCTTCACCGCATTGATGATGATTTTGGTGATCTCCCTGTTTTCGGAGAACATTGGCTTGTTCTGCTTTTCCCGCAGGTCAATTTTACGCCATACTGTTTTCTTGAACAGGATATCAGACTCCGGAATCGGTCTTGCGGACGGATTGCTGGCGGTTGTGTTGGAAACCTGCTGCGCCATGGCACCTACAGACAACATCAACCCAGCGGCTACACCTATTGCTTTGATTAATTTCATACTCCTTGTAAGCTTCTGTTGTTAGTTTAATGGAATGTTGAAGGGAGCTACTGTTACGTTTGCATCAACAGCATTGCCTTTGTAGTTCAGGCGCTTCACATCCTTCACTTCCAGCACCACCCTGTCCCCTTTGTTTGCCTTGGCAGCAAAGCTGGTCAGGTTAGCATCCGGTCCGTTGAAGTCTTCCTGTGCAACAGGCTGGTTGTTACGCACCAGGTAAGCGGTCCATTTTGTAACCCTGAAGCGAGCTTCGTTCGGCAGCAGCTGCTTAAAGCCTTCGTCTGCCACCGCATCCAACTTCACAGCTCTGAAAGAAGCCGCCGGAACACCGCGCTTCATATCCACCGGACGTCCATTTACTAACGCTACCACTTCAGGCTTTGGTATCGGGCGCACGCGGAATGTTTCCTTTCCGATCGCGTTTCCGCCGCTGCTCACGTTAATGGTTACCTCTGTGGCCGTCGGGATGATGGTTACCTCGCCTTTCTTCGCGCCTTTGATAGCCGAACCGCCGCTGGCGCTGAAGCTTGGATCATATATAGCGCCTAAGGCCGGTACCTGGATGTTTAGTTCGTTGGCACACTGGAAGTACAGGGCCTGCACTGCGGCAGACTGCACCTGGATCACAGGCTTGGCCACCACATAGTCCTCTGTCACGGTGAAAGTAGTGTCACGACCGTTCTGATTGATCGTCACCTGCCCTTTCCAGGTCTGCTTCGAGTTGCCGTCCGCATCGTAGTTAGAGGCGGAAGCCACGAACTCAACCTGTCCCATTCCATTCGTTACCTTTACCGGCTTGCCCTGGAAACTCATTTTTGGAACAATGTTGTCAGAAGAAGCCGCGATAAACATATCTGCCTTGTACTTTGTACCGGCCGCCACTGTCTTAGACTCAGCACGTGCCATGGCGAATATCTTCTCAAACTTAATGATATCGGCACCAACTTCAGCTGCAAGCTTCTGCAACGCATCTGCTTCATACTTCAAAATCTCGCTCTCTTTCTGGGAAAGCACGGCCAAAGCGGCCACCATTGGAGTTTCTTCAAAGTTAAGCTCAGCGAAGTCCTTGTTCTTCTGATTTTTGTCAGTACTTGCTACCGGGTCTTCTGATCCATCGAGGGCCAGTTTATCCGGCATGCCCGGGTTGTACTTCTTCAGGAACTTGGCATACTCGTTCAGCTTGTCTTTCAACTCGTAAGCGGCGCCGTTGTTCTTATTCGAAGCACCGATCATGGTGTTCGCCACAATGTCATTCCCTTCCGGCTGCGCATACCCTTCTTCTGTTTTGCCGCCGGTTTTTTCGATCAGCGTCTTTCGCAAGCCTTGTATATAGGTTACTAGTTCAGCCGTTTGGTCACGTACCTCCTGTGCATTTTTCAGCACGCGCTGGTCATTGGCAGATGGGGTCTTATTATCTGCAATGGCAGCCTGTATATTCGATATGACCCCGGCGTTGTCTGTTACAGTTCTGCGATTCACTTCCTGCAAACTTTCGTCGAGGAACTGGAACTTTAACAGGATCGCCGAGCTCACGTTTAAGGCAAGCATCGCGGTCAGTACGAGGTACATCATACCGATCATCTTTTGCCTTGGTGTCTCTTTTCCTCCAGCCATTTTATACTATATAAAAATGTTGTTTTCTTGTTGATTTAGTGGGCCTGCCGTTTCGGAATTAGCTTCTCATGGCTGTCAGCATGTTACCGTACACTGTGTTCAGGTTGTGCAGGTTATGCGTTAAGCGCGAAACTTCTTCTTTGAACTGGGCTGTGTCTTTGCTTGCGTCCGTCAGGTTTTCCATGGCCATGCTCAGGTTACCGTAGAACTTGTTCATTGCCTTCAGGTGACTGTTCGCATCCTGCAGCTCCATTTCATAAACAGCGTTCAGCGCGCCCAGGTTCCTTGTCATGTTCTGTACCTGACCGTGGTATTCCTGTGCATCCACTGTAGAACCAGCCATTTGCGCAAGCGCCTCAGCTGTAGTTGCATACGCCTTGTTTATCTCGCCTAACTGGTTGGCGGCAGCTCTCACACGTGTATTGTACTCGTCTGTAGCGGCGGTAGCCTGGCTCAGGTCAGCTAACTGAGCGGTAGTATCGCTCAGTCTGCTCAGGCCAAGGCCGAGTGTGCTGATAGACTCCGGTGTAATGTCTGCGTTGCGCATCATTTCATCCAGTTTGCCCGTTACGGAAGCACCGTTTGCATGCGCAGGCACCAGACCGTCGCCGGCATAATCATCTGCCAGCTGCGGGTACACCCTCGCCCAATCCGGCTCGTGCCCCTGTGGCTGGAAAGCGCTCAGGAAGAAGATGGCCGCCTCTGTAAGCAGACCAACGATAAGCATTTCGTTCGCACCATTCCAGTGCTGAATCTTGAACAATGCACCTACAATTACGACAGCAGCACCAATACCATAGATTTTGGGCATCAACACGTCGAATAGGAAATTACGACTTTTAGCTTTGCTCATTTTGTTTTCTGATTAATTGTGAACGTTAAAAAAGGTTGAAAAGGGTTGGGTTATTTTATATATAAATGTTAATTCTATCTAAACTCGTTCCCTGATGATCTTCCGAGGTAAATCATCGCGTTTCGGAAACCGATATAAGAGCGGGCAGAATCCTGATACTCGAAGTTGCGCGTTCCCGTCTCCAGGAAGTAGGCAATGTCTTTCCAGGAACCGCCTCTCACCACTTTGCGCGGCTCAGCCTCCACATCATACACTGGGTTCAGGTCCCAGGTAATCGGAACAGTAGCCTCGGCATATGCGTCTGCACACCACTCTGCCACGTTGCCTGACATGTCATACAGGCCAAAGTCGTTCGGGAAAAACTGTGCAACCGGGGCAGTATAAGTAAAGCCGTCGCTGTAGTAGTCTCCGCGGCCCGGCTTGAAGTTAGCCAGCAGGCAGCCTTTTGCATTGCGCAGGTAAGGGCCGCCCCACGGGTAAACAGCCATATCGCGGCCGCCTCTCGCGGCATATTCCCACTCTGCCTCTGTGGGCAGACGGAACTGCGGCATAGGCGCCATGCCCTGGTCTGTGTTGGCCTGGTTCTTATGCTTGGTGCGCCACTCGCTGAAGTATTTGGCGGCAAACCAGTCCACCCCAACCACCGGGTAATCATCAAAAGCCGGATGTGAGAAATAGTACTCCATCAAGGGGTCACCCATGTGGTAGGTATAGTCTCTTACCCAAACCGTAGTGTCCGGATATAACTGTGTCATTACAAATTCTTCTCCGAGCACGTCCAGCGAATCCTGCAGCATCACATCGATAAACTGCCGGTACTCGTTGTTTGTGATCTCAGTTTCATCCATATAGAAGCCGCCGATCGTCACCTGCTTGTTCAGGTTAACCATTGAAGCCGCTATGTCCTGGTCCGCCTGTCCCATATGGAAAGTACCTCCGGGGCATATAACCATACCGTAAGGCACAGCCTGCGGATTGTACTCCGGACGGTCTTCAGCACCCACCAGGTCACCCTGTGGCCCACGCCCCATCCCACAGCTTGCAAGCAGTACCACCGCCAGTGCGAATGAAGACAGCTTTAGTAGTTTGTTCATGATGAAATTAAAAGAAGTAAAAGTTTCGATTATCTGTTATAATACACCTAACAGGCGTAGCAAATATATAGGAAATAGAATCAATAAAAAAACAATTATTACCTACACGTATTTATTATTTTTGAACGCCTTAAAGAGTTGATTATTATTATCTAAATAATAATTATTTCCGGTATTGCCTGCTGTACCACTCTGTAAACAGTGCAATAATAAGGAGTTAACTGTACAATTATTTAGTAAAATAATAACGGGGCGTTCTTACCGGCGGTTTAAACCGGATGACAGGTTCTGGCAGGCGGTAATTCAGCATGACTTCATGCGAGGTAGCGGCCTTTGCAGCTTCGTTGAACGTTGTGACATCCAAGGCGTAGCCGACCCGAAGCGCATTGTCCTGGAACAGAGAAACTCCCACAAGCGCACTAACAGCTTCCTGGTGCCGATAATTCAATCCCGCCCAATATTTTTCCATGAAAGTGGCACGTCCGCCCACGTCGAAGGAAAAGGACTCGGTGTCGTGCTTCAGCAACAAAGTAGGCGTAATGGTCAGGCCCGTGGACACGGGCAGGTTGTAGCCCGCCGTCACGTATATATGGTTCTCTCCCAGCAACGTGCCTTTTCCCGTGTTGGTGGAGTCGGCAAACTCGTATTCTGCGTGCAGCAGGTTGGTGATGCCGCCACCGGCATAAAACGCCGCCGACTCATACCACAGTCCCGCGCCAAGGTCAAACTTTGTATCGGAGCTGTTGAAGGGCACGCTGGGGTCATTGTCGTCTATTGCTCTGTAGTTCCCTTTTTTGTAATTGTTCACGTTCCCCTGCACCCCAATCCCTAAGCGCCCTGTCTCGCCGATAGCAATATGGTAAGAGTACGAGACCGCCGCCGAGAGCATGGTGGTGTTGCCGATCTGGTCGCGCATCAGATTCAGCCCTACCCCGCCGTGTAGCAGGCGGACGGGTGTGTTGGCTGTGAGCAGGAGCGTCTGGGGGGCGCCGCCGTCATCGAAAGAAGCATCATACCCGAGCCACTGGTACCTGTAAATGGAGGTAAACTCCGGCCTGTTGGTGATACCGGCATAGGCAGGGCTGATGTGCATGCCGTTGAACCCGTAATGGGTAAACTGCGGCTGCTGCTGCGCCACCACTACAACAGGTGTGCATAAGAGCAATAGCAACAGAACAGGAAGAAGCTTTTTCATAGGCCGTGGCGACGGGGCAAAGTGAGAGCGCGGCGAATAAAACAGATCACCGCTGTTCAAATATAGTTATTAAACACTAAAACGCAAATGCCCGCCTGCCATCATGCAGCGCTTGCATTTGCGTTTTACTAACTATGGATTCTTGAAATAAAAGTTACGTATTCTCCTATTTTTTTAGATGCTGCATCTGGTTCTGGATATATACCTCGATTGCGCCTGTCATGGACGGGGCGTTGGGCATGGGTGCCTCTATGTCGAGCTCTAAGCCTGCGTCCCGGACGGCCTTGGCTGTTGTAGGGCCAAAAGCGGCAATGCGGGTATTGTTCTGCTTGAAATCCGGGAAATTGATGAAGAGCGAGCTGATGCCAGACGGGCTGAAAAAAGCGATACAGTCATAAGTCACGTCATCCAGGTCCGACAGGTCGGCCGCCACGGTTTTATAAATGATCGCCTCTGTGTGCTTGATCTTGTTGGCTGACAGGAAATCCGGGATGTCTTCTTTGCGGATATTGGAGCAGGGGAACAGGTAGGTTTCGTTCTTGTGCTTCTTGATCACCTCAAAAAGGTCTTTGGCGGTTTTCTCGCCGACAAAGAGCTTGCGCTTGCGCAGGGTGATATACTTTTGCAGGTAATATGCCGTCTGGTCTGAGATACAGAAGTACTTCATGTCAGCGGGCATTTCAATCTTGCTCTCCTGGCATATTCTGAAGAAGTGGTCCACGGCGTTGCGGCTGGTGAAAATCACAGCCGTGTGCGCCAGAATATCCACTTTGTCTTTCCTGAACTCTTTAAAAGGAACCGGCTCAACCTCAATAAACGCCCTGAAGTCTACTTTGATGTCGTACTTTTCAGCGATAGATAAATAGGGCGAGTTATCGGTTGTAGGCTGTGGTTGCGTCACCAGAATAGTTTTGATCGGAACTTTGTACCTTTCAGGGTTCGCACTGCCCTTTGCGTTGCTTTCAGCCATAGTAACTTGATACGGTTATTAAATATATCCCTGCTGCAATGCCCGCCCTTGCCCCAATTAGTGAAACTAAAAGTTGAAAACGATCAACTTGAGCATAATGGCAAGCGGAATCACTTCTGTGGCGCAAAGGTATGAAAATAAATGCAAATTTAGTACTGGCGCTTTTTTATTTACAACCGAGAACACCCGCAG
The DNA here is from genome assembly GCF_039541895.1 of Pontibacter saemangeumensis. NCBI lineage: Bacteria > Pseudomonadati > Bacteroidota > Cytophagia > Cytophagales > Hymenobacteraceae > Pontibacter > Pontibacter saemangeumensis. The sequence continues at coordinate 26,005 of NZ_BAABHC010000001.1, forward strand.
AAGCGTGACAATCAACACCATCGAAACGGCCAGGTTCGATATCAGCAGAATGGTCCCCGGGATGACGGTGTTCAGAGCCAGGTAAAGCAGCATAACGAGCGGCAGGAAGATCCCCAGAAACAGTATCGATCTAATAAACTCCCGGTACTGCAGCCGCACGACCTGCTCCAGCCCGAAGATAAATCCCATAATCTTCAGGAAAAGGTATTTGAGCAGGATCACCACGAAAATGAGGAGGGTGTAGAAAAGCACCTTGGTGGTAATGTCGGCCTCCGACACGGGGAAGAGCTGGTTAACCAGTTGGAACTGCTGCACATGGGTGTGGATGGCCGCGATCAGCAGCGCCAGCGTGAGCGAGAAAGCCAGCAGAAAGAGCAGGCTGGACAGCGACCTGATGGGCTTTACCAAAACGCCCTCTTCCAGTGCATTGGTCCGCACAAAAGAATCCAGCCGGAACAGACCACTGAAGTCGTTCGGGAAGTTGGTCCGCAGTGCGCCATACAGCAAACCGATCAACAGCATGAAAACAATAAACGCGTTCTGGTTCACGTAATCGCGCATTCGCACCGACAGAGGCCGCTGGCTGGCTTCCTGCAGGAGCCCGGGGTCGTGCGGCTGATTCCGGAACGTGTTGATGTTGGGCTGCTGCTCCGGGTGCCACACCGTCAGCAGGTATTTCCCCTCCACCGGGGCCATGCCCTTGCTGTACCTGGCGATGTCTAAGGTATAGTTTGCCGAGAAATCCGCCTTGAAGATGAGTTGGTTGTTCAGGAAGAGGCAAAGGTCCTGGGGTGCGGCAAACCCGATCGTGAAAGGCTGCCCCTGCTCCACCGAAAGCCATTGGTGCAGCGCGTTGTACCCCGTGTGCCTGCCAGCCACATAAGGCACCAGCTGCGCCCCGTTCTCCCCGCGCACCAGCCAGTCGGCCGTAACGGCGTTCTTCTGCTCAAGCGGCAACACCTGGGCACACACTGGGGCCGCGGCCAGCCATATAAGGATATACAGGAGGAGGAAAAAGAGGCTATGCTTTTGCTTTCGCACTCGAGACGCTTTGTGCACTACGTGATTTATATACTCCTAATACGACACTCAACACCACCGAAAAGCACAGCAAGGCCATCAGGATCTCCAGGTTGCCCGACTCCCCGAAGCTGATGACAAACGTAATCACAAGGATGTTAATCAACCCCAGTATAAGCACGGTACTGATCTGGTTAAAGCCCATGGCCAGCAACCGGTGGTGTATATGGTTCCTGTCAGGAATGAAGGGCGACTTGCCTTTCATGATGCGGATGATTGAAACCCGGATGGTATCGAAGAGCGGCACAAACAGGATTCCCAGGGCTACGGCCGGGGCAGCAGGCTCCGCCCGCATCTCGATGAACTGAATCGCGAGCACCGACACGATAAACCCGCAAAGCAGCGACCCTGTATCGCCCATAAAGATGGTGGCCTTGTGGAAATTATAGCGCAGGAAACCCAGTATGCCGCCAATGAGGCAAAAAGCGACCGCCGCGTAGTTGCCATACGAGGCACCGCCAAACTGATAGAAATAAATGCCGAAGGTGCAGGCAATGATCAGCACAATGGTCCCGGCCAGGCCATCGAGCCCATCAATCAGGTTGATCGCGTTGGTGATGCCTATGATCACCAGAAAAGTAAAGCCATAGCTCATCCCTATCTGCAGCTCCCCAATACCGAAAATGCCCTGAAAGCTCGTGATGCGGATATCAGCCATGAACATGACAATACCCGTCGCCAGGAGCTGCACCGCGAATTTTTTAAGGGCCGAGATAGAGATCAGGTCATCCTTCAGACCGATAAAGAACAGGATGATACAGCCGGCCAGCAGCTGCTGCACCCCATTGGCCAGGTCAGTGAAAATGGTGAGCGCCGACATAAACCCCGCAAACATGGCCAGGCCACCGAGGCGCGGGGTCAGTTCTTCGTGCACGGTGCGCACGTTGGGTTTGTCAAGAATGTTCTTGAGGTGAGCTACCCGGATGATAGACGGAACAGCGAATATAGCAATGAGGAAAGCCCAACTGAAGGCGAGTATGAGGGGTAAGATTCTCTGATCCATAAGCTCAAGAACTGAAGCAAAGAAGGGGCTTTACTTCTTTCACATGTTAAACAACAGCACACGCCGCCTTGCCAACGGCTAATTATCAGGCAAATATACAAGCAAATTTCTTTTAAAAACACAATAAATTATGCTTTTGCATTCTGCCTGAACCCAGCCGGCGGCATTCACTACGAGTGCAGAATCCCCTGCATCTGCAGCATGCTTATTTCAATCAGGTTTTCAGCCTTTATGGAGTCTGGCACGAATACGAACCGCTTGTCATATATCTGCGTGCCGATGTAGTAGCTCACCCAATACTCGTTGTTGATATGGAAGATAGCTGGGTCGATCGGCTCGACCTGCACAAAGCTCTTCGCCTCTACGCGCTCGAACATATGCCGCAGCACCGACGTCTTCACCTCGTTGCCCTCCTGGTAGCCGTAGCCCTTGGAGGCGACGAGTACTGTTTCAATCGGAAATGGATTGTTGTTGAGCAGGTATACATTCCATACCGGTTCCCCCGTCTCGTTTTCCGAGGTTGCTACCGCCACTGCGATGCCCTCTACGGTGCCAAAGTCAATGTCTTTCTTCATGTGTTGCTGTCGTGATGGTGGCCCCGAACTGGTTTGCCAGGTGCTTCTGTAGTTTTTCCTCGACTTCCGCCATCGGTACCTCATGCCCCAGCTCTTTTGCCAGCGATGTTACCTGCTTATCGGGTATACCGCAGGGAACGATGTTGTTGAAGTAGTCCAGGTCGGCGTTGATGTTGAAGGCAAAGCCGTGCATGGTGACCCAGCGGCTGCACTTCACGCCCATGGCGCATATCTTGCGCGGGTTGCGCTGCTCCTCGTGGTCCAGCCAAACGCCTGTGAGCCCCGGTATACGGCCGGCGGAAACGCCGTATTCCGCCAATGTCAGAATCACGGCCTCCTCGAGGTAGCGCAGGTACTTGTGTATATCGGTAAAGAAGTTATCCAGGTCCAAGATCGGGTAGCCGACAAGCTGCCCGGGGCCGTGGTAGGTGATGTCGCCGCCCCGGTTAATTTTATAGTACGTCGCGCCTTTCTCTCGCAGCCCTTCCTCGTTCAGGAGCAGGTGTTCTTCGTGGCCGCTCTTGCCCAGCGTGTACACGTGGGGGTGCGAGCAGAACAACAGGTAGTTGGGCGTGGGCTGCTGCGCCCCCGCTGCGGCATTCCTGTTCTGCGCCTTCAGTTCGAGCACGCTGTTAAATACTTTCTCCTGGTACTCCCACGCCTCTTTGTAATCAATCAGGCCGAGGTGCTCGAATGTTATATCTGTGTTTTTCTGCACGCTATTGCTTTGAGAGTTCGCCTTTCAGGTAATCAATGTTGTCGATGGTGTTGGGGTCCACGTTGTTGAGCTCCGCGAGGTACACCGACACCCAGTCGAAAAGGTGGATGAGGTAAAGCGCCTGCTCCAGGTAGGTGGCCCCCTGCGCCTCTATCTCCACCACGTCCTGCACCTTGTCCTCGAATATTTTCTTCGACAGGTCCATGCGCAGGCGCACGCGCGGGTGATCGTAGGCTGTCCTGATCAGCAAAACCGACAGCTGCTCATATATACTTTCCGGGTGCTGCCAGCCTACGATCTCGTTGTGGTTCATCTCCGGAAATACATTTACATGGCACAGCTGCTTGGCGTTTTCATTCAGCTGCTGCTGAAAGCGGACAGCCACCGGCTCCAGTGCGTTGCTAACGTAGAGAACGGGAAGCTTATTATGGAAATTGTTGGCCAGGGCGCTTGCCTGCACTTTGATGATGCCCGCCTGTTCCTCCAGCAGGCTAATGCTTTGGCGCAGCTCGGTTTTAAAGGTGTCGTCCAGCAGGCCTGCGTAGTGCAGCAGGTACAGCATCTCTACCAGGGAATAGCCCAGGCACGCCCGCGGCTGCTTCGACTTGCCGGGTATGATGAGGTGCGGCATACCCTCCTCCTGCGCAATCCGCAGCAGTTCCCCGCCAGAGGTGACGAAGCCAATGCTGGCGTCGCTGTTCATGGCGGCTCTAACGCCGGAGATGGTCTCCTCGGTGTTGCCGGAGAAGGAGGAGGCGATGAAAAGCGTGCCCAGCCCGACAAAAGCCGGCAGAGTATAGCCTTTGCTCACGATCACCGGCACCTCCAGCTTATCGGCCACGTACGCCTGCACGATATCGCCCCCGATACCGGAGCCACCCATGCCCGCAATCACCACATTATTATATAGAGGGCTGGAGAAAGCAACCGTGGCTTTCTCTCCGATGTCCATGGCGTCACGCAGCTGTTGTGCGAACCCCTCAACAAGTTGCTTCATAATCCGTCTTTAATTTGGAATGAACGATCATTTTAATCTCAGACTGATGCAAATTACGGGATAATTCATGGCTTCTCAAACAAACGCCCATATCCGCACCGGCCAGGACGGCGAAAACCGCGCCGCTGCCTATCTGCAGCATAACGGCTATACCATCGTGCGGAAAAACTACAGGCACAGGCGCGCAGAAGTAGACATAATTGCACAGAAAGAGAACCTGCTGGTTTTTGTAGAAGTCAAAACCAGAGGTACTGATAGGTACGGATATCCGGAGGAGGCAGTTGATTTCAGGAAGGAGGCGCTGCTGCTAAGCGCCGCCGAGGCCTATATAGAAGAGACGGAGTGGCAACACGAGGTCAGGTTTGATATCATTTCCATTACCCTCTCCTCGCCGCCAACGGTGCATCACATTGAAGACGCATTTCATTAGCGCTGCGCCTGCGAGCGCTTGTCCAGCTTGTCTTTCTCGTAGATGAGGGTGTTGTGCCGGTCGTACTCCTTGAGGAGATAGGGTTCAAAGGGGGCATCATAGGCTGTTTCAGGGTACTGGTATTCGTAATGGCGGCGGCCCCGGAAGTCGTAGTAGTTGATCCAGACGCCCACTTTCCGGCCTTTGGCGTACTGCCCCGACCACTGCACCTGCCCGTTCTCATAGAAGCGGTAATAGGTGCCCTGCACCTCGCCGTACTCGTACGGAATCACTTCCTTTATCTTCTTGGTGTCGCCGTAGTAGCTTACCACTGCGTCGCGCACGAAGCCATTCTCATAATGGTGCTTGTCCACCAGGGTGCTTTCCTCGTCGGCTTTGTATTTTTCCCAGCGCAGGTGCTTGGTACCCACATAGAAGTAACCTTCCTCCACCACCTGCCCGTCGATCTTCTTCTCATAAGGGCCGTGCAGTACTTTGTAGCGGTCCTTGTCTACCTCGTCGTTGCTGGTGCGGTAGAGTTTCCGCTTTTTCACGTCATACAGGTATTTTAAAGGGGCATAGGGATTGGGAGCCTGATACTCCTCCAGGTAACTGAAGGTCTCCAGCGTTTCCCGGGAGCCCCTCCCCGATTTGATGAAGCCGCGCTTCACCTTCTGGCCCAGGAAATAGCGTTTGCTGTATTTCTTCTTCTTGCGCTTCTTTTCCCCCTCTACTTCCTCTTTCCCCAGCGCGGTCCTTTCTTCCACCTCCGGGTTGATCGTGTCTCCGTCAGCCAGCACCTCGGCCTTGCCCCCTCCTTTCAGTTGTGCCTGGGTCAGGTGATAGTCGCTGTTCCATTTCGGCTGGCCGCAACCGCCCAGCAACAGCATGCCTGCGCCTGCCACCAAAGAAAAGACCAAAAGAAGAGAATGACGCATTTCTAATTTCGAATAAATTGATGGTTATATGGTTTGATTGTTAAATGGTTGGTTCAGCTATATAAGCAATAAAAAGCTACCCAACAATCTGACCATCCAGCCATTTAACAATTCCTTAAAAATCAACGCCCAACAACCGCCGATTACAAAGTTTAACGTAAAGATGCGCATATTTCATATAGGCACCAATAGGCAAAACTGCCCCTATAACTTTGCCTACGGCAGGTTAGTTTCATCTGTTGGCGGCGCAAAAGCAAAAAAGGCAGCACCCTGCGGGCACTGCCTTACAACTGTAGGTATAATCTAATAGTGTATTATTCTTTTGTCATCAGCTCGAAGCTGCGCTTCACGAAGGTAGTGAGGGCGGCGCCGGAGAGCATGTTCTGCGACAGCAGCGCCAGGTCAAACGCCTGACGGGCCACGGCTGTTTTCGTCTCGCCCTCCGTGTTCAGCACGCGCTGGTTCAGCGGGTGGTTGGCATTTACGGTCACGTTGTAGGTGTCCGGCATATCGCCCATAAACATCATGCCGCCACCGCCGGTCTTGCTCATATCCTTCATGCGGCGCATAAACTCCGGCATCGTGATCACCACCGGGGCATCGTCCGGAGACAGCGGGGCCACCTCCACGATCATGTGCTGGTTGTTGATGGCCTGCTCATATATGCCCTTCAGGTCTTCCTTCTCCTTGTCGCTCAGCACGCTTTCCTTCGTCTCGTCGCGCTCAATCAGCTTATCGATCGTCTCAGAGTCCACGCGCTTCAGCGTCACTTTCTCCAGTTTCTGCTCCAGCAACCCGATAAAGTGGCTGTCTATCATGGAATCCAGCTTCAGCACATCGTAGCTACGGCTCTGGGCGGCTTCCACAAAGGCGTGCTGCTTGTCGGCATCGGTGGTATATAAAAGCACCAGCTGGTCGTTCTTGTTCTGCTGGTTGGCCTGCACCAGCGCCTTGTATTCTTCTATCGTGTAGTACTTACCCTCGGTGTTCTGCAGCAGCACGAAGTCTTTCGCTTTCTCATAGAACTTATCGTCGGAGAGCATGCCGTACTTCACAAACACGTTTACATCGTTCCAGATGGTCTCAAAGCCAGCGCGGTCTTTTTTGAAGTTCTCGTTCAGCTTGTCGGCTACTTTCTTGGTGATATAGGTGTTGATCTTCTTCACGCTGGAGTCAGCCTGCAGGAACGAGCGGCTTACGTTCAGCGGAATGTCCGGCGAGTCGATGATGCCGTGCAGCAGCATCAGGAACTCCGGCACCACGTCCTTCACCTCGTCAGTGATAAACACCTGGCGCGAGTACAGCTGGATTTTGTTGCGCTGCAGCTCAAAGTCGTTCTTGATCTTCGGGAAGTACAGGATACCCGTCAGGTTAAACGGATAGTCCACGTTGAGGTGAATCCAGAACAGCGGCGCCTCCGAGAACGGGTACAGCTCCTTGTAGAAGTTCTTGTAATCCTCGTCTGTCAGCTCCGACGGCTGCTTGGTCCAGATCGGGTTCGGGTTGTTGATTACCTCGCCCTCGAACTCCACCGGCACCGGCAGGAACTTGCAGTACTTGTTGAGGATGGTGCGGATGCGCTCTTTCTCCAGGAACTCATCCGAGTCGGCGGCCACGTTCAGGATCACGTTGGTGCCGCGGTCTTCCTTGTGCGCCGGGATAATGGCAAACTCAGTGCTGCCGTCGCAGGTCCAGTGGGCAGCCTCAGCGCCCTCCTGGTATGATTTGGTCACGATCTCCACGCGGTCGGCCACCATAAAGGCAGAGTAGAAGCCCAGGCCGAACTGGCCGATGATCTGGTCTTTCTCGCCTGAGTCCTTGAAGCGCTCCACAAATTCCGCAGCGCCTGAAAAGGCGATCTGGTTGATGTACTTCTTGATCTCCTCGGCCGTCATGCCGATGCCGTTGTCGGAGATGGTGATGGTGCGGGCCTCTTTGTCAACCGCCACTTTTACCTTCAGCTCGCCCAGCTCGCCCTTATACTCCCCGATAGACGCGATACGCTTCATTTTCTGCGTTGCGTCCACGGCGTTGCTTACCAACTCACGCAGGAAAATCTCGTGGTCAGAGTATAAAAACTTCTTGATGATGGGGAAAATATTCTCGGTGTGAATCGAAATATTACCTCTTTCTTCCATGTTTATGCTTTATGTTTTTGAAAAATCTTTTTACCTCAGACGGGTTCATCCGCTTTAGCTGCTGTCAAATCCTGTTCCACACAGGCAGCAGCGCCCGCTACTGTGACAGGTTGTCAGAAAATCGACGGAAAGTCGGCAACATTATATACCAGGGACAGTTTATATAGGGCATGTGCGCAGCCAAAGCGGCAAAGAAAGCAGGAATTGCTTTTGTAAATGCAACATTGTGGAATTTATCTTACCTTTGCCCTGAATTATATATAGTATATAGAAGGTGCCCCAGTTGCTGAGACATATCGCCCTGTTGCTGCTGCTGCTTTTCTGCAGGGCCATGGTGCCGGATGCCCTTTTGCTGGAGCTGCACCCGCACACCCACACCGTCCATTCCGACAGCACCGACCTCAAGAAGGCGCAGGTGGGCATGAAGCACAAGCATTGTGTGGTAGAGGATGTGTTCGATACGCCTTTCCTGGGCACGCTTACCTCGCTTTACTTTGTACCTGTTGTGCATACCACTGCCTATGCCGCGTCCTATATAAACAGCGAGCAGGGCTTCCTCCTTTCCCAACAGTACCTGCGCGGCCCACCGAAGGCTTAGTTTTTGCTTGCTTACTTCTTTCACCCGCTGGCCTATATATGCTTACAGCCATGGGTGCCCTATATCTCTTTACACAAAAGCCCGTGCCTGCTCATCTGCGCCTCTGGTGTGGTTAGTAGCGGTATATAACGGGCCTGGCAAACGCCTCTATGGCTGCTGCCGTGTTTCAGCTAAAATCCAAGCCGTGCTTCTATCTAAATACCTGCAGTTTACCGCTGCCCTGATCACCGCATATATAATGTTGCTGTTGCCGCCGGCACTGGCCCAGTTCCAGCCGCGTCCTGGCTTTGACGCTATCTCAGAGCAGGATTGCGGCCTCACACTCTCCGGCAAGGTGCTGGACCATGACTCCCGAGCCACGCTCATTGGCGCTACAGTGTCTATCCCGCAGTTGCATCAGGCCTCCATCGCCGATGAGTATGGCAATTACCATTTCCACCACCTGTGCCAGGGCACCTACACCCTGCAGGTGACTTATGTGGGCTACGAGCCGGAAAAATTCACCCTCCGGCTCACTACCTCCTCTGAAAAAGACCTGGCGCTGCACGCATCCCCCCAAACCCTCAGCACCGTGGAAGTAAGCGGCAGCCGTTTGCAGGAGCAGGCGCAGTCGTCGCAGACGCTGGCGGGGCGCGAACTGGAAGAGACAAGGGGCCTTTCGCTGGCCGAGTCGCTGAAGCGCATTCCCGGCGTCTCCTCTATCCAGACCGGCCCCACCATCTCCAAGCCTGTTATACACGGCATGCACAGCAACCGCGTGCTGCTCCTCAACAACGGGGTGCGGCAGGAGGGGCAGCAGTGGGGCTCGGAGCACGCCCCGGAGATAGACCCGTTTGTGGCCACCGAGATGAAGGTCATCAAGGGGGCGGCCGGCGTGCGGTACGGGGCCGATGCCATTGGCGGCGTGGTGATCGTGGAGCCAAAGGCATTGCCCGCCGCACCGGGCGTGGGCGGGGAGGTGAACCTGCTGGGCAGCACCAACAACCGCCAGTTCGCTGCCTCTGCTACAGCAGACGGAAACTCGGCTAAAATTCCGCCGCTGAGCTGGCGCCTGCAGGGCACCGTTAAAAAAGCGGGGAACGTTCGGACGCCGGACTATTACCTCCAGAACACCGCTTTCCGGGAGCAGAACTTTTCGGGGGCGCTGGGTTACAAAAAGGAGAAATTCGGTGGGGAGGTTTTCTACAGCCAGTTCAACACAAAGCTGGGCATCCTGCGGGCTTCCCATATCGGCAATCTCTCGGATCTGAAATACGCCATTGAGCGTGGAAAGCCTGCCGGGGCCGACACGGTGCGCTTTACCTACGGCATCGGGCGGCCGTACCAGCAGGTGCAGCACGACCTGCTGAAGGTGAAGGCTTACCTGCAGACCGGCGAGGCGGGCCGACTGGAGTTTATATATGGCTGGCAGCGCAACAGGCGCGAGGAGTACGATCTGCACAACGTGGCCTCCGGCAACCCGGCCCTGTACCTCAACCTGAACACGCACACCACCGAAACGGTGTGGGCGCACAAGCCGCTCGGCAACTTCAGCGGCTCCGTGGGCGTGAGCACCATCTATCAGCAGAACACCTATAAGTACAGCGCCTTTCTGCCGTATTATACAGCGGTAACCGCCGGCGCCTTTGCTATTGAGAAGTGGCGGAAAGACCGGCTGCAACTTGAAGCCGGCCTGCGTTACGATTATAAGCACCTGAAGGTAATGCAGTTCGACACGAGCGGCACGCTGCAAAAACCGACTTTCGATTTCAACAATGTGTCGGGAACGTTGGGGGCTTTGTACGATGTAGGCTATCACCTGACCCTGGGGCTGAGCGCCACCTCGGCCTGGCGGGCACCGAGCGTGAACGAACTCTTTAGCAACGGCGTGCACCACAGCGCCGCCACCTACGAGCTAGGCGACCTGAATCTAAGCTCGGAGCAGGCATATAACTTCGAGGCCTCGCTCAATTACTTCGGCAACGCCCAGCTCAACGGCCAGCTAAGCCTGTACTACAACGTCATCAACAACTATATATACCTGTCGCCGCTGCCCGAGCCAATCCTGACTGTCCGCGGCGCTTTCCCGGCTTTCGGGTACAGGCAGACTGACGCCACGTTCAAAGGCATTGACCTGAGTTTGGCGTACAACCTGCTCCCCAACCTGACAATCGACTCAAAGACAGCGATCGTGCGCGCCAGGAACACCGCCGCCGAGGACCATCTCATCAACATCCCGGCCGACAGGTTCGACAACAGCCTGCGCTACGAGTTCGGGCAGGCTGAAGAGGGAAGCCGTTTCTCCGGTGCCTATATATCACTGGGCGGCACCTACGTGGCCAGGCAGACGCGCCTGCCCACTAAAACCGACGAGGACTTTGCCCCCGCCCCGGATGCTTATTTTTTGCTGCAGGCCGGGGCCGGGGCCACAGTGCATCTAGGCAGGCAGCCGGTGGAGTTCGGCATCACGGGGAACAACCTGCTCAACAGCGCGTACCGGGATTACCTGAACCGCTTCCGCTACTTTTCTGAAGAAGCGGGCCGGCTGCTGCTTTTCCGCATCAAGGTGCCGCTGGACTTCAGCAAATCTTAAAAATTAACTATTTTGAATGTAAAGCGTACTCATGTACCACTCTTAAATTTTACCGTTATTTTATGAAAAACCCATTGAAATCTTACTACTCCGCGCTCATGATAGGAGCTTTGTTGGTTGCCGGCACTTCCTGCAAAGACGATGAACCAAAGCCTGAACCGGTGGTAGAACAGGAAACGATCACAACGGTGACACTGAACCTGGTGCCGGAAGGCAAAGGGCAGAACGCGACCGTTACCTTCGGAGACCAGGATAAAAACGGCACCCCCGAAATCGGGACTCTGACTTTAGCGCCGAACACGGTATATAACTTTACAGTCGACCTTTTTGACGACAGCAAGACGCCTCCTGTGGACATCTCCGCCGAGGTGCTGGCAGAAGGGGATGAGCACGAGTTGTTCTTTCAACCATCTAACGACCTAAACGCAACCATTCAGAAAACGGATATGGATAAGAACAACCGCCCGATCGGCCTGGAAGGCACGCTGGAAACAGGGGAGGCAAGCTCCGGCACACTGAAAGTAACCCTGAAGCACCAGGAAGGCCTCAAAGGCACCACCAGCGACATCTCCAAAGGTGAAACCGACGTGGAAGTTGACTTCCCGACCGTGATTCAGTAGAACCAACCTGGGTCATATATAAAAGGAGGCGCCGTATATATAGGGCGCCTCCTTTTTTGTGCCAGCACCTGCATTGCGCTTATGCTTCCTGCTTCCGGCTCAGTTGCTCCACTACTTTCCGGATGCGGCTGGCCCTCGTCTCCGGCCGCTTGGCCGCCAGCACCGCCGCCACATGCTCTTTCCGGTGCGTAAACGCCAGTTGGTTGAACTGCTCCGACAGCCCCGCCTCCTCCAGCGCCTGCTGCAGGTCGCCGGGCACGGTCACGGTCTTGGTTTTCCTGTCGATGCCGGGCAGATCTACCCCAAACATGGACGGGGCTTTTCGCTCGGAGCGGTGGCGGAACCGGAGCGCCGACCAAGTATCGTTTAGTGCCACCTGCCGCACGGCCTCATATGCCAGCGCCGCCACAGCGCGCCAGCCCTCGTCGCGGGTCAGGTCAGTTTCTATTCCGGATGATTTCTTGGGGTAGGCAATCCACAGCATCCCACCTGGCTTTAGCAGGGCAATGGCCCGTGGTGCCTCCTGCTCCAGTTGCTGTTGGCGCTGCACAAAAAGCAGCACCGCATCGCAGGCTCCCCTGGCAGGCGCTTCCCCGGCACGCGTCACCGTAACGCCTTCTTCCGATAACGCTTTTGCGATCTCCTCCGGGGCATGCAGGAGCAAAATTCCGTTCGCAGCTTTCAGCTGCAGTTTCTTCATTAATTCAGGCATGGGGTGTGGTATTCTGGTATATGACAGGGATGGTGTGTTTTCATGTGGAACGGGTTATAATTGCGACAACTTTGTATAGCTTGTGCTGGGTTTAATAGCCTCCTACCACCGTTTGTGTATAAGCATGCATGAGTTCACTTGCTATAGCTTTAACCCGACTTACCACTCAAGGCAGGCGTGGTAAAGAAAACATATCCGAACAGGACTGCAAAAACTGAATAGGCAAGCGCTGCAACCCATATATAGTCCAGACTCGCACCGCTGAAAGTAAGCTTTGTCAGAGCAAGCGCACCCATCATAAAGTGCGCGAGATTGCCGGCTGCTACCGGCCTGCTGTAGATCCCGCCGATCAGGCTTGCTTTGGCCATCCAGTTGATCATAGCGAACCCGAAATACAGTGCCCCCAATACCTGCAGAACAATATCGGACGACTCGCCCATCCCTAAAATGACAGCTATTTCCTGGGGGAAAAAAGACAAGGTAACTCCTGTCACTCCCAGGACCACAGCGCTCACGCTCATTAAAAGCTTTGTGTTCATTTGTGGATTATTTAAATTCTCACTTACCAGAAAGGATCATTGTGCTATCGGTACCCAGCGTATGGCGTCTGCAGGCACGAAAGCCTGATTGAAAGCAATTAGTTGAAGATGTGAAAAAAATTCAATTAAGCAAGTGCGCAGGCATCTTCCGGGCTGTTTATTCCCTTCAAGACAAGTATTCTCTTTGTGCATCCGGAAACTCGATTCTGTTTGGCTACAGCAATTGCTGAAATAGGATCATTAGGAAGAGCGAACCAACAACAGCAGTAACAGTGGTATAAGAAGGCTTAGCTCTTAAAGCTATATATAAGCGAGCGCGCCTGGTACACGAGGCACGGCCAAAGCATCGCTCCTTTGCCGGGCCACGTGGTTTACAGTTTGGTAATCCTGAACTCAACCCTTCTGTTCTTCTGGCGCCCCTCCAGGGTTTCATTCGAAGCAACAGGCACTTCTTTGCCATAGCCTTTCATGGTTAACCTTCTTGCCTCCGTTCCTTTCTCAACCAGGTACTTGCCGATAGCCTCAGCCCTTTCCCGGGACAGCTTCAGATTGTAGCCCTCGTCGCCCACGCTGTCGGTGTGCCCCGCTATCTCTATCTCAACTGCCGGGTTGCTTTGCAGGTACTTTCTTAACTGGTCAAGCTCTGCGTAAGATGATGGGGTTATTTCTGAACTTGCGGTTTTGAACAAAACATTTCTCAACACGATAACCTTTCCCTGCTCCACCTCTGTTAGCTGTTCCTCCAAGGAGGACGCTTCACATGCATAGAATTTTATGCGGTCCAGGCCAAAGTCATTCCCGTCTGGATCAAGGTTTTGGCTGACAATGGTAATCGTGGCCTTCTTGTTTTTTCCCGAATCCCAGTTAACGAAGAACTGCTCCCACACCCCTTGCGCAGCAGGGGTGTGAAAGGGTTTGCCTATGAGCTTACCGTTGATAGAAAACTGTAACACAGCAGGATTTACCATATATAGGTTGGATACCCAGGCGGAGAATAAATACACCGTGCTTTCTTTTACCTCGATTTCCTGCTGCCAAACGATTTTGTTGGCACCCGTAGCCCCGTCCACCGCCAGAAACTTCCCGTCGCCTGTGCCGCCAAAACCCGCATAGAACGACTTTGGGTTGCTCACAATTGAGAATCGCCCGGCTTCGCCTACAGCGTGTTGCACGTAGTCCGTTCTGAAGTTTACCTTAGCCTCTTCGAAATCTCCGTTCTTTATCAGATTCTTATCACTTGTAACCATTCCCTGGGGGCACTGTGCCGGAAGAACGATATAGGAAAGGCAGAAGCCCAATGTTACCAGAAGCTTTATCATAAACGTGTTTTTCTATTTCACCCACCTTTAGCATATACTGCATTATTAGCCGGTGGCATTTTTTATTTTTCTCCTTTCTTACCTATGATCATCCAGAATTTTTGCGAGGGTCTATTTCCCCTGTTCTTTGCAGGCTCATCTACCTCTTTAGCTTCAACCAATCCATAGTGACCGAATTCTTTCTCTATGGAGTCTGAATCATAAAAGAACAGCTTCGCGCCATGCTTGGTCAGAAACCTGTCTTCGCTTAATTTTTCCCCTTCCCCATAAGTAACATCATGTTTTGAGATTGCCACAAAAACCATATATCCATCAGGTCTGAGTTGGTTATAACAATCATGGATGAGTTTGATTCGCTCTGCTGCACTTAACAAGTGAATCAATGCATAGCAAAAAATGCCATCGTACAGTTCGTGGTCGAACGGCATGGCACTGACAGAACCATGATATACTTTCACATGGTCTCCATAGTGCTTTTTGGCTAAATCAATCGCGGTTTCTGAAATCTCTATTCCTGTTACATCGAATCCACTGTCAGTAAAAATGTTCGCATTTCTGCCGTAACCGAACCCCGGAATCAGAATCTTTTTAAACCCATTTTTTCGGAATAACTGCACGGTTGCAATTGCGGAATCAGCAGGTTCGAATCCCCACATTGCCTGTTTATCCTGAAAGCTTGACTCCCAAAACTCTGTCATGTTATTTTCTGCTAAATTTGGGTACTAACGGTTTGAATATGGTGCGTTTGGCATTTCAAAGCTTCAATCTTTCAATTTACTACTATGTGCAATTATTGCTATCGTCTGCATTTCTATCACTATTTGCTAAATGCACTATATTTTTTGTTATGGGTTGTTTTATTCTGTTGCCTTTTTATTTTTTTTAAAAAACTTCAAGTTAAGAACTATCATTAGTGTTAAGTAAATCGGAAGGATTATCAATAAGTAAACTGCCCAAATAATATTATCGTAAACCCAATATATGAAGCCCTTTGCTTTTATTGTGTCAAGTAGAGTTGGAATAATAATGCCATTTTCAAATGTGTACTTAATGTCCTTACCTGAAAGCTGATGTTTGTTAATGTAGTCAAAGGACCAAATCTTTAGAAAAGAAGCATTGTCAGGTCTTAATTCCCCAATATTAATATTGCTTTGGAAATCACCTTTCCTTACTAAATCATCATTCAGGTATAGTTCATAATAACCTCTTGCTGGTAATTCAAATCTAAGTTCCTTAACAATATTATTACTGTTGTTTTTTAGTTTTGAATATAAAAAGTAATTAGTATTCCTTAGAGGGTATGTTTCTCTTAGCAATAATGAATCAATCCTATCTATTAAGAGTCTTTGGTCAAATTCTTTTGGAATCGAGTTTTCGATAGATTCTTTAATATCTGATGTGCTATATTTCGAAAAGTCAATTATTTTTTCAAGAGAATCTCTGATGTTACGTGACAAATAATATGAATCAAAACTTCTTGGAATAATTGCTTCTGACTCTTCAGAATAGTATTGTTTTCTTTTATCTACAGGAATTTGATAATCAACAATAAAAATTTCGGTCTCAAATTTTAGTTCTTCAGTAAGCAAATAGTCAATGAACTGATATAGAATATATATGCCTCCTATTATACCAAAAATTATTGCTAATTTATTCGCAAACTCCCAGGTAAAAAACTTGTTCATATTTTAGTCTTGAATTAACCCATAACTTGTAGATATAGGGAGTTACTACGTTTAGCCGCCCGGCGGTAGGCATATAACTGTAACTGAACTAACGAATATACTATATTACAATTTAAAAATATTTTTCTCTTCGATTTAACGGCGGCCGCCTCATCTCCTTTGCAATTTTGGCTACAAAAGCTATCTTACAAGCTACTAGAGCAACGATATATGGCTGCCGAACCGACACCTTCCAAAGGAAACATCCTCTTCAATACCTCCGTCATTGTGGCGGCGCTGGGCTACTTTGTGGATATATATGATTTGGTGCTCTTCAGCATTGTGCGCATCCCCAGCCTTCGGGATTTAGGCGTCACGAGCCAGGCGGCACTTTTGGAGGATGGGGTGATGCTGCTGAACATGCAGATGCTCGGGATGCTGATCGGCGGGGTGGCCTGGGGCATTCTGGGCGATAAGCAGGGCAGGCTGTCGGTGCTGTTCGGGTCCATCTTCCTCTACTCCGTCGCCAATATCATGAACGGCTTTGTCAACACCATCCCCATGTACGCGTTCCTGCGGTTTGTGGCGGGCCTGGGCCTTGCCGGGGAGTTGGGTGCGGGCATCACGCTGGTGAGCGAGGTGCTGCCGAAGGAAAAGCGCGGCTACGGCACCATGATCGTGGCGACCATCGGCATATCGGGGGCTATTCTGGCGGGCTTTGTAGGCGAGTTGTTTGGCTGGCGCACGGCCTACTTTATCGGCGGCGGCCTTGGTTTCCTGCTGCTCTTCCTGCGCATCGGCGTGTACGAGTCCGGGATGTTCCAGCATGTGAAAAGCGCCGTTGATGTTACACGTGGAAACTTCCTGAGCCTGTTCTCCAACCGCGAACGCTTCTGGAAATACCTCAAGTGCATCCTGATCGGCGTGCCGATCTGGTACGTGGTGGGCATTCTGATCACATTCTCCCCGGAATTTGGCGTGGAGATGGGCGTGGCGGAGACTGTTTCGGCGGCCAAGGCCGTTTCGTTCTGCTATCTTGGCCTGGTGGTCGGCGACTTTTTGAGCGGCTACCTGAGCCAGCGCTTAAAGAGCCGGCGGAACATCGTGCTCGCTTTCCTGCTGCTGACGGGCGTGTTCGTGACCCTGTACCTGCTCAGCAGCGGCCTGTCGTTAGACAATTTTTACCTGCTGTGCGTGGCGCTGGGGCTGGCCAGCGGCTACTGGGCCGTGTTCGTGACCATTGCGGCCGAGCAGTTCGGCACCAACATCAGGGCCACGGTGACCACCACAGTGCCTAACTTCGTGCGCGGGGCCGTGGTACCGCTTACGCTGGCTTTCGAGGCGCTGAAAGACGGCTGGGGCCTGGTGCCGACGGCGATGGTGCTGGGGGCTGTCTGCATCGCCATCGCGGTGGCCGCTATCCTGACGCTGGAGGAGACCTACTCCAAAGACCTGAACTTTCTGGAGCAAGTGTAGCTACGGCATATATAACATGCCGCGTCTGGGGCATTAGCTGAAAACTTTTCTGTAGATCGATTCTGAATAAGAAAAACCCTTTCAATTAATCCAATTTTCGGGCAACTCAAAGGCCTGCAGCATAGTATAATTATATATAGTTAAAACCGAATTTAACCTGCACGCCATGTACCGACCTTCTGCCAACGATAAAGCTGATTTAGTGCTCCTGGCGATCCTGTTCTTTTTCCTGGTGCTGTTTTCGTCCTCGGTAGCAGGCGACAGGCAAAAGACGGAGGAACGCCACGATCAACCGCAGGAACTGGCTACTACCGGGATGTTAACTTTGGCCCAGCCAGCAGAAATGCGCTTTATATAGCTTTAAAGGCTCTTACCGCTATTGTTTCCGGACTCCCGGGGATCAGCCTTACAGGCATCAGGCGGAAACCTGATGCAATCGCTTCTCGTCTCCGGCACTACCCATCCGTTATATAGCACATCCAGAAGCGACCGGAAATAAACCCGCTGGCAACCCCCTCCCCTTCCGCCCTAAAATCCGTAGTTTTGTATATGATCTTGTACAACGAAACAGTAAACATAGACAACAATGTGGCCGGGGAATGGCTGCAGTGGATGAAAGAGGTGCATATACCGGCCGTGATGGGCACAGGTTTTTTCCTGAACAACCAGATTGCCCGCCTCATAAACGAAGTAGAAAACGGCGGCACCACCTACGCGGTGCAGTACTATTGCCGCAGCTTGGTGGACCTCGAGGAGTACCAGCGCGAGCACGCCCCGGAACTGGAACAAAGGCACCTGAAACGCTACGAAGGCAAGTTTGTCATCTTCAGTTCGATGCTGGAGGTAGTGGCCTCGGACGTAGAGCGCCCAAGCAAGCCATAACCGGCTCTTACGATTCTAAAATAGACAGCGCCGCTCTGTATCCGGTACGGAGCGGCGCTGTCTATTTATAGCCTATATAGGCTAGTGCCCTTAGCCGAGGTATTGCTGAATCTGCTCTTCGTTCATGTTGCAGTTGATCCACTCACCGTCGAGGTTGGCGCCGATCTTTTTGTAGAAAGCAATGGCGGGCTCGTTCCACTCCAGCACCTGCCACTTAAAGCGCTTCGCCCGGGTTTCTTTCGCTTCCTGCGCCACCGCCTTAAACAGCTTCCGGCCAATC
This sequence comes from Pontibacter saemangeumensis, assembly GCF_039541895.1. Classification (NCBI taxonomy): domain Bacteria; kingdom Pseudomonadati; phylum Bacteroidota; class Cytophagia; order Cytophagales; family Hymenobacteraceae; genus Pontibacter; species Pontibacter saemangeumensis. Next base: position 44,525 of record NZ_BAABHC010000001.1, read on the forward strand.
CCGGTGCGGCGCAGCCGCTCCGTCACCACCAGGTCCTCCAGGAAAAGCATCTTCCCTTTCCAGGTAGAGTAGGCGGTATAATACAGGGCGATGCCCACAATGCCTGCCTCCGTCTCTGCCACGAAGAATTTGTAGATCGGGTTTTCGCCGAAGCCGTCGCGCTCCATATCCTCCAGGGTATTGGTCACCTCCTGCAGCGCCCGCTCAAACTCGGCCAGTTCCCTGATCAGCGCATATACCTGCGGCAGGTCGTCTCTATGCCCTTTTCTTATTTCTACTTCCATTGTGATTGCTGATTGTTTATTGCTGAATGTTATCTGCTTCCTGTAACTGGCTTGAGGATTTGATTGCTGAAACTGCCCCCAGCTCACTATTATTTTAACTTTCTAACCCTCTCCACTTCGTGATGGCCTGCACCAGTTCTTTGCCGGTTTCCTGGCTGCTGAGTTTGTGCAGATAGGTAGATGGGGCTTCGGCGGGTGCTACGGCAGCGATCACGGTGTCTCCCAGCAGGCTTTCGGCCCGGAAGATGATCTCTACCTCGCGCAACTGCTGCTGCTCCAGCACCTCCAGCGGCACGGAGTCGAGGGCCCACTGCAGGTAACGGGTGTTCGTCACGTGGCGGTTCAGGTCGATGTCGTGCCAGCGCACGGGTATCTGTAGCTCATAAAGGGCCTCCTGCAACTGTGGCAGCTTGCCTTTCGCGAAGGGCAGCGGCTCCTCCGTCGGCACCACCTCTATGCTGGTGATCAACTCCGGCAGCGACACCAACTGGCGCTTCACCATGTCCATCACCAGCCACACGCTCGTTGCCTGCCCCAGCAGCTCCCGCGCAGCGTTATATATCCGGAAGTCGCGGTGCATGAAGATGCGCTCGCGGCCGGAGGCCCACGTTTCGACGGACACCTTTTCGCTGTGCCGGGGGTAGCGGAACATCTCCACACGCATCCGCTGCAGCACCCAGGTCATATCCTGCTTCAGCAGGTCGTACATGGATATGCCCAGCGTCACGGTATTTTCCCAGGCGGCCTCGTGCATGTAGCTGACCAGGGCGGGCAAAGTGGCCTGCCCCCGGTAGTCTATCTCGCTCGAGCGCACGGTGAACTGGCTTGCGCTTCCGGTTGCTATCATCGTCTCAGGTTTGTGCTCCGCTAAGGTACGCAAGAACAGACGCTGGTGCCAACTTGGGCCGTAAAACAATACCTTCGCTCGCCTCTGGCGAGTGTACGCTATACTGCGGCCTCTAGCCGCACCAGAAATTTCATCGTACTTCTTTTATATCCTGAACTTATGAGCGAATATAGAAGGACATCGCCGGATGAAGTATACTTTGCCACACTAACGGTTGTCGGTTGGGTTGATGTTTTTAGCCGTAAAGAATACAAAGACATTTTGGTCGAGAACCTGAAGTTTTGCCAGGAAAAGCAAGGATTGCAGCTTTTCGCTTACGTCATCATGACAAACCACCTGCACTTAATTGCCCGAAGGCAGAAGGCAGACCTTACAGAACTGCTTGGGAGGTTTAAAAGCTATACTGCTAAGAAAATCATCGAAGCGATAGAGAAAAACCCACAGGAGAGCAGAAAAGAATGGCTGCTTTACCTGTTTGAGCACTTTGCTAAAACGAACACGCAATACAGCAACTATCATTTCTGGAACTACAAGAATCACCCAACTTTGCTGCACACCAACGCTGTTCTTGATCAGAAGGTGGAATACATCCATCAAAATCCTGTGCGTGCCGGGCTGGTAACGGAGCCAGAGTATTATTTATACAGTAGCGCCTGTGCAGATAGTCCGATTAGGGTAGATAAGATGTAGTATCGCGTTTGTTTAGCAGCCAGAGGCTAAGGGATAACACACACTCGTCAGAGGCGAGCGAGAGCAGTGAAAGCATTATGTTGCCTTCGCTCGCGTCCCGCGAGTGTAAGCTATACCGTGGCCTCTGGCGGCTGATGTGACATTCTACAAAAAAAGCCGCGCCACCTGAAGCAGGCGGCACGGCTTTGTCAAAAGGCTGTGATTTATATATAGCTCTACTGCGCCGGGTAAGGATTTACGCCCATGTTCTGATATATAAACGCGTAGGTATCAGCGTACTCCTGGATCACCAGCGAAGTCGGTTTGCCGGCACCGTGCCCTGCGCGCACATCCACCCGAATCAGATAGGGGTTCACGGGCGCGCCTTTGGCCTGCAGCTCGGAGATAAACTTGAACGAGTGCGCGGGCACCACGCGGTCGTCGTGGTCGGCGGTTTTCACCAGCGTGGCCGGGTACGCCACGCCTTCCCTGATGTTGTGCAGCGGCGAGAAGGCATATAGGTTCTCGAACTGCGCGGCATCGTCCGAAGAGCCGTACTCCGGCACCCACGCCCAGCCGATGGTGAACTTGTGGAAGCGCAGCATGTCCATCACGCCCACTGCCGGAATCGCCACTTTCGCCAGCTCCGGGCGCTGCGTCATAAAGGCGCCCACCAGCAAACCGCCGTTGGAACCGCCTGCCACCGCCAGTTTCTCAGAAGAGGTATAGCCCTCATCAACCAGGTACTCGGCTGCCGCGATAAAGTCGTCGAACACGTTCTGCTTGTTCGGCGTCATGCCGGCGTTGTGCCACTCCTCGCCGTACTCGCCGCCGCCGCGCAGGTTGGGCATGGCATATACGCCGCCGTTCTCCAGCCAAAGCATATTGGCAATACTGAAACTAGGCGTCAGGGAGATGTTGAAACCGCCGTAGGCATATAAATAGGTCGGGTTCTGTCCGTTCAGCTCCAACCCTTTCTTATGCACGATGAACATGGGCACTTTGGTCCCGTCTTTGGAGGTGTAAAACACCTGCTTTGTTTCGTAGGCGTCTGTGTCCACGTTCACCTCGGTTTTGCGGAAGAGCGTGACCTTGTTGCTCAGCACGTCGTAGCGGTAGATGGTCGGCGGGTAGGTGAAGGAGGTAAAGGTGAAGAACACCTCCGTGTCCTCTTTCTCGCCTTTGAAGCCACTCACGGTGCCCAGGCCCGGCAGTTCCACGTTGTTGATCTGCTTGCCGGTGTTATCGAACACCACCACCTGGCTGGTGGCGTCTTTCATATAGGTCACGATGATGCGACCGCCCACCGTGGACACGCCCGTGATCACGTTCTCGTTCTCGGGCACCACCGTTTTCCAGTTCGCTTCCTGCGGCTTTTTCGGGTCGATGAGCACGAGGCGGTAGCGGGGTGCGTTCTTGTTGGTCATCACCAGCAGCCGGTCGCCCATGTTGTCCACCACGTTGTACTCACTCTCGAAGTTCTCCACAATCGGCTTGATGGTGCCTTTCGGGGCCTTCAGGTCTTTGTAGTAAAGCGCGTTGGCGCCGCTTGCCCCCTCCGACACGTTCAGGATCAGGAAGCGCTCGTCGTCGGTGGTCTGGCCGTAGAAGTTGCGCAGCGGGTGCTGCTTGTCTTCATATATGAGCTGGTCCTGGCTCTGCGGCGTGCCCACCTTGTGGTAATACACCTTGTGGAACTCGTTCTTGTTAGCCAGCTTGTTGCCTTCGGTCGGGGCGTCGTAGCGGCTGTAGAAGAAGCCGTCTTTGTACCAGCTCGGGCCGGAGAACTTCACCCACTCCAGCTGGTCGCTCAGCTTTTTGCCGGTTGCCGCCTCCATCACGTGGAACGTGTTCCAGTCGGAGCCGCCGCTGGAGGTGCCGTAGGCCACAAACCGGCCATCCTGCGAAAACTCAAAGGCCGTGAGCGCCACCGTTCCATCCTCCGACAGCTTGTTCGGGTCGAAGAATACCCTTGGCTCCGCCTCCAGGCTCTCCTGCACGTAAATCACGCTTTGGTTCTGCAGGCCGTCGTTCTTGGAGAAGTAGTACTTGTCGTTCTCCTTAAAGGGGGCACCGTATTTCGGGTAGTCCCATATCTCGGTGAGGCGCGCCTTGATCTCGTCGCGGAAGTCAATGCTGCTGAGGTAGTTGAAGGTGACTTCGTTCTGCGCCTCAATCCACTCCTCCACCTCCTCGTTGTGTGTCTCCAGCCAGCGGTACGGGTCGGCAACCTGGGTGCCGAAATAGTCATCGGTATGGTCTATCTTCTTAGTGTCAGGGTAATCTAACGCTGTCTCAGCCGGAGAGGCGACAGCAGCAGCGGTGTTTTCCGTTGTCATGCCAGTAGCAGTTGTATCGTTTTGGGTTGATTTGCAAGCCGACACAGCCGTGAGGCCGCCAGCCAGCAACAGTACAGTTGTTTTTTTCATAAGGACTACGCCCGTAATTTTGTTTAAGATATAATGAAAGCGAATCAGCTAATATACGCATTTTGGCTTTTACTTCACCCACAGCGCCTCGTGCAGCCGCTGTTAGCCCGTTATATCCCATGCCCGTTTAGCGGTATAAAATCTTTTGCTCACAAGGGCACAGCCGATGCCTGAAGTGACTAATTTTACAGGCTTTGCAAGGCTGGCTTTGCCCGCAGGAAGGAGCAGGGAGTATAAGGGCCTATATAAAACGGCTATCACAGCATATATACAGAAAGCAACACAGGTATGACAGAGGAACAGGAAGACGAGAAACTACTGCAGAAGTTCGAGCAGATAGCCGACAGGCTCTCGGAGAAGGGTTATGCCATCGTGGATAATTTCCTGGAGGCGCAGGAGGTGCGGGATCTGCTGGCGGTGCTGTCGCACCACCGGGAGCAGGGCACGTTTAAGAAGGCGGGCATCGGCTCCTCCGAGCAGTTTCAGGTCGACAAAGCCGTGCGCGGGGATTATATCCGCTGGATTGAGCCGCAAAACGCGCTGCCGCCCACGCAGGTGTTCCTGGACCGCATGAACGAGGTGATGCGCTACATTAACCGCACCTGCTTTCTGGGCCTGAAAGACTACGAGTTCCACTTCACCGAATACCCCGTTGGCACGGTATACAAGCGCCACATCGACCAGTTTCTGACAAACGACCACCGCAAACTGTCTTTCATCTGCTACCTGAACGAAAACTGGCTGCCGGCGCACGGCGGAAACCTGCGCCTGTACCTGCCGCATGAAAACGGCACCGAGGAAGAAGTTGACATCCTGCCCATTGCCGGCCGCCTCGCCTGTTTCCGCGCCGATCTGATTCCGCATGAGGTGCTGGTGGCCACCCGCCCCCGCTACAGCCTCACCGGCTGGATGCTGGACCAACTGAAGGAGCTGACGTTTCTGTAGATAGACGTAAGATTTTAGACACAGGACATAAGACAATGCTTCCAGACTGGTTATCTACTACATGCTGGAGTCTTGTGTCCTAAATCTAACGTCTTAAGTCTGTTCTACTGTCCGAAATTGATCTCCGTGCTGTCGCCGATGTTCAGGCTGTGGCTGAAGCCTTTGAAGGAGGCGTCGCTGCCGATGATGGAATCGCGCATGACAGCGTAGCGCAGTTCTGAGAAGGAGCCGATGATGGAATTGCTCAGGATGCAGTTCTCCACGGTGGCGTTATCCCCAATGGCTACATTTGGCCCGATGATAGAGTTATAGATGGCGCAGTCGCTGCCGATGCTCACCGGTGGGATGATGATGCAGCCCGGGTAGTTGTTCTTCGGGCTCTGCGCCTCGAACTTCTGGCGGTTCAGCAGCGTAGCGTTCGCCTCCAGCAGCGTTTCTTTGCGGCCGCAGTCAAACCAGTGGTCCACGCTCCAGGTCACCATCTTCTCGCCCTTCTTCACCATGTGCATCAGCGCGTCCGTCAGCTGGTACTCCCCCTGCGTGCGGATGTCTTCCGATATAATGTATTCCAGCGACTCGATCAGCTTGTGCGGCTGCATGATTTTGTAGAGCCCCACCAGCGCAAAATTGGACTTCGGGATTTTCGGCTTCTCCACCAGCTTGGTGATAAACTCGTCGTTGCCGACCTCCGTTACCCCGAACAGCGACGGCTTGGCTACCTTCTTCACCCCCAGCACCGAGTAAGGCGCCGCAATGATGGCCTGCAGGTCCACATCCACAATCGCATCGCCTAGCATAATCAGCACGCTCTCTTCCTGCTCGTAGGTGTGGCGGGCCACCCACAGGGCATGGCCAAGGCCCTCGCGCGGCTCCTGCACCACAAACTCAGACTTTATCTGCGGGTACTTGGTGCGCACGTAGCTCTCCACTTTCTCGCGGAGATAGCCGATCACAAAAACAAAGTCGTGAACACCCGCCTCCAGCAGTTTATCGATGATGTGCCCCAGAATGGTATTGTCTGCCACTGGCACCAGCGATTTGGGCTGTGTGTGCGTGTGTGGCCTGAGCCTTGAGCCGACGCCTGCTACCGGGATGATTGCTTTCATACACTATACATTTCCTGCAATATATCAAAAGAAGCCCTTAACTTCAACAACCGCCCCGCCGCCGCAGGCAATAGCAACAGAGGCCTGCGGCCACAGAGCAGGCAGGCAGGGGGAGCGAGTTTTATATATGCCTTACGACTATCTTCGGCGGCTGGCCACGCGCAGCCCTGCCTGCAGCTGCTCAAACAGTACAGAGGCCGCAAATGTTAATTTAAGCCTCTTTTCCTGTCCTGCTTAACGTTGTTTCCTTAAATTCGTACTCATATCGCCTGCATGGGCCATCTATAACGTATAAAAAAATCACTTAACACCCACTTATGAAAAGACTGTTTTTTTACCTGATCGGATTTGTAATCCTGCTTTCCCAATCGTCGTGCGGCTATAACACGATGGTGCAAAAAGACGAAGCAGTGGAAACAGCCTGGGCAAACGTTCAGAATGCCTACCAGCGCCGCGCTGACCTCGTGCCGAACCTGGTGAACACGGTGAAGGGGGCCGCCAACTTTGAGCAGGAGACCCTGACACAGGTAATAGAAGCCCGTGCCAAAGCAACCAGCGTCAACATCAGCGCCGACAACCTGACGCCCGAGAACATTCAGCAGTATCAGGCGGCGCAGGGGCAGCTGTCCGGCGCCTTGTCGCGGTTACTGGCCACCGTGGAGGCGTATCCGGAGCTGAAGGCCAACCAGAACTTCCTGGAGCTGCAGGCGCAACTGGAGGGCACGGAGAACCGCATCTCGGTAGAGCGGCGCAATTTCAACGAGGCGGTCCAGGACTACAACACCACGGTCCGCTCCTTCCCCAACAACCTGATGGCCGGCGTGTTTGGCTTCGAGCGCAAAGGACATTTCGAGGCGGAAGCCGGCGCCCAGACTGCCCCAACTGTACAGTTCTAATTCCTGATTGCTAATTGCTAATTGTTGTTTGTTTCAATGAACAAAAACAACAATGAACAATCAGCCACCAACAATCAAATTTATGCCAAAAGACACCATAACGCCAGATGACGAGCAGAAGATCATGGCCGCCATCGCCGACGCCGAGCAGCGGACTTCGGGGGAGATTCGGGTGCATGTAGAGAGCAACTGTGCGGGAGATGTGCTGGACCGGGCGACAGAAGTTTTCGCGGATCTGCACATGCACCAGACCGAGTTGCGCAACGGCGTGCTGTTCTACGTAGCCATCGAAGACCACCAGTTCGCGGTGCTGGGCGATGCGGGCATAAATGCCATCGTGCCCGACCATTTCTGGGAAGACATCACCGCTGAGGTTATCAGGCACTTTAAGCAGAAAAAGTATGCGGACGGCCTGGCAAAAGGCATCCGGATGGCTGGTGAGCAACTGAAAGCGCACTTCCCTTACAGCCCGAAAGGCGACACCAACGAGCTGAGCGACGACATCTCGTTCGGCGACTAACCTCTCTTTATGAAGCACCTTATCCTATTTCTGTCCCTCTTTTCCCTGGGCCTCCACGCTTTTGCACAAGACAGCGACTTTCCGCCACGGCCTGACCCGCCGCGCCTCGTAAATGACATGGCCGACATGCTGAGTGCCGAAGAGGAGCAGGCGCTGGAGCAGAAGCTCGTCAACTACAACGACACCACCTCCACCCAGATTGCCGTTGTCACCCTCACTTCTATCGGTGCCTATGATGCAAACCAATATGCCGCTGAGCTGGGTGAGCGCTGGGGAGTGGGCACCGGCGAAAATGACAATGGCCTGATTATACTGGTGGCCAAAAACGAGCGCAAGGTGGCGATCCAGACCGGGTACGGGATGGAAGCCTACGTGCCGGATGCGCTTGCCAAGCGCATCACGGAAAACACGCTGAAGCCGAATTTCCAGCAGGGCGAATACTACAAGGGGCTTAACGAGGCTACCAACCTGATCATCGGCCTTGCCAGCGGCGCCTATCAGTCAGACCCGACAGCCCAGCGCGGCGAAGGGGAAGGCGGCCCCTCGTGGCTGTTCATCGTCCTGATCGTGTTCCTGGTTATTTTCCTCATCTCCAGAAGAGGCGGCGGCGGTGGCCGGGGCGGCAGAAAAGGCTACTCCCGCACCTTCGGCGGCCCTGTGTTTATCCCCGGCGGGTTCGGCACCTTCCGCACCGGTGGCGGCATGTTCGGGGGCGGGGGCGGAGGCGGCGGCTTTGGCGGCTTCGGGGGTGGCTCTTTTGGCGGCGGCGGCGCCAGCAGCAGCTGGTAATAGCCCGTATAACGCAACAGGGGCAGCACGATTCTTTTCATGCTGCCCCTGTTGCGTTATATTCCTGCCGGTTTCTATATACCGCCGATGGCTATAAGCGACACGACACCGAGCACAGCGGCACCCACGCCAAAGCCCGCAGCTGCTTTGCTTGCTTTGCGGCGGCGCGCCTGCTTTACGTAGGATGCCCGGTACACAGGGTCTTTCATCATATAGCGGTTCGGGTTGTCATCCGATCCCGTGCCGGGAGGCACCGCCGCTATAACAGACCCGGCTACCATACCGGCCGCCGGATGGATGATAGTGGAGCCCAGGGTAGTCCAGAACACGCCTTTTGCCTTGTGGTATTTTTTAGCATCGAGCTTCGCCTGCAGCGCCAGCAGCCGGTGGTTTTCGGTGCTGCTGGCTTCATCTTTATACAGAAGCTCTGGGGCTCCAGTCAGGTTAGCGGAATCCATCAGCCTTACCTGCGCCACCTCCTGCCGTGGCATGGCGTAGGCAATACCGCTGGCGTCGGTAAAGTGGCGGAACAGCACAGTATCGGCACTTACCTGCACAACCCTGCCCACAATTTCGTCCCCGTTTTTCTTAAGGATAAAATCCTGCGCCCATGCCGGCATACATAGCAGGCACAACCCCAGCACCAGTAACTTCCTCAGTATTATTGCCATTTCGTTTATATATAAATAAGATGCCTGAAGCAACCCCTCTCAAAGCAATGTCGGCCTTATATATCCCTGCTATAGCCCTCTATAGAGTATACCGGAAGGATTTAGATATAGGAATTCAACAATACGTTATCTAAATCCCTTTGTTTATTTTTATTTATTCTTGCCATGCTGCAAACAAAAGAAATTCTGAAGTTGTTCCTGCAACAGGTTCGTAATCATTTAGGTATTTTTGGCGTTATAGGAACTTTGTAGCTTTTAAGCCTCTTAAGTAGCAGTAGACACGACACATGAAGATATTCGGAGACAGCACTAAATCGAAGGTAATCGTTGGCTTTGTGCTTGCACTTGGTATTGTTCTCGCTGCTATTCACCTTACCTACACCAGCTTTACCAAACTGCTCGGCTCTGTGGAGGTGCTCTCGCGGCCGAACGGGAAACTCGCCGAGATGCAGTATACGCTGGCCACGATCTCTACTGCCGAAAGCTCGATCAGGGCATATACCCTGACAACGAAGGAAGAGCACTTTAAGAATTACCTCAGCCACCTCGACACCGTCCGGAGCCAGATCGACTCGCTGCGGCACCTGATGCGGAACAACACACAGGAACTGGCCCAACTGGACTCGATCTCCTCGCTGCTGCAGGCAAAGCAAAAGAGCCTGGAGCAATACGTTGCCTTAAAGAAAGAGCAGCAATCGCTTGATTACTCCGACAAGGCCATGCGCCAGATTGCCTCTACCGTAGAGGAGCAACCCCTGGCCACTACGATTAAACAGCACACCACCACCACGATCTCCGACAGGCTTACACTAAACGAAGAAGAGCCGGCAGAGGACAGCATGCAGCAACAGCCCGAGTACCAGGCTTACAAAGAGCCCAAGCGGGGTTTCCTGAGCAAGATTTTCGCCCGGAAAGAGAAGGACGATTTCAAGCCGGCGCCTCCCCCCAAAGTAATCGTGCCGCAGCTTAACGTTACCCAGGAGATTAAGATAGACACAAACTCCACGGCTACGCCGGTAGCGCCGCTGGCAAAGGTGCGCCGGATCCTCCACAACGTACAGCGTGAGTCTGACCGTAAGAAAGACCTGCTGCAGGCCAAAGAGCTAACCCTGCTGCAGCAGGACAAGCACATCATGGACCAGGTGCGCAGCATGATGTACAGCCTGGAGCGGAACGAGCAGGAGCTCATGCAGCAGAAATCGAAGCAGGCAAGGGCCGTTGCGAAGGAGACTTCGATGGTGCTACTCCTGATCGGTGTGCTTGGCCTGGGTGCAGGCGTGGCATTTATCCTGGTTATCCTGCGCGACATTACCCGCAGCAACAACTACAAGGCCAAGCTGATATATGCCCAGAAGGAGGCGGTGCAGCTTGCCCGCGCCAAAGAGGCCTTTGTGGCCAACATGAGCCACGAGATGCGCACGCCGCTAAACGTGATTCTGGGTTTTTCGCAGCAGCTGCGCCACACCCCCCTGCTACCCCAACAGGAGGAGCACCTGGAGGCCGTAAACGGGGCAGGCGAGCACCTGCTGCACATTGTGAACGATGTGCTGGACCTCTCGAAGATAGAGGCGGGCAAGCTGCATATCAGCCACACGATCTTTAGCCTGAAGAAGCTGCTGCAACAACTAGAGCATGCTTTTGCGCTGAAAGCCTCCACCAAGCGTATCCATTTCCTGACCCAGACCGACGAAACCATTCCAGACGTGCTGCAGGGAGATGCCCTGCGCCTGAAGCAGGTGCTGTTCAACCTGGTAGACAACGCCATCAAGTTTACGCATGAAGGCCAGGTGCTGGTGAGCGTGCGCCTCAAGACGATCCGCCGGACCCGCGTGGTGGTCAGCATTGCGGTGTCCGACACAGGCATCGGTATTCCGGAAGAGCGCATACAGCATGTGTTTGGGGAGTTTAACCAGGCCGATAGTTCTATCCTCCGCAAGTACGGGGGCACCGGGCTTGGCCTTTCCATCAGCAAGAAATTAGTGGAGATGCAGGGAGGCACGCTGTCGGTGCAGAGCATACACGGACAGGGAACCACCTTCACTGCGGTGTTGCCGCTGCAGGTGGCAAAAGGCGAGTTGCCCGAGCCTGCTGATACGGCGGCGCTCTTACCGGCCACTTTCCAGGGTGTTAAGGTGCTGGTTATTGACGATGACGCCTTTAGCCGCAAGTTGTGCGAGCTTATCCTGACGAGGTGGGGCATGGCGGTGCACCTGGCAAATGACGGTAAAGAGGCCATGGCACAAGTGCGCAGCCACCGCTTTGATGTGGTGCTGACAGACATACAGTTGCCGGGCGTAAGCGGGAAAACAGTAGCCCGTAACATCCGCAGGCACGACAAAGATGTGCCTATACTTGCCCTCACGGCTAACATCCTGAGCAACGAGGAAGACTTTTTCAAGAACTCAGCCATTTCCGGACACCTGCTGAAGCCGTTCACGGAGCAGGAACTGCATCAGAAACTGGCTGAGGCTTTGCCCGGAACACTGGTTATGGCCGAGGCGGCAGAAATGCCCCTGCTCACGGCAGAGGTGCAGCCTGTGCAACTGCCTTCTCCTCCCCCGGCTGCGGGACTCCCATACGATCTCAGCGAAATGCGCATGTTTACGGGCACCGATGAGGAGACCCTGGCTGCTGTGCTGGAGGTGCTTTTGGAAGACCAGCAGCAAAACCTGCAGGAACTGTCCGCCGCGGCCGCGGCCGCGGATTGGAACAAGGCAGCAAACGTGGCCCATAAGATGCTGACCGCCTTCAAACACCTGAAGGCGCACAGCGTAACACCAGACTTGCTGCAACTAGAGCAGGTGCTGCATACCGGTAAAGCAGAGGAGGATGATTTAAATGAAGTTGTAGCCCGCGTGATCCGGAATACACAGCAGGTGCTGGTGGCGCTACAGGAGGAGACGGAAAGCCTAAGGGCGGTGCCTCAGGCGTAGCTAAGCCTCAATGTCGTACAGCTTCAGCTTGTTATACAGAGTTTTCCGGTCGATATTAAGCAGCCGCGCCGCTTTCGATTTGTTGTACTTTACGCGCTCGAGCATCTGCAGAATCATCTCTTTCTCGTTGCGTTCATTTATACTCTTCAGATCCGTATCGTAGGAGCCGTTGCTCCCATAGGTGGCTGGGGCTCCGTTGGCGCTGGCTGGTGCGCCAAAGGCCGGTGTGTACGTCACAATCTCAGCCGGAAACTCCTGTGGGGTCACTACGTTCCCTTTGGCCAGCAGCACGCCGCGCTTCACCACGTTCTTCAGTTCGCGCAGGTTCCCGGGCCAGGTATAATTTAGCAAGATCTCCTCTGCCTCCTCATCGAAGCCTTCAATACTCCGGTCCATCTCCTGGTTCGCCTGCTGCATAAAATGGTTTGCGAACATCAGCACGTCCCCGTCACGCTCCCGCAGCGGCGGCACATTGATTTTAAACTCATTCAGGCGATGGTAAAGGTCCTCGCGGAACTGCCCGTTGGCCACAGCCTGCTGCAAGTCTTCGTTGGTGGCCGCCAGCACCCGCACATCCACATCGGTGTCGGTGGTGCTGCCGATCTTGCGGACTTTGCGCTCCTGCAGGGCGCGAAGCAGCTTCACCTGCACCTCGTAAGGCAGGTTCCCGATCTCATCCAGGAAAATCGTACCGCCCTCGGCCGCCTCAAACTGCCCCTGGGTGTCTTTCATCGCCCCGGTAAAGGCCCCCTTCAGGTAGCCGAACAGCTCGCTTCCCGCCAGTTCCTTGGACAGCGCACCGCAGTCGATGGCTATAAAGGGCATATGCTGCCGCTTGCTGCGCTCATGAATCATGCGGGCGACATACTCTTTGCCCGTACCACTCTCCCCTTCTATGATCACTGAGAGATAAGTGGGGGCCACAAGGGATATGAACTCTTCGATCTGGGCGGCTTCGCGGCTTCTGCCCATTATAAACTTGGGGATGGTGTTAACTGTTTCCGGCGCTGTTTCCGTGCTTGCCTCCGCTTTCTTGTGCAGGGCGTTCTGAATCACCAGCAGGGTTTCGTCCGGATTGATGGGCTTGGTGATGTATTCAAAAGCCCCCATCTTGATGGCCCGCACGGCTGTGCGTATATCCGCGTAGTGCGTCATCAAAATAACGGGCACGTCTTCTGCCAGCACTTTTATCTGAGGCAGCAACTCCAGCCCGTCCTTGTCGGGTAGCCGGAAGTCAGTAAGCACCAGGTTAAAAGAAGACGACTTGAGCAGACGCAGCCCATCATTGGCTGTAAAAGCTGTTTCCACCTCATACTGTTGCCTTTGCAGAAAGGCCTTTAGCATCATGCAGAAAGCAGGGTCATCATCAATTAATAATATTTTTGGCATAAATTGTTGTAACTAAAGTGCCGGTAAGTTACGTAGCAGCACAAAGCAATTTAGTAACGACAAAGGTACACCGATTGTTCTATACTTCCCTGCCACTTCCGCAATCTGCCATTTATAACAGCATTATATATAAATATAATACACAACAGAAGGCGTAGCAGTTACCTATATAGGCGCGTAAAACAGAAAAAGCCCCCGCGCCAACGGAAGCTTTCTCTCTGAGAAAATTTCTGCGCCAACAGAAATCTTCTCGTTAATAACTTATACATGAAGCTTTTCAGCTTACGGCCGATAACCTTGTTAGCGGCCTTTTGTAGTTAAACTACGGCCAGGATCTGAGGCCCTGCCCTTTGTGCCCGCGCCGTCACCTTCGTGCGCGCTGCGGCTAATGTGTCCAGGTTTCCCATGTTTAGATTTAGTTTAGTTAGTTGTGTGTAGTATTGGTAAGCGTAATGTTATTCTTTAACCCAACAGAATTCCCCTCTCCGTCGAACCGGGCAATGGCCCGCTTCTGCTCAGCATTAATGAAGTATACCTCATAAGTGGCTTCGGCACCGGATGCCACCTTGTATACTTCACTAACTTGCCACACGGTCAGCACATCGCTTCTCAGGGCTTTCTTGATACCGTCCGGCAGTTCCTCCTGCGGGATCTGCTGCTTTCCGGTTGCCTGCCGCACCTGCTCTGCCGCGGGTGGCTGCTGAGTAGAGGGGGAATTACTGGATTGGGCTTTGGCTTCAACAGAGACTAGTCCCAGAACTGTAAGTGCAATAGCTAATACTGTAGCTTTTTTCATTTCCCTCTTATCAGGTTGTGTTATGATGCGTTCTGCCAATCCATTTAGAGATAATGATGCCAAAAAATACGGCAAAATATAAGCTACTACTTACCAACACCTTACATATAAAGGATGCAATTATGCCGGCTTTGACAGGCGCACCCCCACTGTGGAACATTTCCACAGGTTGTAGAACTATGCTACATAATGAGCAACAGGTGTAGCTACACACATAGCCCCTGCAGAACCCATTCCCATCTTTTCCCATATAGCACGTAGCATTGCCGCTACCAGGCACCAACCATCTGTAGCAGAAAATTCATTATCTTTATACCATGAGCGAACCACGTAAAAAACTGTTTCTGTTAGATGCCCTGGCACTTATATACCGCGCGCATTTTGCCTTCAGCAAGAACCCGCGCATCAACTCCAAAGGCATGAACACCGGCGCTGCCCTTGGCTTCACAAACACACTGGTAGAGGTGCTGCAAAAAGAACAGCCCACCCATATAGGCGTCGCCTTCGACTCGGCGGCCAAGACTTTCCGGCATGATAATTTCGCAGAATATAAAGCCAACCGGCAGGCACAGCCCGAGGACATCTCCATCGCCATCCCCTACTGCAAAAAAATTGTGGAGGCCTTCAACATCCCGGTGCTGATTTTGGACGGGTACGAGGCCGACGATATCATTGGCACCATGGCCTGCCGGGCAGAGAAGGAGGAATTCGACGTGTATATGATGACGCCGGATAAGGACTACTGCCAACTCGTGACGGAGCACGTGTTCCTATATAAGCCCGCGTTTCTGGGCAACGCTGTGGAGGTGTGGGATGTGCAGAAGGTGCTGGACAAGTGGGAGATTGAGCGCGTGGAGCAGGTGATCGACATCCTGGGCCTGCAGGGCGATGCGGTGGACAACATCCCGGGCATCCCGGGCATTGGTGAGAAAACAGCCAAGTCGCTGATACAGCGCTTCGGCTCTGTGGAAAACCTGATCGCAAACGCGGAGCAGCTGAAGGGGAAACAGAAAGAGAATGTGGTGAACTTCGCGGACCAGGGCATGCTGTCAAAAGAACTGGCGACGATTCACTGCAACGTGCCGCTTGATTTCAGCGCGGAGGCCCTGCATTACGACGGCCCCAACGAAGAACAGATAGCCGAGCTTTTTGCGGAACTGGAGTTCCGGCAACTGGCCCAGCGCGTGCTTGGGCAAAGCCTGGCCTCGGCTGTTTCGGCCCCGGCGGCAAGGCCTGCCCGCAAAGGCAAAGCCGCCGACCAGAGCCAGACATCCCTTTTCGGCGCTGCCGCCGTTGCCGCTGTAGAAGAAACAGCCGCAACGGCTTCCGGGGAGGCCGCGGTAGCGATGCAAACCATCAACACCACCCTCCACAGCTACCATCTCATCAATACGCCGGAGCTGCGCCAGCGCCTGGTAAAGTACCTGCTGAAGCAGGACGAGGTTTCGTTTGACACGGAGACAACCAGCGTGGACGCCATCACCGCCCGGCTCGTGGGCATGTCGTTCTGCTACCGTCTAGGCGAGGCATACTATGTGCCCGTGCCGGCTGATGACCAGGAGGAGGCGAAGCGCATTGTGGCGGAGTTTAAGCCCGTGTTGGAGAACCCGAACATCGCCATGATCGGCCAGAACATCAAGTACGACATCCTGGTGATGAAGAACTACGATGTGGAGGTGCAGGGGCCGATTTTTGACACCATGCTGGCGCACTACCTGCTGGAGCCCGAGATGCGCCACAACATGGATGTGCTGGCGGAGACATACCTGAAGTATTCGCCGGTGCCCATCACTGACCTGATCGGGCCGAAGGGCAAGAACCAGAAGACCATGGCCGACCTGGAGCCGGAGGATATAAAAGACTATGCCTGCGAGGATGCCGACGTGACGCTGCAACTGAAGCAGTACTTCGAGCCGCTCTTGCAGGAGCAGGGCCTGATGAAGCTCTTCCGGGACGTGGAGACGCCGCTTATCCAAGTTATTGCGGACATTGAGAAGGAGGGCATCAGCATCGACTCTGATGCGCTGGCCGATATATCCATCCAGCTGGAGTCGGAGATCATGAGCCTGGAGAAGCGCATTTTCGGGATAGCCGGCGAACAGTTTAATATCGGCTCTCCAAAGCAGCTGGGCGAGATCCTGTTCGACAAGCTGGAGCTGCACGGTAAATCCAAGATCAAGAAAACGAAGACAGGCCAGTACGCCACCGGCGAGGAGATTCTATCGAAGATGGCAGGCGAATATGAGATCGTGCGCCTGATACTGGAGCACCGCGAGCTCACGAAGCTAAAGTCGACGTACGTGGATGCGCTGCCGCAGCTGGTCTGCAGCCTCGACGGCCGCGTGCATACGTCGTTTAACCAGGCCGTGACTGCCACCGGCCGCCTCAGCTCCACCAACCCGAACCTGCAGAACATCCCGATCCGGACGGAGCGCGGCCGTGAGATACGCAAGGCTTTTGTGCCCCGCAACAACAAGCACCTGATCATCTCTGCCGACTACTCCCAGATTGAGCTGCGCATTATGGCCGATTTCAGCGGCGACCCAACCATGAAGGAGGCTTTCAAAAATGGCATCGACATTCACGCCTCCACGGCCAGTAAGGTGTTTCATGTGCCGCTGGAGCAGGTAGACGCCGAAATGCGCCGCAAAGCCAAAACCGTGAACTTCGGAATCATATATGGCATCTCCGCTTTCGGGCTGGCCGAGCGCCTGGCAATACCGCGCCGCGAGGCCGCCGATATCATTGAGGCCTACTTTCAGGAGTTCCCGGCGGTGAAGGAGTATATGGACAGCACCATTGAGAAGGCACGGGACCTGGAATACGCCGAGACGCTGCTGGGCCGCCGCCGTTACCTCCGCGGCATCAACTCCCGCAACCAGACTATCCGTGCCTTCGCCGAGCGCAACGCCATCAATGCCCCGATACAGGGCACCGCCGCCGATATCATCAAGATCGCGATGATCAACATACAGGATTACCTGAAGCAGGAGAAGCTGCAGACGCGCATGATCCTGCAGGTGCATGATGAATTGCTGTTCGACGCCCCGAAGGAGGAAGTGGAGATCGTGACGCCGAAAATCGTGGAGCTGATGACGAACGCCCTGCCGCTGAGCGTGCCGATGGAAGTAGGCCTGGGCGTGGGCGAGAACTGGCTGGAGGCGCATTAAGCCTGTTTTACCAGACCTCGCAGCGTGCGCAGCTCCTGCGGGCGTCTGGTTTATATAGAGCCACGCTTCTTACACCGGACTCTCCCGGAACTTCTGACACAGAGGTATATAGATCGGCACATAGCCTTTTGAGCAGGCCATATAGGATAGCACACAAAAAAAGCACCCCCGGCGGGGGTGCTTTTTTGCATTTGGAACTTGGGTTGTCAGTTACGGGAAAAGGACGGCGCGGTACTGCGTTTCGTCTAGTGTCGGCACTGTAGCGCTATATTTTGCATTGATAGCCTTTATCATCTCATTTGCCGCTATCGCATAGCCTCTGGGCGTTAAGTGCACGCCGTCAAGAGAGAAGAGGTTACCTGTTATATAGGCTGGAGAATATGACACCCCGTTTTTAGCGAATCCGCCCTGGATGCTGTTGAAGAAGCTGAAGGCGTCCCATACAGCCAAATCATTTTCCTGGGCATTTGCCTTTATAAAATCATTGAACGCGGTGGTTCTGGCTAGAATAGCCTCCTGCTCTGCCCCGTCGAGTAACAGGGAGCTTGGCCATGGGTTTTGAGGAGACCCGAAAGCCTGCGTCGTGTCAATCATATAAGCATTCAGAAGCCCTTGCAGCGCCGCCTGGTTACCCTTTGCTATATCTTTCCAGTATTTGCCTGTCGGGGTACCAATGAGGGGGGCATAAGCTGAAGCGGTTAAGGGAATCAGCTCTGTTCCTCCTGCAGCGTCTTTGATGTTGCTGATTAAAAGTGGGATACGTTGCGGTGTGTCCTTGGTTAGCGCGGCAATTGCAGTTACACCGGCAGCCTGCAAACCGGCTTTCAGGCTTGGGCCAACTGTTGTGAAAAACGGGATAGCCGTCACATTTGGTATAGTCACAGCGATACCTTTCTCACCATCGGCGGTCAACACATCCACTAGCGCGGTGTAGTTAGCCTCAAACACACCGACCTCCGTAAGGCTTCCGGAAAATCCCCCGGAAGTTGCATAGCCTAATACATCATTCTCAGCCATCCACACACTAAAGAAAGTGTGGTCTGCAGCAGCCGCTTGTTCCTGCACATACTCCAGGTACGTTTTGAGGGGGGCTTCTGTCAGTCGTTCAAAGTAAGGATTGCCTTTCGTGCTGCCATAACCGGGGGTTTTTATATCCGCAGTTCTTATACCCGGCACAGCCAGGTTATTTATGTTCCCGGGATATTTGACGTAAAGCGGCTCCCCTTTTTCATTCACCCCTCTTACCGCTACCTCCGTTGTCACGTTGGCCATGATAGGCGTGCCCTGCGGCGTGAAACCAGCTAAGCGGATATAACCGGAACCGTTTTTCTGTGCTTCGTCAAACAAGGGCTGCTTAAACTCCCCTCCTCCTACTGCGCTGAATTGCTGCGCCAGCAGGGCGGGCACCGAACTTTGCTGCCCTTCGAGGTAGAGGCCGCCGTCAGCATAGCCGGCGCTCAGCGAGTTTCCTACCGAGAGAAAAGAAGAGAAATCTGCCTGTCCGGCGCTGGCGCTGGGCGCGTCAATCTCGGGGTCACAGCTTGTCAGGAGCACACTGGCAAACAAGGCCAGCGCACTTGGTATATAGAAATGATTTTTCATGACTGTTTAAGGGAATTAGAATTTAAAGTTGACACCTAAGCCAGGGATATAGGCAGTTGATTTGAACGTACCTGGCACGCCTCCAGACTTATCGGCGGCATCGGTGCGTTTCGTCTTGTTGATGTACAGGAAAGAGGCATCCACACTAATCATATCTGTGAAAGCGTACCCAACACCGGCAGACAGGCCGCGCGAGTCTGAGTCCGGTGTTTCAGGCGTCAGGTAACCGTCCTGCACCGGCGTCTGGTCGTAATAGGCGCCGGCACGAAGAGCCAGTGCCTCGCTGACCTTGTACTCCCCGCCAATGCGGTAAATCATAGCGTCCTCATAGTTCCTGGCTGTCTCCGACACGGTACTCCCGGCAACCGGCTGGCTGAAGTCGAAGCGCAGGCTCTCATAAGCACTCCACTGCACGCGGCTTACATCCACCGCTAACGTAAGCTGCTCGGTTGGCCTGAAGCCGATGCCCAGTGTTAAGGTAGAAGGCATCGGCAGCTCCGCGGTGAAGGTCGTCCCGTCAGGGAAATTCGGCTTGGCGATCGCAGGAATATCGCTGAAGATCACGTCGCCGTCTTCCACTTTCAGGTTTACCCTGGAGCGGTAGTCGACCCCGATCGACAGTTTCTCTGTCGGCTGAAAGTAAACGCCCGCGTTAAAGCCATAGGCGGTGTTGGCGCCTCCATCCAGCTCAAGGCCGCCCTCCTGCCCGTCCTGGCTCTGCAGCGGCAACACGCGCTGCAGGTTCACGCCTCCAACGGCAACCACAAGCCCGACTCCTATGCCGATTTTATCTGAGACCCGGTAGCTCACGGTGGGCTGGAAATAGATGGCCTGCAAGTCGATTTCGTTCAGGCCGAAGCGCCCGCTCCACTCGTCGCCCCACCGTACGCCACTTCCGAACGGCGTGTAGATGCCTAACCCTACTTTGAGCTTATCGTTGATCCCGTACACGCCATACACCTGGAACGGGGTACCGAAATCGTTATCGGCCTCCGCAGTGTTGCTAGTAGGCTCGGGGGCGCGGTAGGCAATGTGCGAGCTGATGGCGCCCGCCCCAACCGTTACGCCGTTCTCGCGCAGGTAGGCCATGGCGCCCGGGTTAAAAAAGATGCTGGATGTCCCGGTCTCGATGCCGGTGCCCGTATGCCCCATACCGATCTGCCGCTGGCTTGCCAGGTTCACCTGGTAACCGCCGGCTATAGCCGAGGCCGAGAGAAGCGTGCCACCCAGTAGGGCGAAAAATTTGCTTTTCATATATGCTACTTTAATAACTGTAAAGGTTGGATTAATGTAAACAAATATATTATTAAAGAAGCGATGCGCAAGACGTTTTTCAAATATTTTTCTATTTCGGTCGAAAAAATAAATTGGACCCAATTCCTGAAGCACAGGCCTGGTGCTAACAAGGTTAAACTGCTCCGCCAGCCATGATTCCAGGGACAGGCACTCCTCAGAACCGAACTTTTTCCATCCAATACCCTGGCCTGCCTAAGCGCCTGCAACGGCATCACGGACGCAAAAGCGAGAAGCGCGGCAGCATAGGCAAAATATAACATATTCATGGTTAAGGGGCTATCTTAATGCAGGCTGCTACGTTAACAAGTGCTCGGAGCAAAAGATAGATCTATGTATGATGTGATAGTGATTGGAGGAGGGCCGGCCGGGCTGAATGCGGCAATGCTGCTGGGCCGCTCGAGGCGAAAGGTGATCGTGTTTGACGGCGGCAAGCCGCGCAACCGCTGGTCCCGGAACATGAACGGCTTCCTGACCAGCGACGGCATGAACCCACGCGAGTTCATAAAGCGCGGCCGGGACGAGCTGAAAAAATACAGCGTTGAAGTGAAAGATATAGAAATAGCCTCTGCCACCTACAGCAAGGGCGAGTTTGTGGTGAATGATGCCGCCGGCACGGTATACCGCTCGCGCAAGCTGCTGCTGGCCACCGGCCTGAAGGACAACTGGCCGGAGGTGGAAGGGTTTGAAGCATTCTACGGAAAAAGCGTGCACCACTGCCCCTACTGCGACGGCTGGGAAAGCCGCGAGAAAGCCATTGCCGTGTATGGGAAAGACCGCAGCGGCATTGGGCAGGCGCTGGCCATGAAAAACTGGAGCGACGACGTCACGCTCTTCACCGACGGTACCGACACCCTGCAGCGCTCCGACCTGGAGCTGCTGGAACTGAACGAAGTGAAGGTGGAGAAAAGGAAAATTCTGCGTTTAGAAGGTGAGGACGGCATGCTGCAGCACATTGTACTGCAGGACGGCGAAAAGCGGGCGCAGCAGGCCATGTTTTTCTCAGAGGGCACGAAACAGCAGTCCGGGCTGGGTGAAATGCTGGGTTGTGAGTTCACCAGCAAGGGCGTTATCAAGACCCGTCGCAAGCAGCAGTCAAATATCCCGGGGCTCTATGTGGCAGGCGATGCGGCCCGCGACATGCAGATGGTGGTTGTAGCCGCCGCAGAAGGCGCCAAAGCGGGCGTGGCCATCAACATGGACCTGCAGCAGGAAGACAGGAAGCACGTGCCCGAAGTGGAGCGCCATATGTAAAACAGACAGAAGGAAAGAGACAGAAATAAATTCGCGCTACTCTCCGGGCACCGGCTCGGGGGTGGCGCGCTCATTTTGCGGAACCGGCTGAAACAGGTGCTCGCGCAGGCAATAGCGGTAGCCGTGCACCAGCAGGTGCATTTTCAGGTTCTCCACGGCAATCGGCTCGTTCTCCTCCACCGCACGGGTATTCGAGAAGCGGATCTCGCTGGCATCGATGACCGTGACCACACCCGGCCCGAACACCTCCACCTGGTCGCCTCCTTTGATGATGATCCCGGTTTCCTCGCTCAGCCCGATGCCGACATATTCCGGGTCGTGGGCCACGGCATGTGCCAGCCGGCCAAAGCGGCCCCGTTCCGCAAAATGCGTGTCGATATACACACCCCTGATAAAGGAGCAGCCTTCCGTGGTCTTCATCTCTCCTTTGATGAGCGAATAATGCCCATACCCATCATATATCATCCGGTCAGACATGATAGCCGCGCCCGCACTGGTGCCTGAAATGATGATGTCTTCGGTGCGGTAGCGGTGGCGCATGATGCGGAGCAGTTCCGTGTTGTCCAGGAAGCTTGCCAGCCGCACCTGGTCTCCTCCTGTAAAGAAGATAACACCGGCTTTGCCAATGCGTTGCAGGTTATCGGGGGTGTCAGCGGGGTGCTCCTCGTCTATATGCATGAACCGCACATTTTTGCAGCCGAGCTCCTCGAAGGCTTCTTTGTAAGCGTTGCCAGAGCTGATGGCATTCAGGGCCAGCGGCGTGGCGGTGGCAATCACTTCTATATGCGCTGTGAGCTCGCATATGTTAGACCGGATCAGTCTGATCAGGCCTTCATCATCTCCACCACCCAATGCAATCAGCTTTCCTTTCACCTGTTCCATAGCCACGTTAACTTCCAAAGTTGTATCTTATACACAGGAAGGCGCTGCTTTGTTGAGATAAAACAGGTGCAATTTATATGATAGGGGCTTATCCCCTGAGCCAGAACCACTAAGGGAGCAACTGTTGCCGAGGGTGGCGCTCTTCCCGTTCCGGCACAGTGCCATCCGGCAGTTGCCACGGCCGCTGCCGTTCGAAGGGCAGCATAAACAGGTGTGTCGGTGTCTGCTCCTGCGGATTACGGTAGGCGGGCACGCCTATGGTGATTTCATCCTGCGGCACGTTCAGGCGCAGCGACTGGTGCAGCCGGTCCCACCACGAGAAGATGACGGAGAAATTGCTGTTCGTTTCCCGTGCCACGATGGAGTGGTGGATGCCGTGCATGCGGGGCGTGACGATAACCCGGCAAAGGCGCCGCTCCACCGGGTAAGGCAACCGCAGGTTGGAGTGATGAAAGGCGGCGGCGCCCTCAAAAATCACCTCATAGAACAACACCAGCGGCGCAGGCACCCCGATCAGGGCAATGGCAGCGCCTCGATAAGGCAAAGAAGCGATATTCTCGCCTATATGGAAACGCCAGGCAGTAGAAAGGTCCAGGTCCAGGTCGGAGTGGTGCACATTGTGGAAGCGCCACAGCAGGTCCGACTTGTGCAGCAACACGTGCCACAGGTAATTGGTATAGTCCAGCAGCAGAAACCCTGCTACGTTTCGCGCCCACCTGGGCAGCCTTAGCCAGCGCAGGAGGCCGTACTCATACCGGCTCGCCTGCCGTGCCGCCGCATACATACCGGGCAGCAGCAAGAGCCGCAGCGCAGGCAGCGCAGCAGCAGCCACGCTCCCGTTCTCGAGCAGGCGCTCTATTTTTGGGCGTGTGCGCCGGCGCAGTTGCCGCTTCGCCTCTGCCACAAACAAAACGGCGGCGGCAATACCTAACAGGGGCATGCCCACCTTGTCAAACTTCGGAAACATGATCTTCATCCCTCTAAGCTACCTTTAAAGCAAGCGATTGGTTACCGTTCCTCCCTCAGGCCCGGGTAATAAAACCTCAAAACAGGGAGAGGCAGGAGCAGCAGCATAAAGAAAAGAAGATATTTTGTTCGGTTGCGAACAGTAAGGTGTCCGGCACCGGACACTTTACTGTGCCCTCCTTATACACTATTTATCAACAACAATCTGAAAACCAATACGTTATTACATCTGGCACACTTCATGTAATCCATCAATCAGAAATAAAATAAATTATAGCGACTACAAGCAACCTTTTAACCTGAGCCGCTATCTATTAAGCAGAACATTAAATAAATCAAGAACCTATAAATCTTACGACAATGAAAATCCTAATCCTTCTTTTCGCATTTACATTCGGTTTCGGTGCTAACGTTAAAAAGTCAATAGACGACGTGAAAGAGATCTCTAAGAGAAACCAGGTGAAAGAGTACAACAAATACCCGAATCTTCTGCCTGTGGTAGAAATCGTGGCTGAGCAAAGCTAATACTGCCCCGCCGTACCTGATAAGGAAAAACAATAAAACGCAACAATAAATACAACTATGAAAATTATCATTCTTCTTTTCGCCATTGCTCTCGCACTGGGAGTGACATTGAAAAAGTCTGCATCAGACATGAAGGAGATCAGCATCAGAAAAGAGTTGAACACTTTCAAGCAACACGGCAACCTGCTGCCGGTGGTAGAGGTGGTGGCGCCGCGCAGCTAAGCGGCGGCCATCGCTCAAACTGTTACACGTATTGTCTGCACTCCACCAAAAAAAGTACCCCATCGCCGCCATTAGTCAATCTAAAACTATGAGAATTTTAATTCTGTTAATCGCAATTTTTGCAGGGTTTTACGTTGCCTGCAAAAGCACTTTCGACCATTGCAACCTGATAGCACAACGGCAGCAACTGCTGGCTGTGAGTGCTCCGGTGCAGGAAGCCCCTACGCAACCCCATGCTTTGTTCAATCTTTAGCGTGGGGTTGCCCAGGCCCCGCGGCGAAATGACATATAAATTTTATGCTGCCGTAAAGGCTTCATGTTACAAAACAGCCCCTGCCTCACAAAATCAGCCTGCGCTGAAACAGCCCAAACTCTATTTAAGGCTATCTTATCCGGGAAACAGGTCTCAAAACCCCATGTTACAAACAGGCTGCAGATTACCTTTTTAGGCAGCCTCCTCTCCTATAGTTTTGCCATCGCATTCATTCGAGCAGAAGCATTGGAAAAGCAGCAGCACCGTGCTGTGCTGCCGCATCTGCGGGAAAGGCATGAGCAATGAGAGTTTAGAGTTGCGGCTGCAAACAAAGGATGTACGTTTAGATCAGTCTGAATCGGGCTTAGATAAAGAGCAGCTGGCTATGGCACGATGAAAGTCGCCTGGGCATGTTAGCCGTGCAAAGATGAGAAAAGCACCTGGTACGATATGATATTGAAGAACGTAGCGTGACACCCTATTAGCTTACCAACTAAGTACTGTTCCGCAGCAGGAAGCCAGCCAGTTCGGCTTATATGTTGCAGATTCCCCGCTGCAATGGCCTATGAAAACGAACTTGAGCAGCACACGGACAAGCAGGGCCCTGCAGCCACACAAAGCGCTACTTCTTTATAAAAACCCGGCAGTGCCGGGTTTTTACTTTTCCGGGCAATCAGGTTTTGGACAAGGCACGGGGCGTAGCAGTTTAATCTTCCTGCTTCTTGAAAATATCGAAGATGCCGGGCTTGTCTTCCTGCCTCTTGTTCTTCTTGTCGTTTTGTTTGCCGAAAGGCCACAGGCGTTTCTTCTCCTTTTTCTCCTTCACCAGCACGTAGCGCACCGAGACGCCGGAAGAAAGCTGGATCCAGTCTTCGTGGTTGATATGGAAAGCGGGTTTTATATCGGCGGAGAGCAGGAAAGGAAGCCCGTTCACTTTGTATTCTATGCCGAGGATGACATCGCCGCCGGTAAACACGCCGCTGTCTTTCAGGTTGCCGATGTGCGCGCCCGCGCCGAGGTAGTAGTTAAAGCGCTTGCCCAGCAAGGGCAAATGCCACTCGTACAGGCCGGTGGCGCTGTACTCGCGCGAGCCGACGGTCGCAATGGCCTCCAGGGTGCCCTGCTCGTGCAGTTTCTGCTGCAACGTCACACCGAAGCGGTCGCTCTCGATGCGCACGCCTGCAGCTGTTCTGTATTTCTGTGCCTCGCCTGCCACACTAATGCCGCAAAGCAGACAAGCCATCAACAATAATCTTTTTACCATAACCCAACGGGATTCTAAATCTTAAGCAGAAGGTGCAAATATCCTACCTGAAACGCACATTAGCAGCCGCTTCATATAGATAAGTGCAGGCAGTGGTTTTGCCTGCGCAATTACCCGCACCGCTATATGGCTGATACACATAAACTTGGGCAGCCATATAGCGCCGGTGTTTTTTTTAAAATTCAGGAGGGGCACCCGATGCGCTACAGGTCGCCGCGATAGCTGCGGTTTGATTTTTTGTCGGCCTGCTTTTTCTTGCCCTCCAGCCGTTTGCGGACACTGGCCCGGGACGGACGGGTGGCGGTGCGCTTCTTCTGTCTGGTGAGTGCCTGCCGCAGCAGCTCGTAGAAGCGGTCGAGGCAGGTTTCCTTGTTCCTGAGCTGGGTGCGCTCCGTCTGGCACACCACCTGCAGGAAGCCGTCGTTGTTGATCCGGTTCGCCAGCTTCTCCTGCACCAGCGCCTTTTCCTCCTCCGTCAGCACCGCCGACTGCTGCACATGAAACCGCAACTCCACCTTGGTAGCCACTTTATTCACGTTCTGCCCGCCGGCGCCTCCGCTCCTCGATGCCTGGAACTGCAGCTCACTTTCAAAATCTCTTGCGCGTAGGTCTGCCATATATAGAAAGTACCGAAAAATAATTAACTTCAGATGCGTCTTCACGAAGGTAACTCCGTCTCACTTATAACCTGTTCAACTTTTTATTATTTACTGCCATTCTATCTATATAGGCTGATGAAAAAGATCCCGTTTACGCTCCTGCTTCTGACGTTGTTGCTGGTGCCGCTGGCATCTAAGGCTGTGCACAAAAACTTCTACTTCACCACTTCCGACGGCGTGCAGTTGTATGTGCGCGTGGCCGGCGAGGGCAAGCCCTGCCTCTTTATCCACGGCGGCCCCGGCTCCTGGACCAAATACTTCTATGCCCTCGGCGGCGATGTGGTGGAGCAGGACATGACCATGGTCTACGTGGACCAGCGCGGCTGCGGCCGCTCCTCCAGCCCCAGAAACAACGACTATTCGCTGGCCCGCGTGGTGCAGGACTTTGAGGAGCTGCGCGCGCACCTCGGTTATGACAAATGGCTCCTGATGCCGCACTCGTTCGGGGGCACCATTGCCACCGAGTACGCCTACACCAAGCCGGAGCGTGTTTCCGCGACCATCTATATAAACAGCACCCTGAACCTGGAGGAGGCGAAGCACAATTCGATCAACAATGCGGCACGCATCATGGGGGTGCCCGTGTCGGATATACTCAAGCCGGGCGTGTCGCTGACCGATGCCTTCAACGGCGTGATGTACTCGCTCAACCAAAAGGACCTGATGTACAAAATGATGTACCGCGACAAAGCTATGTTTCAGGCGATGGCCGCCGTCATGGACACGACGCTTAACTGGCACTTCGGCAGCAATGTCTGGAACTACAAGGAATACGAGCAGGACTTCACCCTCAAATCTGCCGCTATCAAAATGCCGGTGCTGGTTTTCTCCGGCAAGTACGATTACTCCGTCGGGCCGGAGCATTACAAAACCTTCCGGTTCCCGAATGCCACCTACCACCAACTGGAAACCGGCCACTGCCCGTACCAGGAGCAACCCGAGCAGTTCCGGCAACACATCCGAAGCTTTCTGGCTAAGCTGGAGTAAGCAAAGCGGCAAGGCCCGGCGACGAGAAAAGTTTCCGGGCCTTTTTGTTGCCAGGCTGCCCCATATAGGTAAAACCGCCATGCGACAGGGCAGGGCACTGCATCGGTTTTGCAACCAGCGCGTACATCTCTTTTCCCTTCCTGCACGAACATCGGTATATATAGCACCTGCTTCTACGCCATATAAACACAGGCTCCTACAGGGTGAAAGGGAAAACGGAAGCATCTAACCATTAACAAAACAGACGTATGATCAAAATAGGATACCATGCCTCGCATGAGCAGTTTAAACCAAGCGCTTTGCTGAAAAACGTGCAACTGGCGGAAGAGGCAGGGTTCAACGCCTCGCTCTCCTCAGACCATTTCGCCCCCTGGAGCCTGGAGCAGGGCGAAAGCGGCTTTGCCTGGTCATGGCTGGGTGCCGCCATGCAAGCCACGAATCTTTCCTTCGGGATAGTGAATGCCCCGGGCCAGCGCTACCACCCCGCTATTATCGCGCAGGCGGCCGCCACGCTCTCCGAGATGTTCCCGGAGCGCTTCTGGGTAGCCATGGGCAGCGGCCAGTATATAAACGAGCAGATAACCGGCGAGCCGTGGCCCGTGAAACAGGACCGTAACGCCCGCCTGAAGGAGTGCGTGGACATCATCCGGGCGCTTTGGGCCGGAGAGACGGTAACGCACCACGGCCTGGTGAAGGTGGAGGAAGCCTATCTGTTTACAAGACCCGCCGTCGCGCCCCAGATTGTGGGCGCTGCCATTACCGAGGAAACAGCCCGGTGGGTCGGTGGCTGGGCCGATGCGCTGATCACTGTATCGAAGCCCCCGAAGGAAATGAAGAAAATGGTGGACGCGTTCCGGGAAGGCGGCGGCGAGGGGAAGCCGATGTACCTGAAGGTGCAGCTTTCGTATGCCGACGACGAAAAGCAGGCGCTGCAGGGGGCACACGAGCAGTGGCGCTCCAACATCTTCCCGAGCGCGGTGCTTTCCGACCTGCGCACTGCCAAGCAACTGCAGCAAGCGTCCATGTTTGTGCGCGAGCAGGACCTCCGGGACCATGTGCGCATCTCCTCAGAGCCGAACCAGCACCTGGAGTGGCTCCAACAGGACCTGGAACTGGGCTTTACGCAGCTGATGCTGCATAACGTGAACCTGCAGCACGAGCGGTTTATAGAGGTGTTCGGCGAGCGGGTGGTGCCGCAGCTACTCCGGAAGTAACGACAGAAAAGCTTCAGCTGTAAAAGGTTGAAGCTTTTCGCCTTTTATCGCGTTATATAGATAAGCTCTTATGATAATAGCCTATGAAATGGTCCCTTAACCTTGGTCGCATTGCCGGCATAAAAATACTGGTGCACTGGACGTTTGTGCTGTTGCTGGGATGGGTGGCGTTTTCCGAGATGCAGCGCGGCAGCGATATGCAAACCACGCTGCTTGCCCTCGCCTTCATCCTGCTGGTTTTCTTCTGCGTGGTGCTGCACGAGCTGGGCCATTCGCTCACGGCGCAGCGCTTCGGCATCAACACCAAAACCATTACGCTGCTGCCCATTGGGGGGGTGGCCAGTTTGGAGCGAATGCCGGAGAAGCCGAGGCAGGAGCTCCTGATCGCGGTGGCGGGCCCGGCCGTAAACGTGGTCATCGCCCTGATCCTGTGGCTGGTCCTGCCCTCGCTGGGCGACATCCCGACGGAGGAGTTCTTTATGCGCATCACGCCGGCCAACTTCCTGTACCTGCTGCTCTTCGTGAATGTGGTCCTGGTGCTCTTCAATGCCATCCCTGCCTTCCCGATGGACGGCGGCCGGGTGCTGCGCGCGCTGCTGGCCTTTAAGCTGGGCCGGGCACGGGCCACGCAAATCGCCTCTAACCTGGGGCAACTGCTGGCCATCGGCTTCATTTTCATCGGCTTCTTTTACAACCCTTTCCTCATCCTGATCGGGGCTTTCGTTTATTTTGGGGCCTACTCCGAGAATATGATGGTGCAGCACCTCGACTACCTGCGCGGCCACAGCGTGCGCGAGGGCATGATGACGAACTTCGTGACACTGGCCCCGACCGAGACGGTGCGCGAGGCACTGAACAAATTGCTGATGGGCTCCGAGCATGAGTTTATCGTGGAGCTGGATGGCGCTGTGGTGGGCACCCTCACCCGCTCACAGCTGATACAGGCCGTGAAGGAAGAGCAGATGCAAAAACCGGTCGCTGAGATTATGTCGGGCGAGGTGCGGACATTCAATGTGCAGGACAAGCTCTCCGAAGCCTACACCGAGCTGCAGAAAACCCGCATGCCGCTCTACCCTGTGCTCGAGAACGGCCGCCTCGCCGGTGTCATCAACACCGACAACATCAACGAATTCATCATGATCAAATCCGCCCTGACACATTAGGCTGTATATGCCTTTATAAAGAAAGTAACCTGGAGAAGCCTTCTCCGTGAACTGGCCTTTTCATGCGCTTTTTACTGGCGCGGGTCTCTCCGGTCCCTTCCCATATCCTGAGAAAAAGGACTGTTACGCTTTATAGCCTTTGGCAGCAACACCGGCACTTGCTGTCCAATGCATCTGGCAGCAGGGCCAGGTCGCGGCCGGACCCTGTGATGGAGTCCGGCAGGCTGGGAGCGGAACGGCTTGGCTCATAAAGGCTATATATAAACTGCCTGCCTGTTTTCCCCTTCTGCCTGCTGCAATTCACCCTCTTTTATAGCAATCCAACCCATAACTACGAAAATAATCGTATATAAATTTCCTTTTACGAAAATATTCGTATATACTTGTAATGCAACTACTGCAACACCATAATAGGCTATATGCTATGTCATTAGAAAAGATACCCAAACCCACTGAGTCGGAGCTGGAGATACTGCAGGTGCTCTGGCAGCACGGCCCGAGCACGGTGCGCCTCGTGCACGAGGAGCTGAGCAAAAACAAGGAGGTTGGCTACACCACCACCCTAAAGCTGATGCAGATTATGGCGGAGAAGGAAATGCTGGAGGCCGACAAAACCAGCCGCTCGCATATATACCGCCCGCTACTGGAGGAGGAGCGCACGCAGCGCCAACTGCTGGACCGCTTCCTGGATGCCGCCTTTCGCGGGTCGGCCAGCAAGCTGGTGATGCAGGCGCTGGGCAACAGCAACACATCCAAGGCAGAACTCAACGAAATCAGAAACTTATTAGATAAACTGGAAGGAGGTAAATAATGAACCGGATCACTGACTTTTTCCCCGACACCCTGACCCACGCCCTTGGCTGGACACTGCTGCACTCGCTGTGGCAGGGCGCTTTTGTGGCCTTGCTGCTGGGCCTGCTGTTAGTCTTGCTGCACCGCCACAGCGCAAAAACCCGCTATGCCGTAGCCGGAGGAGCCATGCTGGCGCAATTGCTGCTGGCAGCGGGCACCTTTGCCTATTATAGCCAGGCCGCGCTACCAGCCAGCGCCTCTTTCCGGTTTGGTGCCGCTGCCTCCTCTCCTGCTGCCCTGCAGCCGGCGTCCGTTCAAAGCTCGTTCTGGGCCGCCCCTTTTGAAGTGGCGCAGGCCTATTTTGAGCAGCACATGCCCCTGCTGGTTACGCTGTGGCTGCTGGGCATGCTGGTGATGGCGCTTCGCTTTATAGGGGGGGTGGCTTACACGCAGCGCCTGCGCCACTACAAAACCGCTCCGCTTGGGGCATACTGGCAGCTGCAGGTGAACGCCCTCAGCCACGCCATGGGCCTGAAGCAGGCGATACAACTGGCGGAGTCGGCGCTGGTGCGGGTGCCAATGGCGATTGGTTTTGCCAAGCCTGTCATCCTGCTGCCGATTGGCGCCGTCACCGGCCTGACGCAGGCGCAGGTAGAGGCCGTGCTGGCGCACGAGCTGGCTCATATCCTGCGCAAGGACTACCTCACCAACCTGCTGCAGTCGGTGGTGGACATGCTGTTCTTTTACCATCCGGCGGTTTGGTGGGTATCGGGGGTGGTACGGGCCGAGCGCGAGAACTGCTGCGACGATATAGCGGTGGCTATATGTGGCGACACGCTGACCTATGCCCGCGCCCTCGCTGAGATTGAGGCCATGCGCTTACCCGCCGCCCCTGCTGTCGCAGTTGCTTTTTCCGGGAAGCGGGGCACCCTGATGAGCCGCATTAAAAGATTGGTTGGCCAGCCTTCGCTGAAGCCGACGTTTACCGAGGGCTTTGCCGCCGCGCTGGTGCTGGTGGTGGGGCTGCTGGTGCTCTCGTTTGGCGCCGTGGCGGGCCTGCAGCCGCAGGATGCGCAGCAAACCGTCCGGCTGGCGCAGCTTACTGTGCCGACAGATGTGCCTGCCGCGGACAGAAGCGCAACCGATGACCGTGTTGCCGCGGCTTACACCGTGCAGGACGCCAACGGGAATACCCGCGACATTGTGATCATCAAAAATAAAAAGGGAAAGGTGAAGGAGCTGTACGTAGACGGCAAGCGCATCCCTAAAAAGGACATGGACGAATATACTGCCCTGGTAGAGCAGCGCCTGCAGGCTGTGAAAAACGCCCCGCGCGCCACCCGCGCGGAAGTGCGGACAGAAATGCGGGCCGCCCGCGCCGCCGCCGCAGAAGCCCGCCGCAGCAACCGCGAAACCTACTCTTACCAGTTCAACTACACTGACGGCGACAGCCTGGTGCCGCCGCCACCCGTACCGCCAGTTCCGCCCATGCCCCCTGCTCCCGTACCACCGGCCCCTCCGGCCCCGGCCATCGTGCCGCCAGTTCCACCTGTGCCGCCCAGTGCCCCTTTCAAAGATGATAAAAAGGCCTTAAAGGCTTACGAGCAGGAGCTAAAGGCATATGAGGAGGCGCAGAAAACGTTTGATGTGGATATAAAGGCTTTTGAAAAGGAGATGGAGAAGTATGAGAAGGAAATAGAAAATTATGAAAAGGAAATAGAGAAGTTTACGAAGGAGTACGGCAAAGGCATGACCTTTCAGGCCGCAACGCAGCAGGAGATGGCCAGAATGCAGGCAGAGTTGAACCAAGAGATGAGCAGGCACCAGATGGAACTGGCAAGGGAGCAAGAGAAGATGGCCCGCAGGCACGAAGCGCAGTTTAAGAAAGTGAAGGAAGAGCTGATCAAAGACGGCATCATTGAAAAAGGCGAGGAGAACGTGAACATCCGGTTCAACAACGAGGACTTGTATGTGAACGACAAAAAGCAGCCGAAGAAAGCGTATGAGAAGTACAAGAAGCTGATGAACATAGAAATAAACGGCCCATCTGATTTCAACTACCAGCACAAGAGCAACTAATCCACCGTTAATCAGCACCCATTGTGCCCGCCAGCTTTCCTAGTTGGCGGGCATTTTTTAATTTTGGGCCTGCTGACGGCTGCTCCCGACGGCGGGAAGGGGTGCATTAAAACCTCTGACGCGGCGCATGCTCCGGCATATAGCGAGTGCTATATGCCGGAGCACAGCGGGCATGGCGCCATCTATAATCGTTTACCGTCCGGAGGATGGCATCCGGACCTGGCGTGAGGCTGGCGCAGGCCTTTGCCTGTATAGAAAAACTATATATCCCTATGCCTGTTATTTTCCGTACGTATAAAGCGCTGAACTTTTTCCGTTAAGCATATATGCATTCGTTACATCACCTTTTGAACTATAGCTGCTTCCATGTATAGATTTTACACACCAGCTGCTGCCATACTCCGCAGCAACCCCCTGCTGTTGCTTTTCACATTGCTTTTTACTGTTTTCCACACCCGCGCCGCCGATAACCCGCACATGGTACCGCTGACGCTGGCCGAGCGTGTGCAGGCGGCAAGCCTGGTAGTGGAGGGCGAGGTAGTGTCGCAGCAGTCGTTCTGGGATGCGCGCCACGAGAACATTTACACCTCCAACATCATCCGGGTATATAAGTCTTTTAAAGGAGGCACAGAAAGCCAGCAGGTGGAGCTGATAACAGAGGGCGGCACAGTCGGCCTGAAAAAACACGTGTTCTCCACTGCCCTGCAGCTGAAGCCCGGGCAGCAGGGCGTTTTTTTCCTGGAGCGGCAACAGGAGCTGCAGCGTACCCCGGGCAACCGGCACCTCAGCACCAAAGCCTACGGCAGCCAGCAGGGCTTCGTGCAATACCGCCTGCCCGAAGACAAAGCCACCGGCGTTTTTGACCGCTATGAGAGTGTGCAGGCACTGTACCGGGATATCACCGCGCAAACCGGGCAGCGCTTCCGCAGCCTGGCCCCGAACACGCGCCTGGACGCAGGGCTTTCTGCCGCAAAACAGCAGCAGCAGACGCAGGCTGACGCACTGGCACCGGTCATCTCCAGTTTCAGCCCTATCACTACTAATGCCGGCACGGGCGTGGTGCTCACCATCAACGGCTCCGGCTTCGGCAGCACACGCGGCGACGGCGCCGTGGAGTTCAAGAACGCCGATGATGGCGGCCAGACCTATGTCCGCCCTTTTGCCTCGGATTATATCTCCTGGTCAGACAGGCAAATCAAACTGCATATCCCTTCTACCTCGGAAGATGGCGGTACCCCGGGCTCCGGGGCCATACGCGTCGTGACCGACGCTGAAAGCAGCACGACCAGCTCCAATCCCATCATCATCGAATTCGCCTACTCCAACATTGAATTTGAGGGCGCGCCGTTCCAGCCCATCCTCACCAACATGGACGGGCTGGGCGGTTACACCATGCGGTTTGCGCCGAGCATGGTGAACAGGCAGCCCGCGCAGGAGGGCTTCCGGCGGGCCATGAACACCTGGATCTGCGTGTCGGGGGTAAACTGGCGGCTTGGGGAGCCTACCGAACTAGAGGCCGCTGCCGAAGACGGCGTGAACGTGATCCGCTTTGCCTCTTCCTCCACCACCGGGCAGGGCGTGCTGGCGCGCACGGTCAGCCGCTACGAAGGCTGCAGCAACGGCCAGGACACGCTGTTCTGGGTAACGGAGTTCGACATGGAGATCAACAGCAACATCACCTGGCAGTACGGACCCGCCCCGCCCGTTCAGCGCCAGTTCGACTTCGAGACGGTGATGCTGCACGAGCTGGGCCATGCCCAGCAGCTGAGCCACGTGATCCTGTCGCGGGCGGTGATGCACTATGCCATTGAGTTTGAGGTGCTGGTGCGCGACCTGAGCACCGCCGACATTTTGGGGGGCAGGCTGGTTGTGGCCAACAGCATTGAGCCGAACATGTGCGGGGAGCCGCCGATGGTGCTCAGCGGCGATGGCCAGTGCAACTTGGCGCCGGAGATATATACCCTGCAGGCGTCGTTTAACAGTTCCAGCGCCGTTACCGTGGACTGGAGCACCAAAAACGAGCAGACAGTGGCAAACTTTGTAGTAGAGCGCAGCGCCACCGGCACCGACTGGGGCGAAGTGGGCACCGTGGCCGCCAAGGGCCCTGCCAGCGGTATCCTGTCCTACACGTTTATCGACAACGACCCTGTACCGGACATTGCCTACTACCGCCTGCGCGTGGTGTATAACAACGGCACGTTCAGTTACTCGCCGCCCGTGCGCGTCATCAACCCGGCCTCCCTGCGCAGGCTGCGGGTGTACCCGAACCCGATCAACGAAGAGACCCGGACCGTTACCCTGCTGTACCTCGTGGAGGGCACTGCCACGCTGGAGGCGCAGCTTTACGACATGGCCGGAAAGATGGTGCGCGATTATGAACTCACTTTCCGGGATATAAACCTGCCGGTGGAGTTAGAGGTAACGGACCTTGCCGCAGGGGTATATATCCTGAAGTGGCAGGAAAAAGACAGAAGCGGAAACGTGAAAATCCTAAAACGGTAACTCCTCTGAACGGGACCCCAGAGAGAGGCAGCACTTGTAGCGGGTGCTGCCTCTCCTGCTTTCAGGCCGGGTTATATATAATTCAAGGTGCGATTTCCTTCCTTTGCTAAAACAAGACCCACCCCTACCCTCCGAGGAGGGGAATAAACTACTCTTGCGGAAGATTCCCCTCTCGGGAGGGGCAGGGGTGGGTTTTAAGTCATAAAAAATTAACCGGCTACATATCGCTACCGGAGTTATATATAGACGTGCACCCGGCTCTGGTATATAGAGCTGCAGCGGGTTTTCAGCTCAGACGGCCTCCGCCCTATATACCGGCGATGCGGCGGGGAAGCGACTCAAAAACAGGCGGGCTTCATTTCAATTCCCCGGCAATCGCCGTACCTTTGCAACAGTTCGATGTTGAACTTTTCTGAAACGATATATAGCTATGATCAGAAGACCGAGACGTAACCGCCAGACCGAGGCGATTCGCAATATGGTGCAGGAAACCACGCTCACCACCCACGATTTTATATACCCGCTTTTCCTGATAAGCGGCCAGAACCAGCGCGTGGAAGTGAAGTCGATGCCGGGCATCAACCGCTTCTCCATCGACACGGTGCTGGACGAGGTGGCCGCCTGCGTGGAGCTCGGCGTGAAAGCCTTCGCCCCGTTTCCGAGCATACCCGAGGAGCAGAAAGACAAATACGCCACCGAGAGCCACAACCCCGACGGCCTCTTCCCGCGCGCCATCCGCGAGATAAAGAAGAACTTCCCGGAAGTGGCGCTGATTACCGACGTGGCCATGGACCCGTACAATTCCGACGGCCACGACGGCATTGTGGAGAACGGCGAGATCCTGAACGACGAGACACTGGAGGTGCTGGGCAAGATGGCGCTGGTGCAGGCGCGGGCCGGTGCCGACATTGTGGCCCCCTCGGATATGATGGACGGCCGCATCGGGCACATCCGCCAGGTGCTGGACGAGCACGGCTTTCAGAAGGTGGCGATCATGGCCTATACCGCTAAATATGCCAGCGCCTTCTACGGCCCGTTCCGCGATGCGCTCGGCTCGGCCCCCAAGGCCGGCGACAAGAAAACGTACCAGATGAACTACGCCAACAGCCGCGAGGCGCTGATAGAGGCCGAACTGGATACCGCCGAGGGCGCCGACTACCTGATGGTGAAGCCTGCCCTAGCGTACCTCGACGTGATCAAGCTGCTCCGCGACAACTCGAACCTCCCGATTGCCGCCTACAACATCAGCGGCGAATATGCCATGGTGAAAGCCGCTGCCCAGAACGGCTGGATAGACGGTGAAAAAGCGATGGTGGAGATTCTCACAAGCATCAAGCGCGCCGGCGCCGACATCATCCTGTCATATTTCGCAAAAGAGTACGCCCAGTACCTGAAGAAGTAGGCCCGGCTATATATAAACTGCCTCTCCAAAAGCACATCAGCCCTCCGCTGGTGTGCTTTTGCTTTTAGATTTTTTTCGGATATATAGGCAGTAATACATTGTTTTATATATAGTATATTCGTTAGTTCAGTTACGGTTATCTGTCAGAATCTACAATAAACCGTATGTTTATATATGCTATCTACTAGTTGTGCTTTATATAATCTATGAAAAAGGTTCTACTTCTGTTATTAGTATCAATTAGTTTTAGCTGTAGCGATAGTGCGAAAGAAAAGGATGATTCAGCCAAGCAGGGAACAGTTAAACAAGGAACAGTTAAACAAGAAGAAGGAGAACAAGAACTAAAAAAAGAAATACTGCAGGCAGCAATTGATTATGAAAAACTTCAGTGGTTTTACATTGACACCACTAAGCTAATCGTGTTGAAAAATGAGATAGTTACAGAACCATTAAGTTTAGAAAAGTTCGGGAAGAATGTGGTGTTCTTAGATTCTACAGAATTAGAAAACAGTGCTAAAAACCATTACTTAGTGGTTGAAAAACTAATAATTGAAGATGATTCTGCTCATGTAGGTTTACGTTATCCATCACAAGGTGCTGTAGCTAATCTTTCACTCCTAAGGGCAGATGATAGCTGGAAAGTAGTATGGAGCGAGATATTTGAAAATTAAAAAATACAAAGCACAACACAGCACAGGCATCATGTTCGGATAATGCTTCACCCGTTGCCTGTCCGAGCCGTTAGGCGAAAGGCAAAATCGATAGAATAAAATTATCGTAACATATATTTTAAATACTTTTATAGAAGGGAAACATCATGGACTTACAAGCAAGGAAGATACATTTTGTGCAGGAATTCTTGCGGCTTGACAACGAGAAAATCATCTCCAAATTTGAAGAAATACTGCTTGCGGAGAAGAAGAAGCTCTATTCCGAAAGCTTTTCTCCAATGTCACTTACTGACTTTAATCAAATAATTGACGATTCGGAAGATGATGCTTTAAACGGGAGAGTTAAAGAAATCAATGAACTGGATAAGGACATTGACGCATGGACCTGAAGGTGCTATGGACAAACACAGCAAGTAAACAATTAGAAGATATATTTGATTATCATAAAGTAACAGCAAGCCCTACAGTTGCCAGAAAATTGGTTAAGGGTATTGTAGAAAAAACGGCTTCCCTGTCTAAGCAACCAAAGAAAGGGCAGCGTGAAATACTCCTTGCCGACAGACAAAAAGAGTACAGATATATTATTGAAGGCAACTACAATATAATCTATTGGATTGACGTAGCAACTGTTCATATTGCGGCTGTTTTTGACACGCGGCAAAATCCTGAAAAAATCACAAGAACCAAGTAAAAAGCCCTCCACCCAACCAAGTGCAGCCTAAACCTAACTTCGCTGCGGGCTTGCCTGTTCAATCCGTTACCAAACCCAGCACCTTAAACAAAACCCGTAAGCAAGAAAACATGCTAACCAAAAAGACCTATGCAAACGGCCAGAAAGCCCATGAGCTTGAGGGGACCAGGCTAACGTACTTTTTCAAAAACGGGAAAGTGAAAGCCGAAGGGGACTTTGATGACGACAACATGGAAGGCGAATGGAAATTCTACAGAGAGACAGGGCAACTCTGGCAAGTCAGCAATTTTACCAAAGGTAAGAAAAACGGCTTCTGGGTGCGCTACGACCGGAACGGACAATTGGAATACCAGGAGGCTTTTGAGAATGACAAACGCATGAAATAGCCATTCTGTATGGAGGATGTAGCGTCATATATAAAAAGCTTCCCGGAAAACGTGCAGCAGCTACTGAAGCAGGTGCGCGCGACCATACAGGAGCAAGCACCGGATGCAACGGAAAGCATCAGTTACGGCATGCCAGCTTACAAGACCTCCGGACAACCCCTGGTGTACTTTGCCGCATTCAAAAACCATATAGGCTTTTACGCCACACCCACAGGGCATGCAGCATTCGCAGCGGAACTCTCTAAATACAAACAAGGCAAAGGCTCCGTCCGGTTTCCGCTCGACCAGCCACTGCCACTTAGCCTGATAGCACGAATAGTAGCCTTCAGAGCGAGAGAAAACGCAGCCAAAGCAACATAAAGCCTGCACTACGCAGTAAGCAGGAATAACAAACTGTTTGCAACAGCTACAAAATCAAGCAACATTTTTCAGTCCAACCAGTTTTGAGAAGCTTTAGAAAGCAAGCAAGTTGTATGCAAAGAATCATAGGATTTATCGTACTTCCCTTCCTGCTCGTAGCGTGTGGGCAGGAGAACGGGGACAAGGCCTCCAAAGCCACCCTGAACCCGGTAGCAGGAACCTGGCAGCTTGTGACGGCAATTTTGATTGAGAAAGGGGATACGACGGTAACGGACTACACCAAAAATATCTCCTTTATCAAAATCATCAACGATACCCACTTTGCCTTTTTGCAGCACGATGTAAATAAAGGCAGGGACTCTGCTGTTTTCGTTGCCGGGGGAGGTAAATATACCCTCCGCGATAGCCTATACACAGAACACCTGGAGTACTGCAGCGCCCGGGATTGGGAAGGAAATGACTTCACCTTTACGATTGCCCTGAAAGGCGACACCCTCCTGCAGAGCGGCGTAGAAAAGATTGTCAGCTCCGGGATAGACCGGATCAATATCGAAAAGTACATCAAGGTAAAAGAATAACAGCTCCCGACGCCTGAGAAACAAAGGTGCATTTTCAGGCACAGGGCATTCCATATACCCCATACCCCATGATCAGGCCCTATATACCTGCCGACAAAGAGAAAGTGCTCGGACTGCTGCGGCTGAACACGCCCCTTTACTTCCACAGTTCCGAGGAACCTGACCTCCTGGCGTACCTGGCGCAGGATGCGGAGCACTATTACGTGGTGGAAGAGGCCGGGGAAATCATCGGGTCGGGCGGTTTTAACCTGTTCCCGGAGCAGAAGACAGCGCGCATCTCCTGGGACATCATTCACCCTGCCCACCACGGCAAAGGAATCGGGAAACAGCTGACGCTTTACAGGATAAACGAAATCAGGCGCAACCACCCGGTAGAGCTGATCATAGTCAGAACCACACAGCTTGTCTACCGGTTTTACGAAAAGCTCGGTTTCGAATTAGTGAAAACCGAAAAAGACTTCTGGGCCAAGGGATTTGACCTTTACCAGCTGCACAAGCCTGTATAACCAGTTTTTGTGCTGAGCATACAGGCTTGTGTTGCTGTTGGATGCGGGTGGTAATGAATGCTGCTATACTGTCAAATCTACCTTTTTACCCGTTTTCGCGGCGAGGTAGATGGCGTCAATGATTTTCAGATCCTTCAGGCCCTCTTCGCCGTCTACGGGCACAACTGGCTTTTTGCCTTCCAGTATAATGGCTGCCATTTCGTCCATCTGCACCGTCTGGTGCGTCTGGTGGGGCTGGGTCAGTTCGCCTTTGTGCGTGCGGCCTTTGATGGGGCCATAGCCGGTAGCCGGGTGCAGTTCGGCAAACCCTTCCGTCCCGTTCAGGAAAAAGCGGTCGAGGTTGCTCATGCTGTAGGTCGAGAGGCAGGAGGCCACCGCCCCGCTCGGGAAGCCAAACTGGAACTGGATGGTTTCGTCCACACCTTCCTTGAATTTCACCGGGTCTGTTTTCGTCTCCTGCGCCGTCACCCAGACGGGCTCCTCGCCCACCATATAGCGCGCACCATTGACAGAGTAAATCCCGATGTCCATCATCGCGCCGCCGCCGGCCAGCTGCTTGTTCAGCCGCCACTGGTTCGGGTCTCCTATCGTGAAGCCGCTCAGGCCCTGGAAAAACATAATCTTGCCGAACTCCCCGGCTTCCCGCATCCGGATAATCTCCAGCGTCTTCGGCTCGAAGTGCAACCTGTAGCCCACCAGCAGTTTCACATTCGCCTTGTTGCAGGCGTCCACCATCTCCTGCCCCTCTTTTGCGTTGATGGCCATGGGCTTTTCACAGATGGCGTGCTTGCCGGCTTTCGCCACCCGTATCACCTGGTCGTGGTGCAGGGCGTTAGGCGTGATGACGTACACGGCGTCAATGTCCGGATTGTTTTTGATGGCATCGAAGTTCTCGTAGTTGTAGCAGTTCTTGGCGGGGATGTTGTACTTGGCCTGCCAGTCTTTTACTTTGGAGGGCGTGCCGCTGATAACTCC
Organism: Pontibacter saemangeumensis; assembly: GCF_039541895.1. Lineage (NCBI taxonomy): Bacteria > Pseudomonadati > Bacteroidota > Cytophagia > Cytophagales > Hymenobacteraceae > Pontibacter > Pontibacter saemangeumensis. Next base: position 85,195 of record NZ_BAABHC010000001.1, read on the forward strand.
TACCAGCTTCGCTTTTTTAGAGGACTGCATGGCCTCCGCCACCCGCGTTCCGTAGCTGCCCAGCCCCATGATGGCCACGCGCAGCACCGGCCCCTGGTAAGGCTGCTCATATATAAGATTTGTAGCTTCTGCACTTGCCAAACCGGAAAAGGTCAATAAAGGCAATCCGATGGCTGAAAAAGTAAGCTTCTGTAAAAAGTCGCGGCGAGAATCCATAACAGGTGGTTTTGGGGTGAATACTTGACAAGCTTTGTAGTACTCTTAAATTTATACAAAGTTTTCATGAAATGAAATTAACCCTGACACCGGCGTGCTGATTAGCGCATGTTGCCAGGGCGGTATATATGCGCCGGCCATAACCCGGCCTCGCCACACCGCTGCTGTACCTACCAAAACAGGCCACGGGCGTGTTTCGCTGAAGCCTGTAAATTCTATGCCTGCTATGGAACGACTTTGCCTATATCGCGCTTTTATAGTACCTTGAGAATTGAATAACGCGACCCCAACCTTTGTTTATGAGAAGATTAAGCCTCTGGCTTGTTGCTCTTGGGCTGACAGCTGCCGCTCCGGCGCTTGCGCAGCGTGATAAATCCCCTATACGCTCCAACACCGAGGCACTGCAGCGGATAGCCGCCTCCGCAGAAAAGGACTTTAAAGCGAACAGAGCCCGGGCAATTGCACTGGCGCGCAAGAACGGCTGGGTGATTGAAAAAACCTCTAAAGACGGCACCTATATCTCCCTTCAGGGGCTGGATGCCAAGGGGCTTCCGATCTACTACATCACCTATAACAACACACGTGCAGCCGCTACCACCAAAACAGACCAGCTGTGGGCAGGCGGCTCGCTCGGCCTCAGCCTGAGCGGCGCCGGCAACACGGTGGCCTCCAGGCTCGCGATGTGGGACGGCGGCAAAGTGAGGGCCACGCACCAGGAGCTAAAGGGGCGCGTGCAGCCCGGAGACGATGCCAAAGAGAACAACGAGCACGCCACCCACGTGGCCGGCACTATGATCGCCAGCGGCGTGAACCCCCTCGCGAAAGGCATGGCATTTGGGGCCAGCCTGCAGGCATATGATTTTAACGGCGATGAGGCCGAAATGGCGAAAGCCGCTGAAAGCCTCCTTATATCAAACCACTCCTACGGCTCCATCTCCGGCTGGCGCTACAACGACGAGCGCGAGGGCACCGACGAGGACCCGTACTGGGAGTGGTGGGGCGACACTGACATCAGCAAAACAGAGGACTACCGCTTTGGCTACTACGACGAGCAGTCAGCCAGGTGGGACAAGATCGCCTACAATGCCCCGTACTACCTGATTGTGAAGTCCGTGGGGAACAACCGCGGTGAGCGGGGGCCAGAGGTAGGCAAGCCCTACTTCCAGCGCAACAGCGACGGGAAATTCACTTTAGTGAAAGCGCGCCCGGCAAACCTGAGCAGCAACGACAGTTACGATGCGATCTCCACGGCGGGCAACGCCAAAAACATCCTGGCCGTCGGGGCCATTGCCCCGCTGGCCGACGGCTACACGCGCGCCGAGGACGTGCTGGTCTCCTCTTTCAGCAGCTACGGCCCCACAGACGACGGCCGTATCAAGCCGGATATTGTGGGGAACGGCGTAGCGGTGCTTTCCAGCTCCTCGAACAGCGACCGCGACTATACGACCCTGAGCGGCACCTCGATGGCGGCACCCAACGTGTCGGGCACGCTGCTGCTGCTGCAGGAGCACTTTGCCAACCTGAACAGCGGCGCCGTGATGCGCGCCGCCACCCTGAAAGCCCTCGCCATCCATACCGCCGACGAGGCCGGCACCGCCAAAGGCCCGGATTATATATATGGCTGGGGATTGCTGGATGCCGAGCGCGCCGCCAACATGATCACCAACACCAGGGGCACGCACCTGATACAGGAGAAAGCCCTGGCGCAGGGCCAGCCGCAGACTATCAGTGTAAGGGCCTCGGGCGCCGGCCCGCTGCGGGTGACCATCTCCTGGACTGACCCGGAAGGCACCGTGACCGAGATAGGCGCCGGCGCCCTGAACAACCGCGCGGCCCGCCTCGTGAACGACCTGGATGTGCGCGTTACCGGCAAAGGCACCACCTATATGCCCTGGACGCTGGACCCCACGGCACCTGACGTGGCCGCCAAACCCGGCGACAATGTGCGCGACAACGTAGAGCAGGTGCTGGTGGAGAACGCCGTGCCCGGCGAAACCTATACCATCACCATCAGCAACAAAGGCACTCTGAAGAAAGGGCCGCAGGCTTACGCGCTGCTGGTGAGCGGCGCCGGCGGCGCAGCCGTGTGCGCCAGCGCACCCACCTCTGAGGCAGGCGCCAAAATCACCCGCTTCGCCATCGGCACCAAAGCGGTGGCCGGGGCAACGGGCTGCACCACCTACCAGAACCTCACAGGCAACGTCTTCACTCTGGAGCCGGACCAGCCGGAAACGATCTCCGTCACGACGGGCACCTGCGCCACCGATGCCCCCAGCATAGCGAAAGTGTTTGCTGACTGGAACGGCGACGGCGACTTTACAGATGCCGGCGAAACGGTGGCGGCATCAGGCATGCTGAGCGGGGCGGCAACTTTTTCGGGTACCATCAAAGCCCCGGCTGCGGCTGTTGTGGGGGATAAGGTGCGGCTGCGCGTGGTGCTGCAGGAGACGCAGGACGCCGCCAGCGTAAACGCCTGCGGCAGCTATGCCCGCGGCGAGACGCAGGATTACCTGCTGCAGTTCTCCCAGCCCGGCAAAGACATTGCCGTCACGGCCGTCACGCCGCTGGGCTCCTCGCTCTGCGCCACCACAGCGCAAACGGTGGCGGTCAGCATCCGCAACCTGGGCGCAGTGGCACAAAAGAACATTCCGGTTACCATCAGCGTGCGCGAAAACGGAACCGAGATCACCCAACTCACCGGCACCTATACCGCCACGCTAGAGCCTTTTGCAAAGGCTGAAATGCTGTTGGAGGACAGCTTTGCCACCGTGGCCGGCAGCACTTACGAGCTGGTTGCGCTCTCAAACCTAGGGGGCGATGCCATCAGCGCCAACAACCGCCTGCAGCGCACCTTTACCGTGCAGCAGAACATGGCAGCGCCTACCGCTATTTCGGCCACCCGCTGCGGCAGCAGCCCAACCCTGACTTTGTCGCACCAGGGGGAAGGCACGATCTTCTGGTATAACTCGCCCACCAGCACACAGCCGCTGGCGGCAGGCAACATGCAGCACATCCCGGTGGCCGGGGTGAACGGCACTTTATATGCGGCTTACAACGATTTTGCGGGAACTGTAGGTCCGGCCAACAAAGCCTTTGCCACGGGCGGCGGTTATAACCAGTTCTCGCCGGATGTGCTGGTGACGACGCAGGCACCGCTGGTGCTGGAATCGGCCCGTTTATATATAGGTAATGGCGGCAGAATCACTTTCACGGCGTTTAACGAGGACGGCGCGCAGGTATCATCCCGCACCTTGCAGGTTACGCCCACCCGCAGCCCGGCAGTTCCGGACGCCCAGCCCGACGACCCGGCAGACCAGGGCGCGGTATATTACCTCGGGCTGGAGCTACCGGAGGCGGGCGACTACCGCATTGCCATCTCCTACGAAAACGGGGCCACGATCTTCCGGAACAACGCCGGGGTGGAAGGCTATCCTTTTGAGATCCAGAATGTGTTCGCCATTACCGGCAACACCGCCACCACCACACCCGAGGAGTATTATTACTACTTCTACGACCTGAAGGTGCGCGGCCTGGGCTGCGAGAGCGAGCGGGTAGAAGTGCCCATGATAACCGGTGCGCCGATCGAAACACCTGCTATCTCGCGCAACGGGCAGGTACTGGTATCCAGTGCCGCGAGCGGCAGCCACCAGTGGTTCCAGGACGGCAGGCTGATAGAAGGTGCCACAGGCCGCGAGTACACCCCTGCATCAAGCGGAATCTATACCGTGACGGTGGCGGAAAACGGCTGTGTATCGGAGGTTTCGGAGGCGCTGCGCTTCGACCTCGAGACGTCGGAGCGCGCGGTAAGCGCTGACCTGCTCGCCTTTCCGAACCCGAGCAAGAACGGCATGTTCAGCCTGACGCTGGAGACGCAAGGCCCCGAGGATATACAGATTGAGGTAGTAGACCTGCTGGGCAAGCGGGTATATAGCGGTGCCACAAAGCAGTTCAACGGCCAGTACCGCACCGACATCGACCTGACAGCACACTCCTCCGGCCTCTATATCCTGCGCGTGCAGCACGCCGATAAACTGGAAACCACGAAGCTGCTCATACGGCGCTAAATCATCTATAGCAGAATTAAAAAGAGCAGGCCCCTCTAGAGGCGCCTGCTCTTTTTAATTTATATCACTAAACCACAAGAATCCTCTCACCTTTCCTTTTTAAGAAAACAGGTTAAGCCGATAGCTTGGTAGGGACAGGTCGCGTCCTGTTCCTACCAAGCTATCGGAATCAGAAACACAGTTACTACAGGCGATTTACCGCTTGGCGAGTTTGCTGCGCATCGTAAGGTAATCCAGGTAATAAAGTACTTTGATGGAGAAGGTGCTGGACTGGGGCGATGACAGGGTGTGTGAGAAGTTGTCGAAGTAGCGCGGCTCCGGCAAATGCACATTCTCCTCGAAGGCATTTTTCCAGACGATGCTGATCTCACTGCCCGGCGCGAACCACCACGAGTACACCATGTCCAGGTTAAAGGAGTTGTAGTTCTGGTGCGGCGTTTCAGGGCGGTAGGTGTCCGCTACAAGGCTGCCGTTCGGCTCCAGCGCAAAGAACTCCCTGGTCAGCACTTTAGACCAGTTGTGCCGCACGCGCAACGCCAGCGACATGCGGTTGTTGAAGATATAGCTCCCCGAGAGGCTGTTGTACACGGAGTTCACATCGCGAAGGCCGAAGATGATTTTCTTCTCCGGCTCTCCAGTGCCGTTCACCACTTCCGTGTTTGTAAAGAAGCCAATGTCGTCGTAGCTGTTCCCCGACTGGAAACTGTATGAAAAGCTCAGCTGGTTATTGACGCGGAAGCGCGGCGAGACACCGAAATTCAGGCTGCGGCGGTCATTTTCCTCAAACAGGCGGTAAGAAAACTCCAGATCCAGCGCCAGCCGTTTGCGGTAGTCAGTGGAGTACCATCCCCCGGCCCTGTAGTTCACCGGGAACGTGTAGTAACGGCCCGCTGTGCGCGGCTCAAAAAAGTCATAGGTTTCCACAGGCTCCAGGTTAAAGTTTAACCCGGCGCTCATGAAGTTCTTGAACGTGCCGTTCAGGTTGCTGTACACCACGAAATTCTGAAACACGTTGGGGTCGTACCTGCGCGAATAAACCGCCCCGAGGTTGGTATAGAGGTTCAGCATTTTCCAGAACGGCTCATACCGGTTATAGGACAGGTTCACTTCCTCATCCATCGTGTTGTTCACGAACAGGATGCCCAGGTCGTTCGGGTCGTATTTGTCTGACTTTACCGAGTGCGACAGGTTATACAGGAAGTTGCCGCTGATCTTGCCGACGCCCACCTGGTACATATACCCGAGGTCTGTGCCGTCGGCTATATACCGCTGGCTGAGGGCGGCCTTCCCGTTCACGGCGTATTTATTGGCTTTATTGGCAAAGCGGAAAAGGGCGCCGGTCAGGTTGGCGTCGTAGGTGCCGCCCTGCCGCATCACGTTGGTGTTCACCAGCGTGATATAGGAGTTGTTCTTGAGCGACTGGTCGAAAACGGCGATGTTGTAGTTGGTGAGCGGCTGCGTTTCCACCTCCAGCCTGTTGCCGGCGCTGTCCTGCAGCACGGCGTGCTGGCGGCCTACCACTGCGTTGAAAATGCCGATGCCCAACCCGGACTGTGTGCGCCCCGATACTTTGGTGCCGTTGATCATCTTGGTTTCCCGTGGGTTCTGCAGCACTTCGTAGCCGGCGTATTTGTCCTGATCATATACAGCGCCGTAATTGACGGGAGCCCCCCCGATGCGGCGGGAGTAAAAGAAATCACCTTTGTTAAACAGCTCCGTGCCCTCCAGGAAGAAGGGCCTGTTCTCGTTAAACTGCTGCTCGAACGGCGAGAGGTTCAGCACCCGGTTATCAGACTGCACCTGGCTGAAATCCGGGATCAGGGTCATATCCAGCGTGAAGGCATCGTTGATGCCGTACTTCAGGTCCAGGCCCCCGCTGAAGTTAAACTCGTGCTTGTACCTGGCATCCTCTGCCCCGGCCTGCTCCGCAGGGTAGCGCTCCATATACCCCGACACGTACGGCGTAAGCGACAGCCGGAGCGGCGCCTCGATGTTTTTCAGGCCCTGCAACAGCCCCCACTGGTTCACGAAGCCGTCTTTGGAGGGCTCCACGTGGTTCCAGAAAAACTGCTCGCGCGTAGACTGCCGGTTGCGCATGAAGTTGAGGCCCCACACCTGCTCCGGCTTGTTCCCGAAGCGAATGGCGGAGTAGGGGATCTTCAGCTCGGCCGCCCAGTCGGTGCCTTCCAGTCTGGTGCTACTCTCCCACACCGCGTTCCAGCTCTCGTCTTCCCCGTTCGAGGAGTAGCGGGCGTCGAACTGCACCCCGGCAGGGCTCACGATAAAGCCAAAGCCATTGATCTCATCCTTATAGGTATCCAGGAAAACGCCAAACCAATCGGTGTTGCCCAGGTCGTCGCGGCGGCTCATCTCCCTGAAAATGCTGTCCTGCGACACATCGTGCATCACTGCTCCGATATACAGGGCGACGTCGTCATACAGGATGCGCACCTCCGTCGGGCGCTTCTCTACCGGGCCGGGCGTGGGCCGGTGCTGGATAAACTGCGTGGCAACGTCGGCCTGTTGCCAGATGGGCTCGTCCAGCACGCCGTCTATGTCGGGTGGCGCCGTGATGCGCAGGGCCTGCATGCTTTTCTGCGGATGGTTGTACTCCTTTTTCTGCGCCTGCTGTGCTCCCGCTGCCTGGCACAGGTAGATGAAGAAGAAGCAAAAGAGCAGTGCTTTGGAAACAGCGGTAAAAAATGGTTTCATAGCTTTGGTCGTGGCCTGAATTCACAGCGTGTAGGGGAAAGATGCAGCAGCGACCGCAATAGTTGCCTGAGAGGGGCGAAAAGAGTATTCGTGTTCAAACATATTTACCAGGCGCAATGTCATCGAAGGTATACATATGCCCGCACCTGCCACAGGGGGCAAAAGCAAAGGGCCACGCTTAATAGATAAGCATGGCCCTTTTACCAACCAACAGCGGGATTCTCCCTACAGATCCTCTTCGCGCACCAGCATCAGCACCGCCGACTGTGGCACGATGAAGTAGCGCTCGCCCAGGTAGTTTATCTCAATCGCGTCGCGCTGCAGGTAGATGGCCAGGTCGCCCTCTTTGGCCTGCAGCGGTATATAGCGCACCTCTTCCTCCTCCTCGCTCCAGTTCTCGTCCTCAAACCCGTAATCGGCCGGGATCGGGTAGCCGGGGCCCACCTTCATGATGTAGCCCTCCTGCACCTTCTCCCGCTCCTGCACGCCCGGCGGCAGGTACAGGCCGCTCTTGGTCTGCTCGCGGGTGGTCTTTGGCTTTATCAGTACACGATCACCCACAATGATGATCTTCTCTAACTTGTTCTTCTCGGAAATCCTCATCGGTAATGTTTGCATGTTATATCGGGTCAGCTGTTACTTTAAAGCGCATATCTGCCTTAATGGTTATATCCCCTGAGATAGGCTTGGCCAGCTCAGCCTTTGTCCGGATGTTGTACGTCTCCCCTTTGATAAACTCATCCAGCTCCGCGTTGGTCGACTTCAGGTTCAGGGTGGTGGCGTTGGCCGGCACCACGTCCAGGTACGCGATCTTCACTTCGTCCCTGCCTTCACTGGATATATAAATCTCGATCTTCTTCAGGAAATCGAAGTCTTCCCCCGCCGGATCTGTGATGCTTAGGTTCAACCTGTTCAGTGTTACATCCTTTACCAGTTCCGCGCGCGTTTTGTTGTTCTTAAAAGTTTCTTCTGAGTTGGTGGTTACCGTAACCGGCGTAAACGGTACCAGCGCCCCCACCGGGAAATGCGACTCTACCGTGATGGTTTCTTCTTCCTCGATGTAAAATGTGAGCAGGTCATCTACTTTTTCACAACCTGCTGCCACAAAGGCAAAAACCATAACGGCAACAAAAAACAAATGCTTCATCACAATAAGTGTAAAATGTAAAAGGGTAAAAATGCAATTTGCGTCAGAAAAAAGCGATCTCAGCAGCGCTTCCTGACGCAAATTTACAAATACCAAAGCATTTTAGGTACAAATTTCCGGTTAATGTGTCGTGTCGTTGCCGTGCTCGTTCCAGCTCATCGGGTAGTTGTGGTCCATATAGGGGACAGCGTCCTCGGTTATATATAAGGGCTTGAAGGTGTCGATCATCAAGGCGTACTCCTCCGTGCCTTTCTTGCCGATGCTGGCCTCTGCCGTGCCCGGGTGCGGGCCGTGCGGGATGCCGCCCGGATGCACGGTGAAGGAGGCGATGTCCACGCCTTTGCGGCTCATGAAGTTGCCCTCCACGTAATACAGCACCTCGTCGGAGTCCACGTTGGAGTGGTTGTAGGGCGCCGGGATAGCCAGCGGGTGGTAATCGAAGAGGCGCGGCACAAACGAGCAGATCACGAAGTTGTGCGCCTCAAACGTCTGGTGCACGGGCGGCGGCTGGTGGATGCGGCCCGTGATCGGCTCAAAATCATATATGGAAAAAGCGTAGGGGTAGAAATAGCCGTCCCAGCCCACGGCATCGAACGGGCTGAAGTCATAGTAGAACTGGTGCAGCTCGCCTTCTTTCTTGATCTGCACCAGCTTTTCGCCCCGCTCCGTCTCCGTGATCAGCTCCACGGGCGGGCGCATGTCGCGCTCGCAGAACGGCGCGTGCTCCAGCAGCTGCCCGAAATGGTTGCGGTAGCGGCGTGGCGTCTCCACCGGGCTGAACGACTCGATGACCAGCAGCCGCACCTGCCCCGCATCAAAGCGGAACTTATGGATGATGGTGCGCGGGATCACCAGGTAATCGCCGGGCTTGAAGGGGACGCGGCCCATCTGGGTGAGCAGGTCGCCGGTGCCCTCGTGCACGAACACCACCTCATCGGCCTGCGCGTTTTTATAGTAGTAGCCCATCTCCCGTTCCGACGAATTGCAGATGCTGATGGCCACGTCGCTGTTAAAGAGCATGGTTTTGCGCGCGCCGAGGTAGTCCGGCCCGGTGGTCTCCACGGGGAGGGTGCGCAGGTGGTGGGGAGCCAGCTTAACGCCTTCCGCCTTCTTTGGCGCATAGGGCCTTGCCTCGCCGATGCGGCTGATCTGGGTGGGCGGGTGGATGTGGTACAGCAGCGAGGAAACACCACTGAAGCCCAGCGTGCCCACCAGCTGCTCTTTGTAGAGGCTGCCGTCCGGCTGTCGGAACTGCGTGTGCCGCTTGTGCGGGATCTCTCCTAACTTATGATAGTACGCCATGCAGTGGTGCTCTATAGGGTTGTTGTTCAGATAGCGTGTGCAAATTCACAGCCATCATTCTTAAAACAGACATTTATCTGCTTCAAGTCTGTGACTTGGAGTACAGATGAAGCCAGTTTGTAACTGGCGTGGGACGCTCTGTATAGTTCCGGCAGTTGCAAACTAACCTCAAACAAGCTCCAAGTCACAGGCTTGAAGCTTGTTTTAATATCCCACCCTCTTTAGATGAAGGAGGAGAATCACATCGAACGAGCAGGCACCTACCCTTTGCCCTTCGCCATGCTCATGGCCTGGTTAAAGTGCTTCAGGGCCTCCTGGAATTCCTCATCCGACTCGTGCAGCACCGGGAAGAAGCCTTTGTTGCCATATATGCTGCGCGCGATAAAAGCCTTCACGTTGTTGCGAAGCAGGTCTTTGGAGCGGGCGTATTCCTCCTGCTTGAACTCCACGCCGGCTGCCTTGGCCATCTGCACGATTTCCTGCAGCATCTTATCCGTCACCTGGAAATTCTTGTTGAACTTCTCAAACGACAGCTTCTCCAGTTCTTTGCGGTGGCCGCGGTAATACTCCAGCGTGTACTCCCGGATCACGTTCTTGTTGTAGAGCTGGCTCAGGTACGGGGAAAGCTCCATCGTGTCGCGCGCCACGAACACATCCGGCATAATGCCGCCGCCGCCATATACCGTGCGGCCGCGCAGGGTCTCGTACTTCAGTGAATCCACGAAGAGGCTGCTGTCTGGGTGAAAGTACTCGCCGTTCTCGAAGCGGTTCAAAATGTCCATTTCATATTCCTCTGCCCCGGCGGTATAGGGTTTCTGGATAGAGCGGCCGCTCGGCGTGTAGTAGCGCGAGATGGTGAGGCGCAGCTCGGAGCCGTCGTTCAGTGGGATCGGCATCTGCACCAGGCCTTTGCCGAACGAGCGGCGGCCCACGATCAGGGCGCGGTCGTTGTCCTGCAGGGCACCGGCCACGATTTCGGCCGCAGACGCGCTGCCTTCGTCCAGCAGCACGATCACCGGGCCGTTTTCGAAATCGCCTTTGGTGCGGGCAAACGTCTTGGAATCGTACTTGTCCCCCTTGCCGTCGGTGTACACGATCATCTTGTCGCCGGAGATAAACTCATCCGCCATCCGGATGGCGTGGTCCATATAGCCGCCGGGGTTCCCGCGCAGGTCCAGGATGAGGCGCTGCAGCCCTTTCTTCTTCAGGCCTGTGAGGGCCTCCTTGAATTCGTCGTAGGTGGTGGCCGAGAAGCGGCTCACTTTTATATAGCCCGTCCTTTCGTCCACCATGTAGCTCACATCCACGGAGTGCGTCGGGATTTTGCTGCGCTGCAAGGTGAAAGAGAGCGGTTTTTTGGTGCCCTGCCGCTTGATGGTGAGGTTCACCTTAGAGCCTTTCGGGCCGCGCAGGTGCTTGAAAACGCCCTCGTTGTTGATGCCGACGCCAGCCACCTTCTTGCCGTCCACTTCGATGATCTTGTCGCCGGCCTGTATGCCCGCCGCCTCAGACGGGCCGCCGCTCAGCGGGGAAATCACGTAGATGGTGTCGTTGAAGATGTTGAACTCCACCCCGATGCCCTCGAAATCGCCCTCTAAGTAAGAGCGCGCCATGGCCAGCTCGTCTGCCGGTATATAGGAGGTGTGCGGGTCCAGTTTCTCCAGCATTTTCGTGATGGCGTAGTCGGAGAGCTCCTCTATATCCACCGTGTCCACGTAGTCGCGGTCTATATAGCTGAGAATGTCGCGGAATTTCAGGTAGCTCTTGGCCGTGCCCTGCGGGTTAGTGGAAGAGGGCGAAAACGTGTTGGCCCCGATCAGCACGCCCACGGCCAGCGCCAGTGCGATAAACAGTGGCAGCCTTATCTGAAATGGCGAGTTCCGGATATTTTTCTTTTCCTCCCCGTGCTCTGTGTTGTTCATAATCTTGCTTAAAAAATGTGCGTGTACCTGTCTCCACAAAAACACCGCAGCAACTGATGCTACAAGTTAGTAAATATCCAGAGGGGCCAATATATTTATACAAGTACAAATTTGTGAAGGTTGCGGCCTTTGGCAGCATATCGCCCCATTTACTATGCTTATAACACAATCCGAAGCTAAATAATTTAAATCTCCCTTCTTCTTGTTTGTGAACAGCCCGGCGCGCCAACTGATTTAGCCTGAGCGGCCAAAAGACCGGGTTCTATATATAACCCCGCTATGCATACTGGGTCTGCAGACAGGAAACCCGCACTTGCCTCCCCGCCGCCCGTGCCTCAACAACAAACCATATAAATTCCTACCTTTGCAGTTTAAGAACAGGCACATGGGCAGGATAATGGCAATCGATTACGGGACAAAGCGCGTGGGGCTGGCAGTGACAGACCCGCTGCAGCTAATTGCCAACCCGCTAGAAACCGTTCACGCCAAAGATGTGTTATCCTACCTAAAGGATTATGTGCAGCGCGAGCCGGTGGACGCCCTGGTGGTGGGCATGCCGCGCCGCCTCTCGGGGGAGGACACGCAGGCGACCCAGCACGTGGTGGGCTTTGTGCGCAAGCTGCAGAAGGAGTTCCCCGCGGTGCCGGTGCACACCGTGGACGAGCGCTTCACCTCTAAAATGGCCAGCGCCGCCATGCTGGCCGGCGGCCTGAAGAAGAAAGCCCGCCAGGACAAGGCAACTGTTGACCGGGTGAGCGCCGCCATTATTTTACAGTCGTATTTAGAAAGCAGATTTATATGATTTATCCGATTACCGCTTACGGCGATCCAGTTTTAAAAGAAGAAGCCCAGGATATTCCGCAGGACTACCCGGACCTGAAGGAACTCGTGGATGACATGTTCACGACCATGTACCACGCCCACGGCGTCGGGCTGGCCGCCCCCCAGATCAGCAAGAGCATCCGCCTGTTCGTGATCGACTCGGAGCCGATGATGGACGACGAGGACAAGGGCAAGGGCGTGAAGAAAGCGTTCATCAACCCGGAGATTGTGGCCGAAGACGGCGAAGAGTGGGGCTTTGAGGAAGGCTGCCTGAGCATCCCGGGCGTGCGCGAAGTGGTGTACCGCCCCGAGCGCATCGTGATCCACTACTTCGACGAGGAGTGGAACGAGCACGAAGACAGCTACGACGGCATGACCGCCCGCGTTATTCAGCACGAGTACGACCACATCGAGGGCATCCTGTTCACGGACCACCTGAACGGCCTGAAGAAGCGCCTGATTAAAAGCAAGCTGGCGAAGATTTCCAAAGGTGAGGTGGACGCTGACTACAAAATGAAGTTCCCGGCGCTTGCGAAGAGAAGGTAGGTTATCCGTAAGCCTATATATAACCGGGCCTGCCGCAAGTGCTGTGGCAGGCCCGGTTTTTTGTTGCTGTTATATATTAATCTGAATCTATATATAATGGTGCATACTGCCTAAGCTCGAAGCAAAGCGAGGGTTTAGGCAGTACTGGGTCAGGCTACTTTTTTATCAAAGCGCTTTATTGTTTCCAACTCTTGTTGCTTTTTTGTTATTTCTTCTTCCAAATCGTAGTCGTCCTGGAGCCCGAGCCAGAACTTAGGGGAATTGCCAAAGTAGTAACTTAACCTTAAAGCTGTGTCTGCTGTGATGCGCCTGTTCCCTTTTACAATCTCAGACACCCTGGTTTGCGGTATTCCAATGTCCTTTGAAAGCCTGTAGGCTGTGATGTTTAGAGGAACAAGAAACTCTTCTTGTAATATTTCTCCTGGATGAATATTAGGTAGTCGCTCCATTGTATTTCTTCTTAGTGGTAATCAATAATTTCTACTACTGATGCCTGGCCGTTATTCCATTGAAAGACGATTCTCCATTGGCTGTTTATCCTGATGCTGTAGAAATCTTTCAGGTTTCCAGCTAACTTCTCTAACCTATTGGAAGGAGGAATCCGAAGGTCAGCAATATCTTGAGAGTTATGAAGCATCCTTAATTTACGTCTGCCAATTGTCTGGATTTCCATGGGCAGCTTCGCTACTCTTTCTCCATTCCAGATTTTTTCAGTTTCCTTTGACCCGAAAGATATAATCATACTTACTTACTGCGTTACTAACGCCAAAAGTAAGTATTAAGTTTAACACTAAAAAGGATTGAAATTATATTTTTTGAAATGAAGCCTAACGGATTAGTACATGCTGTGAACGAGGTGTAACCGAGTATGGAGCATGTGCAGGGTTAGCCACAGTTGTTCTTCTTTGACTTTCTACTAAATTTTATTGGAACAGTATATCGCTGCTTTATTGCTGCCTTATTTTGAAACGCTGGAATCCAACGAGGCATCTTCTCTACCAGTTGCTCGACCTTTTCATCATACAGCGCTTCATCCTTCCAAATGTTTCTTCTGACAAGTATTTCTGATTCCTCAATCTCACCTTGTTCATCTATGACTAATGAGATTACAACTAAGGGTGCTTCACTATCTTCTTTCAACAAGCTGTCAGCCAGGCTGCAGTAGATGTATTTCATTAATCCTTCATCCCCACCTTTGAACTTTACATCTCTGTCCCCCAAACCTAACTTATACAGGCTGTCCACCTTCGTATCTATCCGCTCAAAAGCGTTCTTTCCATACTTTTGCTCTATCAGTTCATACATCACCTTATTGTAGCACTTCCCTGCTGGTTCAACAATGTCACCACCACCTTTGAGCTTTAAGCCATATTCTTCTATCATCAGCCGTACCCTTGTGTTGAACTCTGGATTTGGCAAGCCATAAAAGTATAGCCCCAGCTCCCCTGCCTGATAATCCTTTACTGCATCTTCAATCCCTCTACGACACGCTATAGTATCACCAACTTCCTCGAAGGATATGCTATCAATTAATGGAGATAGATTTTGCGGAGCATTGGTATTATTGCACCCATATAACATGACCACCAAAATTATTACCAACCATGCTCTTATGTCCATAAAGGTGAAGTCATTTTTTATTCTTAAAATCACAGCTAACGGTTAGTACATAATGCGAGCAAGGCGTAGCCGAAGCTTGGTTTATGTGCCGTGTTGTGGTTCGTTTTTCTTCTAATCTCCCAAGTCAAATTCAGGTTGTAAAATCTGCTTTTCTCCTTTTATTGAGCTTAGGTCGATTTCAATCGGGTTGTCTAAGCGGAATACTTTGTCAATTTCAGTATTCCGAAAACCTAAGATTTCAACAGAAACTACTTTCTTAAAGCTTGTGACAATCTTGACTTTAGTTTCTGGACAGTAAATCCCTGGTCTATACCTGTCCCTTATTCCATTTTCCTTTATAAAGGCTTCTAATTCTTCAGAGTTACTTACGGCTTCAATGGTCAAGTCGGGAGTAACTGAAAAAGTTACTTTGAAGTCATTGCTATTCTTGTCAAAGTAGTACCAACAGTTAAACTCGTCTGTATGGGGTTTCCATATAAAGGAACCCATTCCGACTGTAAACAGAGCCAGAACAGACAAAATGATAAAGCCAACTCTAAATGGCTTCCCAACCCCTTCTTGCCATTCTTTATATATTAGAGTGAATAAGAAGAGAGACAACAAAAGTGGTATCAATACCAAAACCCAACGCCCAATATTTTGGAGGTCGTAAAGAATCAAGTAGCTGGCATGCTCGAAATAACGCAGAAGCCAACCTATAGTGGTGGCGAAGATTATAGTCCATCCTGTTTTTCTGTCAGAGAGTGATACTATAAAACCCGCCAGGGTTGCGCCTGTTAACAGAAGGGTGTAAAGACCAATACCGAACCAGATAGTCCCAAAAAAGATTAGAAGCCCTACAAGAAATAGAATGAAGGTTAGTATCGGTATTAGTCTCTTCAATTTCCTTTTTAATTTATTAATTCAAATGCACCACAACTTGTAGATAGCATGAATAAACATACGGTTTTATGTCGATTCTGACAGATAACCGTAACTGAACTGCCGAATATACTATATAGAAAGAACAACATAAAAACACCAATTACCTGTAAGCCTCCGTACACCGGCAGATATGGTGCGAAGAACCCAACTCATCCTGCTGCTGCTAACCTTGCTCCTGCCAATCCACGGCTATGCTTGGGGCTTCTTCGCGCACCAGCGCATCAACCGGCTGGCGGTGTTCACGCTGCCGCCCGAGATGATTGGGTTCTACAAAAAGCACATCCGCTACATCACCGAAAACGCCGTGAACCCCGACCGCCGCCGCTACGCCGTGGAGTGGGAGGCCGCCCGGCATTACATCGACCTGGACATATATGGCGACAGCGCCCTGTACAAGATGCCCCGCTTCTGGCCGGAGGCTGTGGCGCTATACTCCGAAGACACCCTGCAGGCGTACGGCATCGTGCCCTGGCACATCAGCCTGATGAAGTTCCAGTTGACGCAGGCGTTCAAAGAGCGGGACCTGGACCGTATCCTGCGCCTCAGCACCGAAATGGGCCATTACGTAGCCGACGCCTGCGTGCCCCTGCATACCACCCAAAACTACAATGGCCAGCTGACGGGCCAGCGCGGCATCCATGCGTTCTGGGAAACGCGCCTGCCGGAGCTCTTCTCCAGCGAGTACGACTTTTTTGTGGGCCAGGCCCTGTACATCGAGCAGCCGCAGCTCCGGGCCTGGGACCTGGTAGCCAGCGCGCACACCGCCCTCGACTCAGTGCTTTACTTTGAAAAGGAGCTGACGCAGGAGTTTGACGAGGAGAAGAAATATTCTTATGAAGTACGTAACAACCTGACCACCCGCGTGTACTCCCGCGCCTTCTCCGAGGCATATAGCCGAAAGCTGAGCGGGCAGGTGGAGCGGCAGATGCGGCTGGCCATACAGGCGACTGCCAGCTACTGGTACACGGCCTGGGTAGATGCCGGCCAGCCCGACCTGCGCACGTTTCCGAAAGCGCTTACAGCACAGGAACAGCAACGCCTGGAGATGGAGAAAAAAGAGTATGAGGCAGGCCAGCACAAACCACGCGAAGAAGGCAACCCTTAAGCAAGCCCTCTCAGCTTCCGGACCAGCCGCATCCGCGCCTCCCGGATAAACCTGACCCCTTTTGGCAGCTGGTTATACTGCAGTGCGGGAATCGGTTTCGCCTCCGGCCCGAAGCTCTGGTAGAAATGCAGGATATCCGGCTCCTTTGCATCCGGGCTCTCGAAGTCAAACACCATCTCCTGCCCCGCATACTCCCGGATCAGATGGTCGATGAGCAGGGTGCGCCCGTTCTGCTTGCGCCCGTGCTGCGGTGCGGCGTTGAAGATATAAACGATATGCCCGCCCCACACAATAAACAGGCAGCCGCTGTTTTTGCGTCCCTGGCTATCGGTGGTATAGTACAGCCTGGCCACCCCTTTCTCCTGCAGCACCTGGTACAATTGCCGCAGCAGGGCATAGGCTTTCGCTGCCACGCCGCCATAGATACGCTCCGCTGTTTCCTCCCTGAAGAATTGGATGATCGGCTCTATATCCCCGCTCTCCTCCAGGGTCAGGCCCGCCTTCTGCGCGCGCTTCAGGTTCATTTTCCGGTCGCGGGTATAGCCTTGGTAAAGCTGGCCGTAATCCTTCTCGAGCGACAGGTACAAGGTGAGCGTCTGATTCGATTTTATCGCGGGCGGCAGTATGGCGGGCAGCTGGTTGCCTGTGTTAAAGTTGTAGCTGGCCACGTAGCGGAAGCGCCGGTACAGCTCCTGCACAAAGGCTATATAGGTGGCTTCTGGGATGGTTTTGGCCAGGCTATATATCCCCAGCTGCTGGCAGAACAAAGGCTGCTGTATGTAGCGGATGCCCAGCTTGCTCCGCCACGGCACCGGCATCACGGTTATATATACACCCGAGGCGTCCAGCGCCACCACCGCGTCCCAGTCCGGCGCCACCACATCCAGGTACCACGACATGGCATACACCTGCCGCTGCCGCGACTGCTCCACCACGGCGTCCCACTGCGTCCGGTCTATGTTGTGGTGCTTCAGGTAGAGAACAGGCATGGTTTGCGGATGGGTTATATATAATGGCGGATAAACACGCCCGGTTTCCTTCACTGCCGAAAGCCGAAACCCCGACGGCAAAGGCCCTGCTGGCATGGGGCAAGATACAAAAGAGCGGCAACATTTGTCCCTGCCCCACAGCGCCCTGCGGCAAGGGCAACCGAAATTTATTATCTTGCTTCTTTATTCTTCCTGATAACCACCCGATGCATCACATCCGCAACACCCACAAAAAACTCCGCCTGCTGCTCCTGCTGTTGCTGGTGCTGCCACAGGCCTGGGCGCAGGCCAAAGCGCCCGCCGATCTCCAAAAACTGGACGCCTATTACCAGCAGGCGCTGCAGGACTGGGACGTGCCGGGCATGGCCATCGCCATCGTACACAACGACTCCGTTATTTTTGCCCGGGGCTACGGCGTGCTCAACAACAAAACTGGCGGCAAGGTAGATGCCAACACCCTGTTCGGGATCGCCTCCAATTCCAAAGCCTACACGGCAGCGGCGCTGGCCACGCTCGTGGATGCCGGCAAAATCGGATGGAAGGACAAAGTGCAGCAATACGTGCCGTACCTGCAGCTCTACTCCCCCTTCGTCACAGAAAACCTCACCATCGAAGACCTGCTCTGCCACCGGGTCGGTTACCAGACCTTCAGCGGGGATCTGCTGTGGTACAACACCACCTACAGCCGCGAAGAGATCATCCGGCGCATGCGCTACCTCGAGCCCACCTACGGCTTCCGCGACGGCTACGGCTACTCCAACCTGATGTTTATCACGGCAGGCGAGGTGATCGAAAACGTGACAGGCGAAACGTGGGAGGGATATATAAAAGAGACGTTTCTGCAGCCGCTCGGCATGAACCGCACCTACACGTCCGTCAACGACCTGAAAGGCGTACACAATGTGGCCTCCCCACATGGTTTTGATGAGAAGGGAAAGCCCTACGCCACCACCCTCACCGCCTGGGACAGCTGGAACCCGGCTGCCGGTATCTTCACCAGCGTAACCCAGCAGGCCCAGTGGATGCGCCTGCAGCTGCATCATGGCACGTATGAGGGCAAGCGGATTTTCAGCGAGGAAGCCAGCCGCAACATGTGGACGGTGCACAACCCTTTCCCCGTATCGAAGCAGGCAGCAGCGGAAAACCCCTCCACGCATTTTACCGGGGCGGGCCTGGGCTGGTTCCTGAGCGATTACGAGGGCCGCAGACTGGTGTACCACGGCGGTGGCCACGAAGGCATGAACAGCCGCACGGTGCTGGTGCCCGAGGAGAACCTGGGCATCGTGATCCTGACCAACAGCATGAGCAGCATCATGGCCCCGCTTGCCAGCTATACTGTCGATCAGTTTCTTGGGATCACGAACGGCCGCGACTGGAGCCGGTTTAAGCTGGATGCCGAGAAAGCGGAGAAGGCATCCGCGGCCCGCGCGCCAAAGGAGGAAAAACACCGCAGGCAAAAACCAGCCATGGACCTGGCCGCCTATGCCGGCACGTACAGCAGCCCCCTATATGGCGACGCCACCGTTGCCCTGAAAGACGGCAAGCTGCAATTCCAGTTGGTGCCTGCCCCGACGCTCAGCGGCACTCTACACCCTTGGCGGCACGACATCTTCAGCCTGGACTGGAAAAATGATTATGCCCTGCTGCACCCTACCAATGTTCGCTTCCTGGTTGGCGAAGACGGAGGAATAGCCGGGATGCGCCTGGACTCCGACAACCCGGACTTCCATTTCAGTGAGTTGAAGTTTGTAAAAGTAAAGTGACGCCCCGGTGCAGCACAGGAGAGGCCTATATACCAGGGCAAACAAAAAGGCCGCACGAAACAGTGTGGCCTTTTACCTTACATGTTGGACTAAAATTTTACGATACGATCAAAGCAAGCGTGCCCACAGCTGTGAAATAGCCCGCAATTAACCAGTAAGCGACAACGTCGCTGTTCGAGTAGATTTTTTTCATAATTGACACCCATTAAGTTAGAAAACACTTATTTACCTTTGGCTGTCATTGTATTTATTTACGATACCGATGGTACTTTTGTTAAGATTTCACCCCTAAAAAAAGGCATTTTATATCCTTTCAGCCCATTATGATTTTTGCACTAAATAATGTTATATATAAACATATTATAATTCCATAACACAACCTATCCTATCTGCGGCCGTCGCTATATAGGCAGAAGAGCCGCCCCCGTTATGGGAGCGGCTCTTCTGCCTGCACGGGAACAAGCCCGCTGTATGTGCCTGCTGCTTCTGCTAAACCAGCTTCTTGTAACGGATGCGTTTAGGCTCGGCATCGCCCAGGCGCTTCTTCTTGTTCTCTTCGTATTCCGAGTAGTTCCCCTCGAACCAGTACACCTGCGAGTCGCCCTCAAAAGCGAGGATATGGGTGCAGATGCGGTCGAGGAACCAGCGGTCGTGGGAGATAATCACGGCGCAGCCGGCGAAGTTCTCCAGCGCGTCCTCCAGCGCCCGGATCGCATTTACGTCCAGGTCGTTGGTCGGCTCATCGAGCAGCAGCAGGTTGCCGCCTTCTTTCAGCGTCATGGCCAAGTGCACGCGGTTGCGCTCGCCGCCCGACAGCTTATCCACTTTCTTCTCCTGGTCGCCGCCCGAGAAGTTAAACTTGCTCACATAAGCCCGCGACACCACCTGGCGGCCGGCCATCATCATATGCTCTGTCCCGCCCGAGATCACCTCGAACACCGACTTATTCGGCTCCAGCTGCGTGTGCTCCTGGTCTACGTAAGAAATCTGCACGGTAGAGCCCACGGTAAAGTCACCGGCATCCGGCTTCTCCTGGCCCGTGATCAGCTTGAACAAAGTCGTTTTACCCGCACCGTTCGGCCCGATGATGCCGACAATGCCACCCTGCGGCAGCGCGAAGTTCAGATCCTCGAACAGGAGCTTATCGCCGTAGGCTTTGCTCACGTGGTTCACCTCAATTACCTGGGCACCCAGGCGCGGGCCGTCCGGGATAAAGAGCTCCAGTTTCTCTTCTTTCTTGGAAGCCTCCTCTCCCACCAGCTTATCGTACTGGCTGAGGCGTGCCTTTGACTTGGCGTGGCGCGCCTTCGGCGCCATTTTCACCCACTCCAGCTCGCGCTGCAGCGTTTTCTGGCGCTTGCTCTCAGTCTTCTCTTCGGCAGCCAGTCGGTTCGACTTCTGCTCCAACCAGCTGCTGTAGTTGCCTTTCCACGGAATGCCCTCGCCGCGGTCCAGTTCCAGGATCCAGCCGGCCACGTTGTCGAGGAAGTAGCGGTCGTGGGTGACGGCGATCACGGTGCCTTTGTACTGCTGCAGGTGCTGCTCCAGCCAGTCCACCGACTCGGCGTCGAGGTGGTTGGTGGGCTCGTCCAGCAGCAGCACGTCCGGCTCCTGCAGCAGCAGGCGGCACAGGGCCACGCGGCGCTTCTCCCCGCCCGACAGGTTGCCGACGATGGCGTCCTCCGGCGGCGTGCGCAGTGCGTCCATGGCGCGCTCCAGGCGGTTGTCCAGCTCCCAGGCGTTCAGCTGGTCCAGTTTCTCCTGCACCTCGCCCTGCCGCTCGATGAGCTTGTTCATCGCATCGTCGGTCATTTCCTCGGCAAACTTCATGTTGATCTCGTCGAACTCGCGCAGCAGTGCCACCACTTCGCTCACGCCTTCTTCCACCACTTCGCGCACCGTTTTGGTTGGGTCCAGCTGCGGCTCCTGCTCCAGGTAGCCCACCGTGTAGCCCGGCGACCACACCACTTCGCCCTGGAACTCTTTGTCCACGCCGGCGATGATCTTAAGCAGGCTCGACTTACCGGAGCCGTTCAGGCCCAGCACCCCGATCTTGGCGCCGTAGAAAAACGACAGGTAAATATTCTTAAGCACTTGTTTCTTTGGCGGGTAGATTTTGCTTACCCCGGCCATCGAGAAGATTATGGTTTCGTTACTCATGCTGTAATAAATAGTGTTTTGCTAATATTATTCTAAGAAAGCGGTATTCAGACCCTTGCCCCTCTCCTTATCCTATCCGCTTGATTCTTATTCTGTAAAGAATTACAAATATCGTAAAAATTCATGCATATGCACTTCGCAAAATTGGTTGAAATCCTTAAACTTGTAAAAATACTGCATTGGGTAGCGTAAGTTCTTACTTATCTTAGCACCAGAGTATACACATGGCGCTGTTCCTGATGCTGAAAAGCCAAGACACGCGCCGCAAGATGACCTGTTTATGCAAGGGTTAGTTCGGCAAGCCGACCAGCCCTATTTTTCGACCCATAACCCTATCCAGTAAAATGGAAAACAACGACCTATTGGAAGAAGCCAGACTGTATGGCTTTATTCAGGAGCAGCAAGTGTGGCTGAAACCCTTTATGAACTACCCTGCGCGCCAGGTAGGTGACGTGAAAGAGTCTGAGGATGACTCGCTGGTGTACTTTGCCAAGCGGTATGAGATGTTCCGGGACAAGGTGAACGACCTGCTGGGCCGCATTGAGGCATCTGAGAACAAAGGCTCTTTCCTGATGAAGGTGCTGCACATGAAAGAGCAGGTAGGGAACTATGACGCTTTGGGTGATTTTGAGAAGCTCTACCATACCCTCACCGGGGCGGAGGCATCGATAAACGAAACCATCAAGCAGAACCGGGAGAAGAACCTCACCTCTAAAATAGCCCTGATCCAGGAGGCCGAGGCCCTGAGCGACAGCATTGAGTGGCAGGAGACAACGGATAAACTGAAAGACCTGCGCAGCACCTGGATCAAGACAGGGCCCGTGGAGAAAGAACTGACCGAAGAGATCGAGGAGCGCTTCCGGGCGGCTGTGGAAAACTTCTTTGAGCGGAAGAAAAACTTCTTCGAGGACAAGAAGAAGATGCAGAACCGCATCTACGACAAATACCGCGACCTGATCACGCAGTCGGTGGCCCTGCAGAACTCCGAGGACTGGGAAGTGACCACCGCCAAGCTGAAGCAGCTGCAGAACCAGTGGAAAGAGGTGGGCGGCACTCTGCCCCGCAAGACCATGACCAGGATGTGGACCGACTTCCGGAAGGCCCACAACCACTTTTTCGAGCGCCTGAAGCAGAAGATCAACAACGAGAAAAACGAGTCGCGCGGCAAGTACTACGAAGCCAACTTCGAGCGCAAGAAAGAACTGGTGGAGGAGGGCGAGCAGTTGCTGCAGCAGCACAGCCTGAGCGACGCGGTGAAGCGGGCAAAAGAGCTGCAGGCGGAGTGGAAGAAAGTAGGCCCCGTGAGCCCGGAGGTGTCGGATATGATCTGGGAGCGCTTCATCAAAGCCTGCGACCGCGTGTTTGAGATGAGCAGCCTGGAGCATTACATCCGCAAGCGCCAGCAGGCGGCCAACGAGACGTACTCCGAGACCGACGACCTGCAGGCCCGCATCAACGCGCTCCGGGACTTTATAAAATCCGACAAGAACGAGCTGGAGTTGCTGCAGGATAACCTGGGCAAGCTAAGCGATGCCCCCGGCAACGACGCCTTCCGCAGCATGCTGCAGGGCAAAATCCGCAACTTCAACCGCAAGATCGGCACCAAGACAGACATGATCGAAATGTTCCGGAACCAGCTGAGCGCCATCAGCCGGTAGGCGTGTAAGATCCGGCACCCCTGCGCAGGGCTCGGGGCCTGCTCTGGTTCGGCTTATATATAGCCTGGCCCTTACTTCCCCCCAAGCCCATATATGGCTCAGCTTCGGCTGCCTGCCTGTAAAATTTCCCACAACGGCACCTGCTGCAGACGCGACAGGTGCCGTTTTTTATCGCGATTCGCGCCATCCCTGCACCTCCTGCGGCTCCTGTCTTATATCCCCGAAAAGGGTAAAAAATAATCCGCACTTTTTGAACATTTGCAGTTTATCTGCGTTGTGTTGGTAAAAACAAACAAAAAAAGCAATTAATTTTTCTGAAAAATTTTTGTTTTTGTTTTTATTCATACTTTTGCAAACCCATTTCAAAAAGCCAATATTTTAAAGGAGAAAATACTATGTACTGGACACTTGAATTAGCATCATACCTGGAGGACGCACCTTGGCCAGCCACGAAAGATGAGCTTATCGACTTTTCAATCCGCTCAGGTGCACCCATGGAGGTTGTAGAGAACCTGCAGGCCCTGGAGGACGACGGTCAGCCATACGAAAACATCGAAGAGATCTGGCCTGATTATCCTACCAAAGAGGATTTCATGTTCAACGAAGACGAGTACTAAGCAGCGTTAGAAATTATGAGTTAGAAATTAGAAATGACCTATAGAAAGCATACCCTTCATTTCTAATTTTGCGTTTCTAATCAATTTAGAATTTGATCATTGAAGCAAAAAATCTGGTTGCGGGTTACGGACAGCGCGTCCTAATCCGCAACCTTTCTTTTTCTGTACCGGCCCCGGCCTTTGTGGCCATTATCGGGCACAACGGTGCCGGCAAAACCACGCTCTTCCGGGCCTTTCAGCAAAAAATCCCCTACCAGGGGCAACTGCTGGTGCAGGGGCAGGACCTGAAGCGGCTCCACCATCCCGCAGAGCAGGGCACGCTCTCTTACCTCCCCCAGAAAAACACCGTTACTTTCCCGATTAAAGTGCACGACCTCGTGGTGATGGGCCTTTTCCGGAAAAAACGCTTCTTTGAGAACTACAACGCTGCTGATTACGCACTGGCCGCCAAGACCCTGGAGCAGTTGCAGCTCTCTCACCTCCTCGGCCATGACTTCACCACCCTCTCCGGCGGCGAGCAGCAACTGGTGTGGCTGGCACAGCTGATGCTGCAGGATGCCCGCATCAGCCTGCTGGACGAGCCCACGCAGCAACTGGACGTGTATTACAAGAACAAGGTGTTTCAGCTGCTGCAACAATGGGTGCTGCAGCACGACAAAACGGTTCTCTGCATCACGCACGACCTGCAGAACCTGCCCCCGCTGCAGGGCTACCTCCTCAACCTTTCCAAACCTGCGCCGGCACTTGAAAAGATTTCGCCGGAAACCGTGCAGGCAAACCAGGCGTTCCTGGAGGCGGGGCGGCAGCCGGTGCTGTAATATCAAGTCGCATAAACCTTCTTCCATATATGGCTTCATCCTGTTGAATTAAAGGGGAGTGGCAATTATACTGTAGCTATGGAAGGAAGTATATATGATCTGGTATAAGCCGGGGTATATATAAGAAGATGTAGCCAGACGCTCGCAGGAGCGGCGCACACTGCGAGGTCTTTGGGTTGAAAAGAGTAATTCTATTTGGTTGAGATACCTCACTTACCGGGTCAAACCACCCCTACCCCTCCTTATCCTAGGCGGGGAATGTAAGTTACTGTTCGACAGGCTGATGTTTCAGTACCACTGTTTATTAAGCTCCAGTTATATATCTCTAAGTAAACTTTATATATAACTCTTCTCAAAAGCCTAGCAGCGTGCGCCGCTCCTGCGAGCGTCTGGAGGATTTCCCTCACCCCATATAGGCCTTTACCCCTGATTTGACATCTCCCGGGCGAAAGCCTCTGCCAAAACGAGGTCCTCTGGCGTGGTAATTTTGATGTTGCGGTAGCTTCCCTCTACCAGCGCCACCTTCTCGCCCAACTGCTCCACCACGGAGGCATCGTCGGTGAAGCACTCCTGCTCCGGCTGCTCATACGCCCGCCGGAGAATACTTGCCCGGAAACACTGCGGCGTTTGCACGAGTCTGTAATTGGCCCGGGGCACCGCACGGCTTCCCTCCTGCGTCAGCTCCCGGATAGAGTCTTTCGGCGACACGGCCACCACCGCGCTGCCATATAGGGCGGCCGCCCCGAAAGCGGCTTTGATCGTACCCGTTTCCACAAAAGGCCTGACACCGTCGTGCACGGCCACCAGCGCCTCCCCCTGCACTTCCTTCAGTCCGTTCTTCACCGAGCCGAACCGCGTAGCGCCCCCTGCCACCGTTCGATGCGACAGGTTGAAGCCATGTTTCTGGCACAGCGCACGCCATACGGTAAGTTGCAGTTGGGGCAGCACCACGATCAGGCGCACCTCCGGGTTATATCTATGAAACCGCTCGATGGTGTGCATCAGGATCGGTTTGCCGGCCACCTCGGCAAACTGCTTCGGAAGCGCCTGCTGCATGCGGCTGCCGGAGCCGCCCGCCACTATAATCGCGTATTCAGGGAGTTGCGCCATAGCCGCAAAGATAACTGTTTGAGGCGCGAGTTCCGAGTGCCGCTCTGGTGCTTATATATAGATCAGGGTATATAACGGGCAAACCACGGCCATTATATCCATTGCCCCACAGTGGGCTTAAAACAAAAACGCCGCCCGCCGAAATGGCAGGAGGCGTTTTATATATGGCTATGTGAAAGTTTCGAACCAGGCTACAGAATCAGCATGACGTCGCCGTAGCTGAAGAAGCGGTACTTTTCCTTTACGGCCTCCTCATATGCTTTCATGATCAGGTCATACCCGCCGAAGGCTGCCGCCATCATCAGCAGCGTGCTTTCCGGCATATGGAAGTTGGTGATCAGGCAGTTGGCTATCTTAAACTCGTATGGCGGAAAGATAAAGCGGTCTGTCCAGCCTTCGTTTGCTTTCAGGCGGTTGTTGGCCGACACCGAAGACTCCAGCGCACGCATGGTGGTGGTACCGATGGCGCACACGCGCTTCTTGTTATCCAGCGCCTTGTTTACCATTTCTGCCGTCTCGGCCGGCACCCTGAAGTTCTCAGAATCCGTTTTGTGCTTGGTCAGGTCTTCCACGTCCACCGGCCGGAAGGTGCCCAGGCCCACGTGCAGCGTCAGGGGCGCCACGTCCACGCCTTTGATCTCGAGGCGCTTCAGCACCTCTTTCGTGAAGTGAAGGCCGGCGGTAGGGGCAGCCACAGCGCCCACGTTTTTGGCATATACCGTCTGGTAGCGCTCCCGGTCCTCGGGCTCCGCCTCCCGCTTGATATACTTTGGGAGCGGCGTCTCGCCCAGATCGTTGATGGTCTTGTAAAACTCCTCGTCAGAGCCGTCGAACAGGAACTTGATGGTGCGGCCTCGGGAGGTGGTATTATCGATGACCTCGGCTACCAGGTCACTATCGCCGAAATACAGTTTGTTTCCTACACGGATTTTGCGTGCCGGGTCCACCAGCACGTCCCACAGGTGGATATCTTTGTTCAGTTCGCGCAGCAAAAACACTTCAATCTTGGCGCCTGTTTTCTCTTTGTTGCCATACAGGCGGGCAGGGAACACTTTGGTGTCGTTCACCACCATCACGTCGCCATCGTCGAAGTACTCCAGGATATCTTTGAAAACCCGGTGCTCTATTTTGCCGGTATCGCGGTGCACCACCATCATGCGGGACTCATCGCGGTTTTCGGTGGGGTGGGTGGCTAAGAACTCCTCGGGAAGGTCGAATTTGAATTCGGATAATTTCATATATTAAATATTACGGTATTTAATGTGTTTGGCTTCTGCTCGTACAACAGGCAAATCACCTGCTGTAGTTCATAAACATCTGTTTTGAAGAAACCAAAAAATCAAACCGCAAATTTACTCAGTTTGCCCGAATTATTCTTACTTTTAAAGAAATTACTTCTGCATGATTCAACCTCCATATAGAACAAAACTATGATATACCTGCGGCTCGTAGCAGAAAGTTTCCGTTTTGCGTGGCAGGCGCTGCGGGCAAACATGCTGCGCACGTTCCTGTCGCTGCTTGGCGTCACCATCGGCATCTTCGCCATCATCTCCGTGTTCACACTCGTCGACTCGCTGGAGCGGAACGTGCGCGACAGCATGAGCTTTATCGGCGACAAGGTGATCTATGTGCAGAAGTGGCCCTGGGCTTTTGGTGGCAACTACCCCTGGTGGAAGTATTTCCAGCGCCCGGAGCCCAGCATGCGCGAGTTTCGCCAACTGGAGCGCCGCATTACTATGAGCAACGGGGTCGCTATTTTTGCGGACAAGGGCGACAACACGTTCAAACACCGCAATAACAGCTACTCCGAGGCCAACCTGATGGGGGTAACGTTTGACTACAACAAAGTGTCTGAGATTCCGATTGTGCAGGGCCGTTACTTTGTGCCGCAGGAGGTGGAGGCCGCCCGCAACGTCATGCTGATCGGCGATGAAGTGGCCACCACGCTGTACCCGCAGACCGACCCCATTGGGCAGGAACTGAAGGTGGCCGGCCAGAAATTCACCGTCATCGGCGTGATCGAGAAGCAGGGCGAAAACATGTTCGGCATGCCCAATTTCGACCAGATGGGCATCGTGCCGTATGGGTCCTTCGCCAAGATGTTTGATGTGGGGCCTGACGGGCTGGGCTCCACCATCGCCGCCAAGGGCCGCGAGGACGACCCGGGCCTGCTGGAACTGGAGTACGAGGTGCGCGGCCTGATGCGCAACATCAGGGGCCTGCGCCCCCGCGACGAGGACAGCTTTGCCCTGAACCGCCCGGAGATGGCCACGCAGGCCATCGGCAGTTTTTTTGAAGTGGTGGGCCTGGCGGGCTGGGTGATCGGCGGATTCGCCATTCTGGTGGGCGGCTTCGGCATCGCCAACATCATGTTTGTGTCGGTGAAGGAGCGCACCAACATCATCGGCATCCAGAAATCGCTGGGGGCAAAAAACTACTTTATCCTGTTCCAGTTCCTGTTCGAGTCGGTGTTCCTGAGCCTGTTAGGCGGCGGCATCGGCATCCTGCTGGTGTTCCTGCTCACGCTCATCCCCCAGGACATCATGGCAGTGGGGCTGTCGTTGGGCAACATTATACTCGGCCTCGGCGTATCGGCCGTCATAGGGATGCTCTCCGGTATCATCCCGGCAGTGCTGGCCTCCAACTTAGACCCTGTGATTGCTATCCGATCTAAATAAATACTTTTACACCCCTGGTTTTGCAGCGCCTCCTCACCGACCTGCGTGGCCGGGGCTTAATTTTTGTGATGATGCACACCTGCCTGTCAGGTGGCCGGGAGCCTGAGGCTCCGGAAGATGACGACGAAAAATGACGAAACTTAGAAAAACAAGTAAAACCAAGCTGCACGAAGAAACAGTGAACTCCGGCAGCGGCCAGACCATCCTGAACCCGGATGTGAACAAGAACAAAGCCACCTCGATTACGGACCTGCGCGAAAGCGGGGAGTCCACGGCGGCCCCCGCCTCGGCGGAGGACAGGAAAATACGCCAGGCGTTTGTAGACAAAGACTGGAACGAGATAAAGATTGCCGACTCCTGGCAGATATTCAAGGTGATGTCTGAGTTTGTGGAGGGCTTCGAGAAGCTGTCCAAGATAGGCCCCTGTGTCTCTATCTTCGGCTCGGCCCGCACCAAAAGCACCCACAAGTATTACCAGATGGCCGAGGAGATCGCCGCCAAACTGGTGCGCCACGGCTACGGCGTGATCACGGGCGGTGGCCCGGGCATCATGGAGGCCGGCAACAAGGGCGCCCACTCTGAGGGGGGCAAGTCTGTGGGCCTGAACATACAGCTGCCCTTCGAGCAGTTCAATAACATTTACATCGACTCCGACAAGCTCATCAACTTCGACTACTTCTTTGTGCGCAAGGTGATGTTCGTGAAATACGCGCAGGGCTTTATCGGCATGCCGGGAGGCTTTGGCACGCTGGATGAACTGTTTGAGGCCATTACCCTGATCCAGACAAAGAAAATCGGCGCTTTCCCGATTGTGCTGGTGGGCCGCTCTTACTGGGAGGGCCTGTTCCAGTGGATCGAGAGCGTGATGCTGCACGAGGAGAGCAACATCAGCCCCGCCGACCTGGACCTGGTGCATATCGTGGACGATGCCTCCGAGGCAGTCAAGATCATTGACGACTTCTACAGCAAGTACCTGCTGTCCCCGAACTTCTAAGCCATTTAGCACCGGTATATATAACTGCATAAAGAGAGGAAGCCATATGCGGGGCTTCCTCTCTTTGTATTTCAGCCATGCACGCTCCTTCACACCTCCCTACCCGTTGCTCACCTTTCCCGGCTGCCTTGCGTACAATTTTGCATGAGCATCAGAGCAATACTTTCCAGAAAGGCCAGCAAGACCGTAAAGCAGGAGCTGAAGGTACAGGAAAAGCAGAACATCGAGATCGGCGACAGCCTGGCGATGGAACGCACGAAGCTTGCCAACGAGCGCACCTTCCTGGCCTATATGCGCACGGCCATGGCGATGGTGCTGGCGGGGCTTACGTTCATCAAGCTTTTTGAGGACATCGTCTACAGGGGCTTAGGCGTAATCGCCATCCCTGCCGGGCTGGGGATCGCGTACTTTGGCTACCGCAGGTTCACGAAGAAGCAGGAAACAATCACGCAGCACACGACGGCCTATACCCCCACCAGCCCGGTGCATGCTGAGGTAGCCGCCCAGGAGAAAAAAGAACCAGCCCCGCCACGCTGACCGCGGCCGCCCGGTTAAGCCGATCATGTGAGGATGAGAACCGGCTCCCGTGCTACCGACCGGGGCACGGAGCGGGCCGAAAAGGCAGTTCCCCGGGCCGATCGCCTTACACCCTGCCCCAAATCATGCGTATATCTTTGTAAAGGAAGTGCTATGCTCGACCCTGACAAAGAAAAGATTAAGAAGCTAAAGAAAAAGCTCAAGGTACAGGAAAAGAAGAATGCCGAAATCCGGGACCATATGGCGGAGCAGCGCACCATCTTCGCAAACGAGCGCACCCTGATGGCCTACCTGCGCACGGCCATGACGGTGACGGTTGGAGGATTTGTGGCGGTTAAGTTCTCAGATGATTTGTACCTGGAGGTTATCGGAGTGATCCTGATTCCCATCGGCATCATATTGGCCATCTACAGCTTTGTCAGGTACCGCCAAAAGCAGCGACTTATCGAAAGCCACCACCACGACTACTGCCCGACCAGCCATGAGCACGAAAAGTCCCACGCCAGCAAAAAGCACTACAGCAATGATGAAATGGAAGGCAAGGCATGAACCATGAAGTTCCGGGACCGCCTTCTGATTGTCTTTACGAAAGGCGGGAACCTGCAGCTTCTGTTATATCCTTCCCTGAGGCGCTTCGCTTTCATGGCAGTAACCGGGAAAATCACTGAACCTGAAACGGCCCCATCACAATCCTTGCTTTAGCCGTATATTTCACAAAAAAGAACCATGCCGGATTCGGAAAAAGAAGAGATAAAAAAGCTTAGGAAGAAGCTAAAGCACCAGGAGCAGAAGAATACAGAGATACGTGACCAGATGGCCATACAGCGCACCATTTTCGCGAGTGAGCGCACGTTAATGGCCTACCTGCGCACGGCCATCGCTGTGATAGCCGGTGGCTTTGCCGCCATCAAACTATCCAGTCACATATACATGGAAGTAATGGGAATCCTGCTGATGCCCATAGGCCTGGGCATGGCTATCTATAGCTTCTACAGGTACTTTCAGAAACAAAAGCTAATAAAGCAGCAACAGGCGGACTACACACACACCAGCCACCAGCACGCTGAGCTCCACGAAAAGGAAACATCCCGGTACGGCAACATCGACTAAAACAGCCTGATCAATCCTGCCCCGGGCTAAACCAAATGCTGCTTTCTGCTGTTAAGAGTGGTTGGTGCTTGGCGGCTGCAAAGCGCTGATAATTTTGTACCTTTGCTACTTAAAATCAAGCATTCCTGAATGGCTTTTAACCAAGCGCAAGAAATTACGACGGACACCGCCCCTGCATTCTCCCAGAATGGGGAAGCCCAGCAGATTGAGGTATACGGTGCCCGCGAACATAACCTGAAGAACATTTCCATCAAGCTGCCGCGCTACAAGCTGGTGGTGTTTACCGGCATTAGCGGCTCAGGCAAGTCCTCGCTGGCCTTCGACACCATCTATGCCGAGGGGCAGCGACGCTATATGGAAACCTTCTCAGCCTACGCCCGCTCGTTTATGGGCGGCCTGGAGCGCCCGGACGTGGACAAGATCGAGGGCCTCTCGCCGGTGATCTCCATCGAGCAGAAGACCACGAGCCGCAACCCGCGCTCCACGGTGGGCACCATTACGGAGATATATGACTTCATGCGCCTGCTGTGGGCGCGCACGGCCGAGGCGTTCAGCTACGTGAGCGGCGACAAGATGGTGCGCCAGAGCGACGACCAGATCGTAAGCCATATCCTGGAAAACTTCCGCGACAAGCGCCTGGTGGTGCTGGCCCCGGTGGTGAAAGGCCGCAAGGGCCACTACCGCGAGCTGTTCCAGCAGATCCGCAAGATGGGCTTTATCCGCGCCCGCGTGGACGGTGAGTTGGTGGAGATCACGCCGAAGATGCAGGTAGACCGCTACAAGATCCACGACATCGAGATCGTGGTGGATAAGATCGTGGTGAAAGAGGAGGACCGCTTCCGGCTCTCAGGCTCTATCCAGAACGCCCTGACGCACGGCAAAGGCACCGTGCTGACACTGGACGCCGACACGAACCAGACGAATTTCTACTCCCGCCACCTCATGGACCCGGCCACCGGCATCGCCTACGACGACCCGGCCCCGAACTCTTTCTCGTTTAACTCGCCTTACGGCGCCTGCCCTACCTGCAATGGTTTAGGGGAGATACAGGAGATAACCGAGGAGACGGTGATTCCGGACAAGAGCCTGAGCATCCGCCGGGGGGGCATCGCGCCGCTGGGCGAGTACCGCGACATCTGGATCTTCAAGCAGATCGAGGCGCTGTTCAAGCATTTTAAAGCCTCCGTATCCACGCCCATCAAAGACCTGCCCGAAGAACTGCTGCATATACTTTTATATGGCCTGGAGGAGGACCTGGAGGTAAGAACCAAGAAAGGCAACTACGTGGTGGAGTTTGAGGGCATCATCCACTTCCTGAAAGGGCAGATGGAATCCGACTCGGATAACATCCGCACCTGGATAGAGGACTTTACCCAAACCACTGTTTGCCCTGAGTGCAATGGCTACCGCCTCAAAAAGGAGTCGCTGCACTTTAAGATTGACGGCAAAAACATCGGGGAGCTTTCCGTGCTGGACATAACCAAGCTGGCTGCCTGGTTCGAAGGGCTGGAAGACAGGATGAACGAGCGCCAGAACGTGATAGCCCGCGAGCTGCTGAAGGAAATCCGGAAGCGCATCGGCTTCCTGCTGGACGTGGGCCTGGATTACCTGAGCCTGCACCGCCCCGTGCGCACGCTGTCCGGCGGCGAGAGCCAGCGCATCCGGCTGGCCACCCAGATCGGCACGCAGCTGGTGGGTGTTCTATATATCATGGATGAGCCGAGCATCGGCCTGCACCAGCGCGACAACGAGCGCCTGATCAACGCCCTGAAAGACCTCCGCGACCTGGGGAACTCCATCATCGTGGTGGAGCACGACAAGGATATGATCATGCAGGCAGACTATGTGGTGGACATCGGCCCGGGCGCGGGCATCCACGGCGGCCAGGTGGTAACAGCGGGCACGCCGGAGCAGATGATGCAGGCCGGCACCACCACCGCCGATTTCCTGAGCAACCGCCGGGGCATTGCCGTGCCGCGCGCCAAGCGTCCCGGCACCGGGGAGGTACTGAAATTAAAGGGGGCCACCGGCCATAACCTGAAAAACGTGACGCTGGAGCTGCCGCTGGGCAAGATGATCTGCGTGACGGGCGTATCGGGCAGCGGCAAGTCGTCGCTGATACACGACACGCTGTACCCGATCCTGAACACGCACTTTTTCCGTGCCAAGCGCGAGCCGCTTCCCTACAAGAAAATCGAAGGGCTGGAGCATATAGATAAAGTGATTGAGGTGGACCAGTCGCCGATCGGCCGCACGCCGCGCTCCAACCCCGCCACCTATACCGGCGTGTTCACCGACATCCGCACCCTGTTTGCGCAGCTGCCGGAGGCGAAGATCAGGGGCTACTCGCCCGGCCGCTTCTCGTTTAACGTGAAGGGCGGGCGCTGCGAAGCCTGCGAGGGAGCCGGTATGCGCACCATCGAGATGAACTTTCTTCCGGACGTATATGTGCCGTGCGAGGTGTGCAAAGGCAAGCGCTATAACCGCGAAACCCTGGAGGTGCGCTTCAAGGGCAAGTCTATTACCGATGTGCTGGATATGACCGTGGAGCAGGCCGTGGACTTTTTCGACAGCCAGCCACGCATCCTGCGCCGGATACAGACGCTGAACGAGGTGGGCCTGGGCTATATCACCCTGGGCCAGCAGGCCACGACCCTGTCGGGTGGCGAGGCGCAGCGCGTGAAACTGGCGACGGA
This sequence comes from Pontibacter saemangeumensis, assembly GCF_039541895.1. NCBI lineage: Bacteria > Pseudomonadati > Bacteroidota > Cytophagia > Cytophagales > Hymenobacteraceae > Pontibacter > Pontibacter saemangeumensis. The sequence goes on from NZ_BAABHC010000001.1 coordinate 118,705, forward strand.
GTTATCAAAGAAAGATACAGGCCAGACGCTCTATATACTGGACGAACCGACTACCGGCCTTCACTTCCAGGACATTGAGCACCTGACGGACGTGCTGCACAAGCTCACCAACAAGGGCAACACTGTCCTCATCATCGAGCATAACCTGGACATGATCAAGGTGGCAGACCACATCATCGACATCGGCCCGGAGGGCGGGGAAGGTGGCGGCAGCATTGTGGCCACGGGCACACCCGAGCAGGTGGCGGCGGCAGGCAAGGGTTATACCGCCAAGTTCCTGAAAGACGAACTGAAGACGAGCCACTACCGGGAAGCCAAGGAGGCCTAAGCACGCTATCTCCTCGAATATTTAAACTAAAAGAGGCCGCTGTAGATAGCGGCCTCTTTTAGTTAGGCATTGTCTATTTTTTCTTCCAGCTCCTCTACCAATTGCTGGTGCCGCCGCAGCAGGGGCAGTTGCTTGGAGGCAAACTGCTTCAGCTCCATCACCTGCCCGTGCTCGGCTATATCCTCATAGCGCTCCACCAGTTCGTTTCGCTGCTCCACCAGGCGGTTGATGTAGGCGATGTCGAAGGCGATGCCCGACTTGGCGGTGATCTCCTGGTATATTTCGTGGTGCCGGGCCCCGAGCGTGCTTGGCAGCACAAAATTGCTCTGGCTGGCCACCTGCTGCAGTTCGTTCAGCATCTGCTGGTTGGCCTGCACCATCTCCTGCGCCAGGTCCTTCACCTCAGGGCTTACAGCCGTGGCCAGGGCCGCCTCGCCGAGCTGCACCTCCAGCATGCTGGCACTGGCCGCCTCGGCAGCAAATAAGGCGTCGTTTCGCATGCCCTGCACACCCGCAGCCTCAAACTCCTGCACGCTTTGGTCCACGGCCAGTTTTATGCTGTCGTCGGAGGAACAGGCGGTGGTGAGCAAGAGGGCGGTGGCAACGAGTCCCGTCAGTAGTGATCGTCTCATAGTGTATAGTTTATATGGTGGTAATTAGTATAAAAGCATCTGCAAGATATCACTTACAGATGCTTTTACGCATATCCCTGATGACTTAAAGCCTGCAGTATCTATCAATTATGGTAACGCGTAAACCGGTGCATTGGCTATTCTGTTGCTTCCATGGTGCTGTCGATCATCTGGGCTTGGTCCAGGTGCTGCTGCAGAACCGGCAACGTTTTAACCGCGAAGGCCTTTACCTCCGCGTCCTGCAGGTTGTTTGATGCCTCCTCGAACATGTTCACGTCTTCCTCGTGGTCGCTCACCATCAGGTCCATGTAAGCCTCGTCGAACTCAGCGCCTTTTTTATCGCGCAGCTCCTCCACATGATCCATATGGGCCTCGCCCATGCTGTCCGGCAGCACGATGTTCTTGCTCGCGGCAAGCGTCTTCAGTTCGTCATTCGCCTTGCTGTGGTCTGTCACCATCATCGTCCCGAAATCTTTCACCTGTTGGTTCTGCGCCTGCTGCTGCGCCAGCTTGCCAAGCTCTACTTCCATCATGCCGCCGCTGGCCGCCTTGGTCATGAACTCAGAAATTTCTTCTGTCTCGTCTTCCATGGCTGTGTCGTCGGCCATCTCCTCGTTTGCTTCCTGCGCCTCTTCTACGGCCCCTTGCTGGTTACAAGACGCCATCCCAAAAAGGAAAGCGCCTAGTATAAATCCGGTTCTTACTAAATTTTTCATAGCTGTCATGTCGTTAGATCCTGAATATTGTATCGTAGAATAAGTATACGCCTGCCGCAGGCCTGAGTTAACAAAGCTGGCCCGAACTTAACGTCCAAGCCTATACAGGCTACTAAACCAGTCCGGGTGGCAACCCGCTATATATAGAAATACGTATATGGTTATAATCCTCTCATCCCTGAACGTTTATATCCTCACACGCCCAATAAAACCACTTATGAAACCATATACGAAAAAGGAGAACCTTTTAATCCGGCTGCTAACGATCGTAGTGCTGCTGTGGATGCCGCTCCTGCAAGCGCAGGGGCAGGACGAGGGCGATTTTCAGGAGATAGACCCGGCCCATGACCGTGTGCTGAAAGTAAGCCCCCTCCAGCTGGGGGAGATTTCCCTCTCTTATGAGAAGCTGCGCACCGAGCGCGTCTCCAACGAAATCGCTGTGAGCTATATATACCGCACTTACCTGAACGGCGACGAGTGGCTTCCGGAGGATACGCGTGTGCAGGGAGCCGGTTTTAGGATGAGCCAGCGCAAATATTCAAACAAGGGAAAGGGCCAGCCGTTCGGGTTCTTCCACGGTTTTGTTTTCGGGTACCGGTTTATGGTGTTTGAGGAGGATGTGTTCGGACTGCCGGAGCAGAACCCCGACAGCCCGGGCTACCGTTTTGTTGGCCGCCTGTACCAGAACTCGCTGGACCTGAGCTACCAGCTTGGCGTGCAGTTTAAGCTCTCGGACCACCTGACGGCGGAAGTTGCCGGCGCACTGGGTGGCCGCGTAAAGTATGCGCTTGCGAATAACGCAGCCGAACTGCTGACCGATAATATCATAGGGCACGCTGTGGTGGCAGAAGACAATTCGGCCATTTTCGTGGTGCCGATGCCGCAGCTGAATCTATCGGTGGGCTACTCCTTCTGATCTAATGCGCTAAAAAGCAAAGGCCATTTCCTGTGAAAGAAGATGGCCTTTGCTTTTTGATTGTGGATATATACCTGTGGATAAATGCTTATATGAAAGACGAAAAATAACCGTCAGAAATGCAGGTATCAGCGGCTTAAATAAGCTGCGAAAGTCACTCCCCCTTGAAAAGTGGCTTCCGTTTTTCGTTGAAAGCGGCTACGCCCTCTTTGTAGTCTGCTGAGTTCCCGGCAATTTTCTGGCAGTATGCCTCGTAGTCCAGCATCTCGTCCAATGTAGAGCTGAAGGATTTGTTCAGCATCTTTTTCATCAGGCCAATGGCTTTGGTAGGCGCGGCAGCGTATCTGGCAGCGAGCTCGGCCACGGCGGCATCAAGGTCCTCCGGCGCCACTACCTGGTTTACCAGGCCTAGCTGCAGCGCTTCCCCCGCCGACACCTTGGAGCCGAGTGTGCTCAGCTCGAAGGCCTTGAGCGAGCCCACGGCGCGCGGCAGGAAAAAAGAAGAGCCGGAGTCCAGCACCAGGCCCACGTTCACGAACACCTCGATCATGCTGGCTGCAGACGATGCCACAACCAGGTCGCAGGCCAGCGCCAGCGAGCAGCCGGCGCCGGCCGCCACGCCGTTCAGCCTGCATATGATGGGCTTGGGCAGGCCGCGCATGGCGCGGATAATCGGGTTGTAGCGCTTCTCCAGCGACTCAGACAGGTCGCGCTTGCTGGCACCGGCGATGGCTTTCAGGTCTTGGCCAGAGCAAAAAGCCTTCCCGGCACCCGTCAGCACCACCACGCGCACGCGCTCATCGCGGGCCACCTGCTTCAGGGCGTCCTGCAGGTCGTAGCTCTGCTGGTCGTTGAAAGCGTTGAAAACGTCCGGCCTGTTTAAGGTGATGGTCGCAACGCCGTCCGCCACGCCATATAGTAAGCACTCGTAGGTCATCTGTGTCTGCGTTGGTTATAGGAAGTAAAGTTAGCAAAAAGCCCCTTTGCCGCAAGCCGCATGCGCTTCCGCCTCCTTTCGCGGAGCGACAGCACAGGAAGACGGCACCGGTCTCACAACCCTGAAAGGGCAGCGGCAATGGGGAGCAGCAGCCCGCTTATAAACCCTGCGTACACCTGGGCCGGCGTATGCGCATGCAGCGACAGCCGCGCCGTGAGCACCGCCCCCGACAGCATTATCCCGATGGCGACGGGCGTCACCATCCTGGCCTCCGGGGCAAGCCAGTTCAGGACCAGCAAGAGCCCCAGGCCGCCGCCCATTCCGATGCTGTGCGCGCTTATCTTCCAGAACAGCGAGATGATGTAAGTCAGGAAAACAGAGGCGGCGATGATGCCCATCACAAAATAAAAAAGCGCATCGAAGGCGGCTTCGCGTTGCAGGAGATAGGCAGTAACGGCGTAGCAGGCGCCCGTAAACAGCAGGGGCAGCCCGCGCTGCTCGCGCTTGTCCATGTGTACCGAGTCGAGGTGGCCGAGGCGCACCATACTGTACGCTGCGGCACCCGGAAGAATAAACGTGGTGAAAAAGATCATAGCCAGCACTACCCACCTTACCTGGAAAGGAAGCGTCAGGGTAGACGCAGGCATGTAATACAGGATAACTGCAAAAAGGTAAGTCGGGAGCAGCAGCGGGTGAAAAGCCACCGACAACACCTGCGCAAGCGTACGGTTCACTATCAAGTACAGATTACGGAATATAAGTTAAGAATCAATGCCATATAGCACCTCAGTTCATTAGTAGGCTATACAAGCAACAGCGCCGCTTTGTTTTATACAGGCTAGGTTGCCCTGTTATCCACAGGCTTACCTGTGGATAACAGGGCAGGTTATATATAAGCTGAGGCAAAATTAAAGGGCGAGGACCTGCCCCCAGATTTGCGCATTCACCGGGATGCCCTCCTGCTCGTTTCTGCGCCGGGTGGCCAGAGCGCTTTCCCCCGGGTACCGGACCTCCCCCTCGCCATCTAGCAATCCGCTGGTTTTGGTGTACTGTATGATGCGCTCACTGATGGACTGGTCTATATGGTCGGCGTTGATGCACATGAAAAACTGCGAGACGCCGGCCTCGTTCCCGCCTGCGGTGATCTCCCCTACCGTGCGTCCCCCGCTCAGGGAGGCGACCAGCACATCCAGCACCAGCGACAGCCCCGAGCCTTTCCAGAACCCGATCGGCAGGGTCCGCTCTGTCGCTCGGATCTTCGCAGGGCCTTTGGTCAGTTCACCGTTCTCGTCGTAGCCGCCGTTCACCGGAAGTTCTTTCCCCTTCAGTTCATACTCCTGCAGCTTGCCGTACGAGAACTGCGACATCGCCATATCCAGCACAATGTGTCCTTCTTTGCGCGGCACGGCAATCACGAGGGGGTTGTTGCCCAAGCGCGGGTCCGTGCCCCCCCAGGGCGGCATGTTGGCGATGGTGTTGGTGGAGCAGATCCCGATACAGCCGGCGTCTGCGGCCTGCCAGCCATAGGCGCCGGCGCGCATCCAATGGTTGGTGTTCCGGACGGCCACGCAGCCCATACCGTTCTCTTTGGCCAGGGCGATGGCCCGTTGCATGGCTTTGGTAGCAGTGTACATGCCGGGTGCCAGGTGGCCGTCCCACTGCTCCGTCACGCCATTTTGCGCCACCTTTTCAGGCTCTGCGCCCACGGCAATCAGACCGTCTTTCACCATCTGCACAAACACCGGGAAGCGGTTCAGGCCATGCGAGTACACGCCGTCTCTGCTGTTCTCGGCAAAAATACGGGCGCACAGGGCTGCTCTTTCCGCCGGAAAGCCCAGCTGTAACAGCACGCGCTCAAACTGCGCCATTAACTCCTCAAAAGATATTTTCATGGCCGGTTGTATATATAACGGAAGCTGCCTGCACAGGAATAAAAGAAGCGCTTCGGTGGCGCCCGCAACGTCGGCAAAGCGGCGGGTGCCCTGCTTTCCCGGCTGCGCTACTTCCTATTCTTCCAAATGCCGGATTACCTTGCACGGATTGCCGGCGGCAAACACATCGGAAGGGATGTCTTTGGTCACCACGCTTCCGGCCCCGATCACTGTTCTGTCGCCTATCGTTACGCCAGGGCAGATCACCACACTGCCGCCTACCCATACATCTTCCCCGATGGCAATCGGCTTGGCAAATTCAAGCCCTGTCGCCCGCTCTTTGTAGTTTACCGGATGCGTCGCCGTATATATCTGCACATTCGGGCCGAACAGTGTCCTGCTGCCAATGGTCACCTGCATCACATCCAGCACCACGCAATTGAAGTTGAAGAACACTTTCTCCCCTAACTGCATGTTCGTTCCGTAATCGCAGTAAAAAGGCGGCTGCAGCCACAGGCCCTCGCCTGAATTCGGGATCAGGTCGTTCAAAATACGGGTTCGCTTTTCTACCTGGTCTTCCCTGGTGTCGTTCAGCTCCTTAATGAGAAGCCGTGTCCGCAGCCTTTCCTCCGAAAGCTGTTTATCGAGTGCGTCATACAACTCGCCTGAGAGCATTTTTTCCTTTTCGGTTTTCATCTGATAAGCGCTTGAAATATGAGCTTAAAACAGTGCCTGCACCAGCAGGCTGTTTGAGTTGCTTGTCGCTGGTTTATATATTAACAGGGCTGATGCTGCAGGCTTTCGGCGGCTACAGCTCCTTCCGCAGGCGCGCCACTGGTATGTTCAGCTGTTCGCGGTATTTGGCTACCGTGCGGCGGGCGATGTTGTAGCCTTTGTCGTTCAGCATCTTCTCGATCTTCTCGTCGGAGAGTGGCTTGCGCTTGTTCTCGGCTTCGATGATCTCTTTGAGGATGTGCTTCACCTCGCGGCTGCTGGCGTCCTCGCCGGAGTCGGTGGCGATGCCCTCGGAGAAGAAATACTTGAGCGGGTATATACCAAACTCCGTCTGCACGGCTTTGCTGTTGGCCACGCGGCTCACAGTGGATATATCCATCCCGATTTCCTCTGCAATGTCTTTCAGGATCATCGGGCGCAGCTCACTCTCGTCGCCCTCCAGGAAGAAGTCGTGCTGGTATTTGATGATGGCTTCCATCGTGCGCAGCAGCGTGTTCTGGCGCTGCCGGATGGCATCGATAAACCACTTGGCCGCATCCAGCTTCTGCTTCACGAACGTCACCGTCTCCTTCAGCTTCTTGTCCTTCTTGTCTGACTTGTCGTAGGCGTCGAACATCTCGGAGTAAGAGCGGCTGATGCGCAGGTCCGGGGCGTTGCGCGAGTTCAGCGACAGCTGCAGCTGGCCGTTGTCGTTGGTGAGGATAAAGTCGGGGATGATGTACTGCACCCGCGTCATGCCGGCACCGGCGCCGCCCGGCTTTGGGTTGAGTTTGATGATCAGGTCCACGGCCTTCTTCAGCTCGTCTTCCGAAATGTTGAACCGGCTCTGGATTTTCTGGTAATGCTTTTTCGAGAATTCGTCGAACGCCTCGTGGATGATGCGCTCGGCCAGCAGTGTGGTCTGGTCCTGCTCCCGGCGACCCAGCTGCAGCAGCAGGCATTCGGGCAGGTCCCGGGCGGCGATGCCGGCGGGGTCAAACGTCTGGATCATGTGCAGCACCTGCTCCACCTCCTCCTCCGTCGTTTCGATGTTCTGCGAGAAAGCCAGGTCGTTGACGATGGCGTACAGGTCGCGGCGTATGTATCCGTCGTGGTCGATGCTGCCGATCAGTTGCATGCCGATGGCATACTGCCTGTCGTCGAGGCTCAGGAAGCCCAGCTGGTCCATCAGTGAGTCAGTGAGCGAGGAGGTCATGGCGATCGGCATTTCCCGTTCTTCCTCATCGCCGCCGCGGTCGCCCTGCATTTTGTAGCCGCTGATCTCGTCGTCGTTCAGGTAGTCGTTGATGTCGACTTCATCCTCCTTGCCGTACTCGTCCTCCCCGTATTCCTCCTCCTGTGCGTCATTGAAGTCTTCGGCAGGCTCCTCCCGCCCCTCTTCCAGGGCGGGGTTTATCTCCATTTCTTCTTTAATGCGCGCCTCCAACTCCACAGTAGGTATCTGCAGCAGCTTGATAAATTGTATCTGCTGCGGCGATAACTTCTGGGACAAAAGTTGTCTTAAATCGAGTCGCTGCATAGTTTTTAAAGAAAAAACGTGCGGTTATGTGCACCTCCAAATTTAGGATAATTTTACTCGCATTTACAAAAAAGGTTAAAATATCGTTACTTTGGGAGGTTTTCGAACAGACACAAGTATTGCGTATTACGATGCACGTATCACGTATCAGGACAAAAGAACTTTAGACAAAGGAGAAAAGGCTTTTGAGGTATAAAATCGCTTGATCCGGACCTCTACTTATATGTCAAATCAACACCGATCTTATATTTGGGAACTCCTGATACGTGATACGTGCGTCGTGATACGCATATAATCTAAGAACCTATACCTTCAGCAATTGAAGGCCATAACAACCTTACACATGCAACGCACAAAAGTAAAAGACCTGCTAACGGGTGCCGAGGCAGGCAAACAAGTACTGCTGAAAGGCTGGGTGCGCACCAAGCGCGGCAACAAGTTTGTGAGCTTTATCGCCGTGAACGACGGCTCCACGATACATAATTTACAGGTAGTGGCCGATGCGGAGAAGTTCAGCGAGGAGGCCCTGAAGGACGTGACGACCGGCGCTGCCATTGCCGTGACCGGCGAGCTGGTGGCCTCGCAGGGCAAGGGGCAGGCCTTTGAGGTGCAGGCGAGCAGCATCGAGGTGCTGGGCAAGGCCGACCCAGAGACCTACCCGCTGCAGAAGAAGGCACACTCGCTGGAGTTCCTGCGCGAGATCGCGCACCTGCGCTTCCGCACCAACACCTTCGGTGCCGTTTTCAGGGTGCGCAACGCCCTGGCCTTTGCCGTGCACAGGTTCTTCAACGAGAAGGGCTTTGTGTATATGCACACGCCCATTGTTACCGCCTCCGACGCGGAGGGTGCGGGCGAGATGTTCCGGGTAACCACCTTGGACCCGATCAACCCGCCGCGCACTGAGGATGGGCAGGTAAACTATGCGGAGGACTTCTTCGGCAAGGCCACCAACCTGACCGTGTCGGGTCAGTTGGAGGGTGAGCTGGCAGCCATGGCCTTCAGCGATATCTATACCTTCGGCCCCACGTTCCGGGCCGAAAACTCCAACACCACGCGCCACCTGGCCGAGTTCTGGATGATCGAGCCGGAGATGGCCTTCTACGACCTGAAGATGAACGCGGACCTGGCCGAGGAGTTTATCAAGTACATCATCCGCTACGCGCTGGAAAACAACCGCGAGGACATCGAGTTTCTGGGGCAGCGCCTGGCTGAGGAAGACAAGAACAAGCCGCAGCAGGAGCGCCAGGAAATGACCCTGCTGGAGAAGTTGGAGTTCGTGGTGGGCAACGACTTTGAGCGCGTGACCTACACCGAGGCCATCGACATTCTGGTGAACTCGAACCACTACAAGAAAAAGAAATTCCAGTATGACGTGAGCTGGGGCATCGACCTACAAAGCGAGCACGAGCGCTACCTGGTGGAGAAGCACTTCAAGAAGCCGGTGATCGTAACGGATTACCCGAAGGACATCAAAGCCTTCTATATGCGCCTGAACGACGACGGCAAAACCGTGGCTGCCATGGACATCCTGGCGCCGGGCATCGGCGAGATCGTGGGTGGCTCGCAGCGGGAGGAGCGCCTGGAGCTGCTGGTGGAGCGCATGAAAGGCGTGGGCATACACGAGGACGACCTGTGGTGGTACCTCGACACGCGCCGTTTCGGGGGCTGTCCGCACGCTGGCTTTGGCCTGGGTTTCGAGCGCATGGTGCAGTTCGTGACGGGCATGGGCAACATCCGCGACGTGATCCCGTTCCCGCGCACGCCGCAGAACGCCGAGTTTTAGGCGACTGCTATATATAAAGGGAGCTTTATATAGGCTTTCTGAAGCCCGGCTATATATAATATGGCCGGGCTTCTTTGTTTATATAAGTTTTAAAACATCTCCCTGATTTCCGCCAGGTTCAGGAAGTAATGCGTTTGGCCCGCCGCCTTTCCCACCAGACGACGGTGGCACTATAGCGCTTCTGCATCTACACCAACGGCTAATCCCCTTTTAGGATTTAGTCCGAACCTGTTATTTCCCTCATCGCCTGAAGCGAACAGCATCCAGAAAAAGTAAAAAGGAATGATCTGGAACCAACCAGTATTGCCTCTGTCGTGGCACCTTTTGGCACTCTGTGCTAGGAAGAACCATATCAAAGGGATATATAAAATCCCTGCAGCAAATGCGGCACCTCTAGCCTCGATGCCTTCGCTAACAATGTACAAGATGATAGTATATAAAACGAGGGAAAGACCATACTCGGTTCTTCTGATTCTCCCTTTGAAAGAGAATGGTTTTTTGAACATAGTTAGCGGTTTTAGTTTGTTTCAGTAGCAGCTACATATGCTGGTTATATATATTAAGCACCACTAATATAATAGAAAGATAATAAATAACACTGTCGGGCCTCCTCCCTTTATTGCCGGGCAGAAGCTGCAGGCAGGGCACGCTGGCGCCCGAGCCATAACATCAGACAAACATCACCTATCTGCAAGAAAAAATATTATCTTAGCCACTGATTTTGTATACTTTGGCCAAAAATTTGCACGTTGTACGTTTATATAAACTAAACCCTTATACCATGCGCAAAATATTCCTGAGCCTGCTCTTGATGGGTGCCTTCGCCACCGTGGCCAATGCCCAGAAAGAGTTTGCCAATATAGAATTACCAATGAACCGCGCCGAGGATCTTGTAACGGTGGCAGACGAGAGCGGCAACGTGTGTATTTATTTTTATCAGAACGGCCGAGTGAACATCGCCCTGCTCTCGCCGAACGGCGAACGGCTGGCGCAGCACGAGATCCCGTACCGCTTCTCGCAGGAGCCGCAGATACTGGGCACCCGCGTAACCGATGAGGAATTTGTCTTCTACAGCCGCTACACCAACGGGCGACGCGAATATGTGCGCCCCTTTGCCGTGAACCGCAGGACGGGCGCCTTCCGCAGCATGCAGGACGAGCAGCTGCAGGTAGAGCGCAACACGGAGTTCCTGGGGGGCTTTGGCAACGATGAGCATTTCTACATGCTCTACACTGACCGCGACAACAACCTGCACCTCTACCGTGACAATGACGAGGAAGTGGCGCGCCTGGAGCACCGCGTGTTTAAGCCAAACCTGCCCCGCACCCGCGACCGCTATGCCCGTGAGGAAGACCTGATTTATGTGAGCGACGACATTGAGCACAACGTGTTCACCGGCCATCACCGCAGCAAGATTTACATCCGGGACGGGAAGATCTACATGATCTTCGACGGGTTTGACCTGAAAGGCAGCGAAAAGAACAAAGCGACGACCGAGATTCTGGCCCTCGACTGGGAAACCGGCGAGACGGAGTACCGCACGCTGCCTGCGCTTGACCAGCGCAACTCCCCCACCTTCAATTCTTTCCTGTTCCAGGACAAGCTGTTCCGGGTGAACATGGAGAAAGACGAGTTTAAGCTGACAGCCTTCGATTTCAACACCCTGAAGCCGATCAAGGAATACACTTACTCCGGCGACGAGGAGATTGCCATCAAATCCACGCCCGTGCAGCAGCGCGGTGCGAAGGCCATCTTCTCACCAGACAAGACAGTGATCGAGAAAACGTCGAAGGTGATGAAGAGCCTGGCGGATGGCGTACCGGCCATTACCGTGGATGCCTTCAGCGACAGCACCCTGCAACTGACGATTGGCTCCTACAAGGCGCCGGCAGAGCGCAGCGGCATGGACGACAGGAGCCGCATGGTGCGCACCCCTGACCGCTACGTGCGGACGTCGCGCGGCCTGATGATGGTACCGGGCCGCTGGACACCGGCCTATAACATCCCGAGCTACTACCTGAACTCGCCGTACTACAGCCGCTACTTCTACGACCCATATGGCCAGGGCGGCGGCTTTAGCTCAGGCCCGGGCACCAGCACCTACTTCCGGTCTGTGCTCAGCGCCGACAACCTGACAAAGGTGAACGAGGCCGAGGCACAGGTGTTGCAGGAGAAGATCGAGCACTTTGAGGAGGAGTTGAAGCCGGAGCCCGAGTTTAAGACCGTGTACCGCTACGGCGACAAGCTGCACTACGGCTACTACGACCGCAAGGCCAGGACATTCCGCATCATGGAGTTTGCCCACGGCCAGGAAGAGCCAAAAGAGCAGAAGCAGCCATAAGTGCAGGCTGTTCCTATATATAAAAGGCCCCGCCGGTGAGCACCGGCGGGGCCTTTTATATATAGGAACAGCCTGCTACTGCCCCATCAGTTTGTTTACCCGCTCCTGCAGCGACGGGTCCTGCTGGTACACCATCATGATCTGCTCATATTTTTCCAGCGTCATGCCGTCTTTCTGGATGGCGGTTTCCACGTCTTTCTGCATGGCCGGCTGCAGCTCCATCATGCGCTGCGCCGCTTTGTTAAAGGAAGCCATTTCCTCTGCGGTGGCGCCCACTTCGGCCAGCTTCTGCTGCTGGTGCGCCTGCGCCATTTCGTTAAACTTCTCAACGCTTAGCTTTTCCTCCTCCAGGATGCCCATCATCGTCTTCTCGCCTTCCTGCTGCAGCGCCATCAGGCGGCTGCTGGCATCAGCAAATTGCTTCAGGTCGGCATCAGAGAAGTCCTGCGGTGCTGCCCCCTGCTGCTGTGCGGGTGGCGTGGCCTGCTGCGCCACGGCGGTTGTGCCGAAAACAGTAAAGCCAATCACGAGCGCAGCTATCGCTGCCCCTTTCAATTTATTCATGAAGTTCATAAAGTTCTGGATTTTAATAATTACAGGATGGATAAATCTGTGGGTAAAAGCAGGTTCCGATGCTCTTACCTCCCGCCTTATACTCTACTTTCAGCAAAATAGTTGTGCAGCAGCCTCCAAAGGCAGTAAGGCAAGCATGTGTTATATATACTTCCGGTGCGCTTGCGGTTTGCAGGGTGAAGTTGAAAACAGTACCTGAACTACGTAAATTTTCTGGCAGGAGCTCATACTGAGATACGTGCCTCCTGCTCCCGGTTTATATAAATGCGCTCCTTTAACCCGCATCTATATACTCGTAAACATTGCTTTCTGAAGTGCCCGCAACGACTCTACATACCACGAAAGGACACCATCTATATACCACAAACTAAGCTATATATAACCTGGAGATAGGCGCTACCCCCTGTAGGGCTTGAGTTTCTCTTTCTGCACCAGCTGTTTCTCCAGCAGTTGCTGCACCTCCGGGCTATCATAGTCTTCCAGGGTATTGATGTGCTTCATCACCTTCTTCATGATCTTTTCCTGCTTCATGCCGGTTTCGAGGGCGTAGGAATACGGCAGGTCGGTGAAGGTGACCATGGAGTAAAGCGGGATCCACCTGTCGGGGTATTGCTCTGAGATTTTGCCCTCCACCTTTTTGCGGAGCAGGAAGCGCGGGTTGGCCACCTTGTCGCGCATCTCGATAAAGTTCAGCACCGCCAGGTCGGCGATGGCGTCGGCGTCAGGTTTGCGGCGGCGCTCGAACCGGTGGAAAAGCCCCTCCCAATCATCCCCTTCAAAAGCCTCCAGCATCTGGTCCAGCACCGTGATGTCTTCGAAACCGGCGTTCATGCCCTGCCCGTAAAACGGCACCACCGCATGGCTGGCATCGCCGATCAACAGCGATTTGCCTGCGAAGCTCCACGGGAAGCACTTCACCGTCACCAGCGAGCCGACCGGGTTTTCGAAATATTCGGCAACAAGGCCCGGCATCAGCGGCACGGCATCCGGAAACACTCCCTTAAAAAAGGCCAGTAAGTCATCTCCGTTTTTTATGGAGGCAAAAGAGCGCTCGCCTTCGTAAGGGAAAAACAGCGTGCAGGTGAAGCTGCCGTCCAGGTTGGGCAGCGCGATCATCATATAGTTGCCGCGCGGCCATATATGCAGCGCGTTCTTCTCGATGGCCCAGCCACCTGCTGCCGTGGCCGGAATGGTCAGCTCCTTGTAACCGTATTCGAGGTAGTGCTGCTCATAATTGAAGCGCTCGGTTTTCTGCATCGCGCCCCGCACCACCGAGAAAGCCCCATCGGCCCCGAAAAGCAGGTCGGGCTGCACGGTTTCTGATTCGCCCGTTTCCAGGTTGCGCAGTTGCACCTCGTTGGTGCGCAGGTTCACATCCAGGGCCTGCCGGCTGAAGTGAAAGGTAATGTCCGGGTTGGGCTCCGAGAGGTTCATCAGCGCCACGTTCAGCCCGCCCCGCGAGACGGAGTATATAGCTTGGCCCTCTTTGCCGTAGGGCTGAAAGGTGAGGTTGCCCTGCTCGTCGTGCATCACGCGGCGGCGCATCGGGATGGCCACTTTGCGCACCTCCTCCTCAATGCCGATGCCTTTGAGGGCGCGCCAGCCGCGGTCGCTGAGAGCAAGGTTAATGGAGCGGCCGCCGTCCACTACGGTGGTGCGCAGGTCGGGGCGGCGCTCGTACAGGTCCACTTTGTGGCCGCGCTTGGCCAAGTACAACGACAGCAACGAGCCCACCAAACCGGCTCCCATAATGGCAATGTTCTTTTTCTCGCTCATATAGATGCAGGGCCCACGGCCGCTTCACGCTGTAAAGTAACGGTTTCCGGCCCGGAATGGCAAAGCCTGCTATGCTTTCACGCGCCGGAAGGTAAGGTTGATGCGTGGTTGTACGGGGCGTTTGGTCTTCGGGATGTGGTGCAGCCAGTGGTGTTGCGTCGGGCCCTGCATCAGCAGCAGGCTGCCGTGCGCCAGGGTTATATGCACCGGTTTGAGGTCCTGGCGGGCGCGGTGCTTCAGGCTGAACCTACGCTCGCCGCCAAGGCTCAGGCTGGCGATGGCCGGCTCGTCTCCCAACGCAGCCTCATCGTCCGCATGCCAGCCCATGCTATCGTTGCCGTGGCGGTAGAAGTTCAGGAGCACGCTGTTATATATATGGCCGCTGGCCTGCTCCACCCGATCCTTCAGCTCCTGCAGCACCGGCACCCACGGCTTCGGGGCGTTATATAACCCGGAGTAGGTGTAGGCTTTGTCGCCGTACCAGGCCGTGAGGCGCGGCATGGGCAGCTCTTTGCCGAACATCCTGATGCTCTCCTGCTGCCAGCTTATCTCACGCTCCAGCCGCAGAAAATAAGCATCGGCCTCTTCCTGTTTCAGAAAGTGGGGATCATAGTATAGCTCGGCATCGGGTATGTCTAACGTTTGCACAGGATTGCTATCGCTTGCATTTGGGATATCTGACGCTTGGCTGGTGCTTCTCAGAAAATTTCATCCGGGGTTTGGTCTGATGCAGGGATCGGCCGGCCGCTTACCTTGCGCTCATGGTCCAGCGTCCTGATCGCTTTGGTGGCGGTGACGCCATGCAGTAAAATGGACACCATTACGATAAACGCGACCACAGACCACAGCTCGTTGGCTTCCGGGAATCCTACACTATCCAGGGCAAAGGAAAGGTAATAGAACGAGCCGATTCCCCGGATGCCAAAGAAACAGATCGCTAATTTCTCTTTTGGGGTAGAGTAGGTGCCGAGCAGGCTCGGCAAGGCCGTAAGCGGCCTGATCACAAAGAGAAACGCCAAACCGATCAGGGCACCTTGCCAGGTAAGGTATTCCAGGATTCCGGTCACGAGACTGCCTCCAAACAAAACCAGCAGCACCACCATGATGATGCGCTCTATCTGGTTCACAAAGTCGTGCATCTCTACGTTATACTCGTGCTCCTCCTCGACCCCACTCAGGGCAAGCGCCGCCACAAACACGGCAATAAAGCCATAGCCATGCAGCAGTTCCGTTACCCCGTAGGTTAAAAACGTAGCAGAAAGCGCCAGGAAGCCATGCTGCGCCCTCGGGAAGCCTGATTTCTTGGGAAGCGTAAAAATCAGCCACGCAAGGCCGCGCCCGATTAGGTAACCCACTCCCACCCCCACGACAATCTTATACAGCAGGTCGCGTAACAGCCAGTCTGTAAACCAGCCGCCGTCGGCCCCGACCGATGCGGCAAGCACGATGGCCAGCCAGGTAAACGGGAAAGCCGAACCGTCGTTCAGCCCGGCCTCGGCCGTCAGCGAGAAGCGCACGACATCCTCCTCCTCATCGTCGGGGGGGCCAACCTGCACCTGCTCTGCCAGCACCGGGTCGGTGGGGGCGAGCACGGCACCCAGCAAAACGGCACCGGCCACCGAAAAGCCCAGCACGCTCCACCCTAAGAGCGCGATGGCCGCAATGCTCAGCAGCATGGTGATGCTCACCAGCCGAAGCGGGATCCGCCATCTCTTCAAACCAAACTTCCGCCTGATCTTAAGGCCTGTTCCCATCAGCGATATAATCACGCTGATTTCAGTGAGCCGCACCACATAGTTCTCCTGCCAGATCGGGTCCGGAGAAGGCAGCCCCAGTGGCAGCAGGTAAATGAGCATGCCCAGCAACAGGTAAACAATCGGGTAGGAGAAGGGTGTCTTCTCCAGCAGGCTCGGAACCCAGGCCATAGAAAGAGCCGCTAAACCGATAACGGTCAAGGCTACTATATAATCATTCATTTCTGTTTTCTCCGTTAAGATAGCATTTGCCGCACCTGCCCTGCTGTGGTTGCTACAGGCCAGTATTTTTGCCAAGGATAGGGATAACTACGTAGTCCGCGCTTTGTTGGCTGATTTTGTGATCCGACTTTATAACAGCCGGGCGCCCGGAAGCACACCAACGGTGAAAGTTGGCGTGGCGAGGAGGAAAAAGTACGGGCGAAAAGCCTGCGGGCGGGAAAAGGCACGCGCTATATATAGGCTTTTCGCCTATATAGGCTTCTCGTCCTGCTTGTCCTGCTGCTGGTCCTCCGCAGACTGGTAAAAGCGCGTGGTTGGGTAGGCAAAATGGATGTCGGGAGACTTCCTGAACAAGTCCAGCACCTCTTCCCATATCTGATTCTCGCTGTCGCGGCGGCCGTTCAGGTTGCAGAGGTAGCGGATGGTGAGTTGGATGCCGTTTTCCCGGACTTTGGTATATACCTTCGGCTGAAAATTCTGGTAGAAAATAAGGTGCCGCTGCGACTCCCGCCTCACCATTTGCTCTGCTGATTCGCTGAGCGCCACCGAGCACCGGTTGGCAACGCCCTGCAACATGGCCTTGGCTTTCTGCCAGTTGCTCTCGAAGGTGATCTGCACCTGTATCTCATTCCACAGAAAAGGGAACGCGTAGTTATAGTTCGTCTGCGCCTGCGTAAAGACAAAGCTGTTTGGCACGTGTACTACGCGCCCTGTCGCCTGCTCCGAGTCTACCCACTGCCCGAGCTCGTTGAGGGAGAACTGGAAAAAGGCGATATCAATCACATCGCCCGTGTACTCCTGTATCTTGATTCTGTCCCCTACCTTGAAAGGGCGCTTCCAGATCAGGAACACCCAGCCAAACATATTCATGATCGGGTCTCGGAGCGCCACCACCAGGCCCGCAGAAAGCAGCCCCAGGAAGGTGGCAATGGACTGAAAGCCCTCGAACCAGATATTGGCCAGGAGGATGATGCCCAGCCCCGTCACCACATAGTTGGTTGTCTTCTTCCACTGGTACAGCTTCCGGGAGTCTGTCTGTCGCTGAGAGGCAACGCGCAGCAGCAGCCGGCTGATGATCCAGAGCCCCGCCAACACGACCACAGAGAATACAATGTTTTCCTGCGCGGCAGCGGGCAAACCTATCGCCTCTTCAATCCAGTGCTCAATTCTTCGCATACAACGTTAGTTTTTCATCCTCCTGTCATCCCCCGGTATAAAAGGACTGCTCCTGATGGCAGCTACCGGTAGCTGCGGCATCACGGTTACGAGACATTCTCCTGCCTGGCTGCCTCGAGCTTGCTGATCCGCCAGGGGCTGCCGACAATCCAGACGATATCCCCCTCCTCGAACACCAGGTTAGAATCAGGGTTGAGGATGCGGCGGCCATTCTTCTCGACGCCGACGATCAGGCCTTTTGTCTTCTCCCGCACCCCCGCCTCGCGTATGGTGGTGTGCAGCAGGGGAGAGCCGGCTGTTACCAGCAGCTTCTGAAGCCGGATGTCCTCTTTGTCGTGCTGCCCGTTCATTTCCAGCTCCACCTCGGCCTCCATCAGCTGCCTGAAGGTCTCCATCTGGTCATCCGTGCCGAAAACATAGATACGGTCTCCGGGCAATATACGCTCGTTACGCGTAGGCGCCGTAATCGTGCGCCTGCCCCGCTCTATCACGGCCACGTTTACGCCATATACTTCCCTGATCTGCAGCTCCACGAGGCTTTTACCGGCAACTGCGGACTCCGGCGAGACATCAAAGCTGGTCAGGTGGGCATCCCAGGGCGTAAGCGTGTGGTGCATTTTGGCGGCGTCGCTGATCTCGCGGGCATTCAGGTTATTCATGAAGCGGGTCTCGATCCGGATATAAAAATCCTGGATCTTCTGGGAGAAAACAGCCAGCAAAGCAACTATGACCAGGCCCACTACAATAGCGACCTGCACAGAGAAAAACTGGTGGAGCAGGAAGCCAATGAACAGGATGGCAATGACGATACGGGAAAACTCCAGCACGATGATCAGGCTGCGGTAGTTCTTGTTCGCCCATATACGCCCCATCGCCTCCTTCTGCGGGTGGTACACGGCCAGCGCCCACAGGAAAGGCGCCATAAAAACAAGTGTGACGGCAGTGGTTAAAAGGTCCCCCAGGTTGCCGGGCACCACGTTCTTTGTTATAAGCGGGTTCACGAACCGGGCAGAAAGCATGACGATGCCGATGATGATGACAGAGTATATCACCAGGTTCAGCGCATATGACCGCAGCACCAGCCTCCAGTCGCTTGTTGTGGAGATGGTCTGCGCGCCTGAGCTGTACTCACTCAGCGAGGCTTTCCACTTATCGGGCAGCATGGCCTCCACCGATTTGTACAAAGGCTCCGAAAGACGGATCATATAGGGCGTGGTGAACGTGGTGATGGCAGAGACCGCCACCGCCACGGGGTACAGGAAATCGCTGGTTACGTTGAGGGTAAGGCCCAGCGTGGCGATGATGAAGGAGAACTCCCCGATCTGCGAAACGCTCATGCCGGACTGGATGGACGTCTTCAACCCCTGCCCCGCCACCAGGCCGCCGCTCGTGATGCTCAGGAACTTGCCCGCCAGCGTCACCACCGTGATGAGCGCGATCGGACCGGCATAGGTAACTAGCGTCTCCGGGTTGATCAGGAGCCCCACCGACACGAAGAAGATGGCGCCGAAGAGGTCTTTCACCGGGGCGACCAGGTGCTCGATCTTCTCGGCCTTCGTCGTCTCTGCCAGAATAGAGCCCATGATAAACGCGCCCAGCGCCGGGGAGAAACCAACCTGCGCCGCCAGGATCACCATCAGCAGGCAGAGCCCGAGGGATATGATCAGCAGCATTTCGTCGTTCAGCAGCTTGCTTGCCTTCCTAAGGAAGGTCGGGATGATGAAAATGCCCGCCAGGAACCACAGCAGCAGGAAAAAGGCCAGCTTCAGGACGGCCTCCAGCATCTCGGCCCCGGCAAACTGCTGACTCACCGCCACCGTAGAGAGCAGCACCAGCAGCAGGATCGCCACCAGGTCCTCCACGATCAGCACGCCGAACACCAGCCCCGCAAACCGCTGCGACTTCACGCCCAGCTCCTCAAACGCCCGTATGATGATGGTGGTGGAGGAGATGGACAGGATACCGCCCAGGAAGATACTGTCCATGGTGGACCATCCCAGGATTTTGCCTGTGACGTAGCCCAGCAGCAGCATCACCACCACTTCCACCAGGGCCATGATGGAGGAGGCGCCCCCGACCTTCACCAGCTTCTTGAAACTGAACTCCAGGCCCAGGCTGAACAGCAGGAAAATCACGCCGATCTCTGCCCATATGTTTATGTTCTCGGTCTCGATAATGGTGGGGAAAAGGGCGGTGTGCGGCCCCACCAGCAGACCGGCAATGATATACCCCAGCACCAGGGGCTGCTTCAGCCACTTGAAGAGAAGGGTGGTAATGCCTGCTGCTACGAGTATCAGCCCTAAGTCTGTGATAAGATTCGGTAAATGCGTCATATAATAAGGTTGGGTACTGAAAAAGCCTATAGAGTAAATGCTATAAGCTATTCATAATTTACAATATATACGTTAATCTGTGTTATTTTTTGCGCCCTGCCTGTAGCACAGGTGCCAGGGCTGCTGCCAGTTTGGGCGACGCGCCCATCCCCGACCCCGGATAAATGCACAAGGGCAACTCCGACCATGCGGAGATGTACCTGCCAGTTTTCCTTTGGTTGCCGGCGGTGCTCTATATAGGGGAGCATGCATCCGGTAGGCTCATTCGGTCAGGGCAAAAAGGATAAACGACAGCAGGAGTAAAAAGCTATAGATAATGAAAGCGTTGATTCTGGTCTTCTCTCCCATATACCAGAAGAGGCTCTTCTTTGGAGACAGCACGCCTCCAATCATTCCTATGATGGCCACCCATGTGGCGACGATCGCAAAGTTTGTCATGGTGCTATATAAAAAGGTGAAAGTTTTCAGCGCGCAGGGATACACGCGCTTGCAGGCCGTGCCTGCGGCTCGGTAAAATGAGAAATGGAGGCACGGCAGCATGCGGGACCCGCCCAACTTCTAAGCGGTTTGTGCTGCAGGCACTTTGCCTCCCTGGCAGGTTATGGTATAAATGAGTACAGCCAGGCAAGCAACCATGCGGTTGCCTTTAAAGAAAAGAAGCGGATGGGGAGACTAAGGGGCGTTGGGCTGTATGGCCCCGGGCAGAAGCTGCGCGCATAGTCTGGCTCCTGCAGCGCTTCTGGCAAAAGCAGGGATGGGCTCATCGGCGGGGGCGGCAAAAGCCAGTAACTGCAAGGGGAGTTTGGCCAGTTGCGGCAAGTCGAGCACCAGGTAAGCAGATACCCGGGCGTCCTGAAAAGCCTGCACGGGCTGTTTTTGCACCGCTGCCCCGTCACCAGGTGCCGGTACTACCTGAACGGCTGAATCGGCAGTTTTGCCATGAAACAAAAGGCTGTAGACTTCTACCTCCTGCCCGGGCAGCGTGAGCGCCCAGAGCAGCATGACCGCCATAAGCGGATACCTGAAGTAATAGCCTAATTTTTTTGCGTTCAGCAGCATACGGTACAAAAATAGCACATCCCGGGCTAAAATGAAACCGCAGCGGCTCATTCAGGACACACGCTTCTTCGCCCGCGGCGGCTATATGCCCGCAGGTGTTACTGGCCGTGCAGGCACTTATGCAGTATCTCGGAGAAGCGGTACACTTCCTCAAAGCTGTTGTAGAGTGGCGCAGGCGCTACCCGGATCACGTTGGGCTCCCGGTAGTCCACGATAATGCCGGCTTCCATCAGCCGATCGAACAGCATGCGGGAGTGCTCTTTCACCAGCAGCGACACCTGGCTGCCGCGAGCCTGCGGGTCGCGTGGCGTGATCATCTCCAGCACCTCCATTCCCACCCCCACGTCATCGATCAGGAACTCCAGGTAACCCGTCAGTTTCTCGCTTTTGGCTCGGAGATTTTCCATGCCGGCCTCATCGAACAGCTCCAGGGAGGCGCGATGCACGGCCATCGGCAGGATCTGCCCGTTGCTCAGCTGCCAGCCCGCGGCGCCTTCCATCGGCTTGAAGCCTTTTTTCATCTGGAAGCGCTCCTGAGCGTTGTGGCCCCACCAGCCGGCAAAGCGCGGAATGGAGGGGTCGTTGCCGAAACGCTCGTGCACATACACCCCGGATGTGCCGCCGGGGCCGGAGTTGAGGTATTTGTAGGTGCACCACACGGCAAAATCCACGTCCCAGTCGTGCAGGCGCAGGGGCACGTTTCCGGCGGCGTGCGCCAGGTCAAAGCCAACCAAAGCACCTGCCGCATGCCCCGCCTTGGTGATGGTTTCCATATCGAACACCTGCCCGGTGTAGTAGTTAATGCCGCCCATCATCACCAGCGCCAGCTCGTCGGCATGCGTTTGGATGCTTTGGAGAATATCCTCCGTGCGCAGCGTGTGCTCGCCCTCGCGCGGGAAAAGCTCAATCACCGCGTCGTCCGGGTTATAGCCGTGGAATTTGGTTTGTGTTTCGAGGGCGTATTGGTCTGAAGGGAAAGCGCCTCCTTCGGTGATGATCTTATAGCGCCTGCCCTGCGGCCGGTAAAACGACACCAGCATGAGGTGCAGGTTCACGGTCAGTTGGTTCATGATCACCACCTCGCTTTCTTTGGCTCCCACCACGCGGGCAGCACCAGGTGCCAGCAGTTCGTGATAGTTCACCCAGGGCTCCTCGCCCTTAAAATGGCCTTCCACGGCTAGGTTCGCCCATTTGTACATTTCATTGTCGATGTACATCTGCGCTGACTTTGGCTGTAATCCGAGAGAATTGCCACAGAGGTAGATGGCGTCGTGCCTGTTTACCTGCGGATAGTAAAAGCGCTCCCGGAAGTGGTAAAGCGGGTCGTTCTGGTCTTGCTCCTGCGCAAAGGCAAGGGTATTCTGGTAGTTCATGCGGATTTTATATATAGAAGCTGCCGCGGCAGGTATTGTTCTGGGAACGCTGCGAATATACGAATTTGCGTTTTGAGTTACGGATGAGAGGAACAGGCGTTGCCGCAGTTGTTCTCAGGAACTGCGCTTGCACATATATGATGGTCTGCTGTGCCGGGTCCAACCACCCCTGCCCCTCCTTATCCAAGGAGGGGAGCTTTCCCTACTCCTTCTCCTTTCCTACTTATTGCAAGCGAGTGGCTATATATGAGATTTTATTTTCACAACTATATCTCCAGCTATAGTCTCTCAAGCGTGGAGGAAGCAAAATCAGACGCCCCTCCTTGGATAAGGAGGGGCAAGGGTGGTTGTTGGATACTCCATGATGATGCAGTGCCGCTAAAGAATCAAACACCTTTCGCAACTGGCGCGGCGCTTCCCTTCACAAACTGCTCCTTTCTCAGGTTCAGCCACTCCAGGGCGGTGCCGTGCAGCATGCGGTCCTTGGTGGCGCGGTCATACGGCATGGATTCGATGAGCTGGCCCGGCTCCAGTTCACCCAGCGGGAACGGGTAATCGGTGCCGAGGGCGATGCAGTTTGCCCCCACCAGGTCCACCAGGTACTCCAGCACCTTCGGCTCGTGCACCAGCGAATCGAGGTAAAACCTGCCCAGGTACTCGCGGGGATTCACGTTGTTGTCGACCGCGCACAGGTCCGGGCGGACCTCGAAGCCGTGGGCGATGCGCCCGATGGTCGCCGGGAAGGAGCCGCCGCCATGCGCAAAAGCCACGCGCAGCTTCGGCAGGCGCTCCAGCACGCCCCCGAATATCATGGAGCAGATGGCCAGGCTCGTTTCGGCGGGCATGCCCACCAGCCACGGCAGCCAGTATTTGCTCATCTTCTTCTTGCCGTACATGTCCCAGGGGTGCACGAACACGGCGGCGCCCAGTGCTTCCGCCGCCTCAAAAACAGGGAAAAGGAAAGGGGAATCGAGGTTATACTCGTTGATGTGCGTGCCGATCTGTACGCCTGCCAGGCCCAGTTCTTTCACGCATCGCTCCAGTTCTTTCACCGCCAGGTCCGGCGCCTGCATCGGCAGCGTGCCCAGCCCCACGAAGCGATCCGGGTAATCGGCCACCACCCCGGCGATATGGTCGTTCAGCATTCGGGAGAGGTCGTAGGTGTGCTCCGGCTTAGCCCAGTAGTTAAACATGACCGGCACCGTGCTGAGCACCTGCACCCCTACGTGGTGCCGGCTGCACTCGTGCATACGCACCTTCGGGTCCCAGCAGTTGTCCTGTACCTCGCGGAAGAACTTGTCGTCCATCATCATGCGGGCACAGCAGGGCTTGTGGTGCTCCAGCCGCACAAAGCCGCCATAGCCGTAGCGCTCCCGCAGGTCCGGCCATGTGCGCGGCAGTATGTGCGTGTGGATGTCGATCTTAAAAAGGTCGGCTCCCGCTGTGGGCGAGGCTTGGGGCTTTTTCTGGTGCATGTTATCAAACAGGATGAAAGTGGTCTGCTTGCCGGCTGTGCTGCAAAGGGCAATCCAACAAGATACAGATTTTCTTCTTTCTACGCACGTTTGGCGGCAAAAGCTTCCGCGAGCCCAAGTCTCATCCGCACGCTATGGCCGGGCACTCACCCGCCAGATGGTGTTGCTGGTATCGTCGGCCACGAGCAGCGAGCCGTCAGGCAGAACAGCGATGCCTACCGGGCGCCCATATACCTCATCGCCGCCGCCATCAGCCACAAACCCTGTCAGGAAATCCTCTGGCGGCCCTGAGGGCGTACCGTTGCGGAAAGGCACAAACACTACCTTGTACCCCACCAGCTCTGACCGCCGCCAAGAACCGTGCTGCCCGACAAACGCCCCGTTGCGGTATCTCTCCGGAAAGGAAGTCTTGTCATAAAATGCCAGGCCCAGCGAGGCTGTGTGCGACCCAAGCGGCACATCCGGCACAAGGGCCTTCGCTACCAGCCCGGGTTGCTGCCCCGCCCACTCCGGGTCTTCGTTGGGGCCGAAGTACGCGTAGGGCCAGCCGTAAAAGCCTCCCTCCTGCACACGCGTCAGGTAATCAGGCACCAGGTCGTCTCCCAGGTCGTCGCGCTCGTTCACGGACGTCCAGAGCGTGTTGGTGCCGGGCG
Source organism: Pontibacter saemangeumensis (assembly GCF_039541895.1). Taxonomy (NCBI): domain Bacteria; kingdom Pseudomonadati; phylum Bacteroidota; class Cytophagia; order Cytophagales; family Hymenobacteraceae; genus Pontibacter; species Pontibacter saemangeumensis. The sequence goes on from NZ_BAABHC010000001.1 coordinate 142,877, forward strand.
CCCAGCCCATGCCCACCGGGTTGCGCAGGCCGCTGGCATAGACGCGTTCGCCGGTGCCGTCGGGGTTTATCTCCAAGATGTTCGCGCGCCGGGTTTCTTGGTCCATGCCGTGCTCACCGTGGTCGCTCGCCGACCCGACCGCCACATACAGCCTGGAGCCGGCTGCGTTGGCGATGATGTTGCGCGTCCAGTGGTTGTTGTAGCCTCCGGCAGGCAGGTCCAGTATTTTCTCTCTTTTTGATGAAATTCTTGTCTGCCCGGTTTGGTATGGGTAGCGCCATATGCCATCGGTGTTGGCCACGTAGAAGCTGCTGTCCAGCACCAGCATACCGAACGGCTGGTTCAAGTCACTCAGGAAAACCTCCCGCACCTCTGGCTTGCCATCCTTGTCGGTGTCCCTGAAAAGCGTGATGCGGTTTGCGCTGTTGCCCAGGGCCATCGACTTTGTGATGCCCACCAGTTTAGCGCCGAGCCGCTTCCAGTAACCGACCTCAGTGCTTGCTTCTGCTACCAACACATCGCCGTTCGGGGTAACGTAGAGCCAGCGCGGGTTCTGCAGGCCATCGGCGTATTTTGTCACGGTAAAACCTGCGGGCGCCTTGGGTGTGCGGCCGGCTTCCCACCCGATCACGTTGCTGAAGTTCCGGCCGGATTCTGTGGCATGCGGCGGCGGCAGGGTTACCTGTAGCCCGGCAGGCGTCTCAATTGTCCTGGCCTGCTCCTGCACCACCCGAGGCTGAGAGTTGCATCCTGCTATAATGGCTGCAGTTGCCAAGGGGAGTGTTATATATAAGTGGCGTTTTTTCATAGTGCTGCATGAGTCCTTGCCTATTAAAGCCCGGCAGGCACAGTTTTGTTTCAGCCATATAGACGGCAACTGCCGCCGGAGACCCCGCACAGGCAACAGGCTATATAAGCTGGGGAAGGAACCTGCCCGAGAAGGAGGAACATTCTTAGAGCAATCCTATCCTGTATAATGCTTCTGTATAGGATAAACACGTCGCCCCCAAACAGCACACCCTCGCCGAACCGCCTTGAGCAAAGCAGGTTCAGCGAGGGTGCTATATAAGTTGTGTTGGCTTTATTGTTTCGCCTCGGCGGGCAGCACCGGAGGCTGCATCACTTCGCCGCAGTTTTTGCAGGTGCGGTGCTCCTCGCTCTTCCAGAAGTTATCCATGATCACGGGCAGCTGCCCTACAATGTCGGTCACGTCGGCGTACTCCTCATATAGCTTGTTGCCGCAGTTCTCGCAGAACCACAGGAAGCCGTCCTTCTCCCCTGCTTTGCGGTAGCGCTCCAGCACAAGGCCCACGGTGTTGGCCGGGCGGCGCGGGGAGTGCGGCACGCGTGGCGGCAGCAGGAAAATCTCCCCTTCCCTGATCGGGATATCTACGGGTTTGCCGTCCTCGATGACCTTCAGCACAATGTCGCCCTCGAGCTGGTAAAAGAACTCCTCGCCTTCGTCGTAGTGGTAATCTTTGCGGGCATTGGGTCCACCTACCACCATCACAATAAAATCGTCGTTGCCTTTGAACACCTGCTGGTTGCCCACGGGCGGCTTCAGCAGGTGCCGGTTTTCGTCAATCCAGGCTTTGAAGTTAAAAGGTCGTGTTATAGCCATCGCTCTGTCTCGTTAGGTTGATACATGAAGGTACGCAAAAGCAGCTACAAATGGTAACCCGCCCACCTGCTGCAGGCAGATGGCAGCGCAAGTTTACGCTGATTTCCGTACATTTAATCTATGAACTTAGACCTGAAAAACAAACGCGCCATTGTATGCGGCAGCACCCAAGGTATTGGCAAGGCGGTGGCCTTAGAGCTGGCAGCTTTAGGAGCCAGTGTTACCCTGGTGGCCCGCAACGAAGAGAAACTGAAAGAAGTAACCGGGGAGCTTCACCAGGCCAGCGGGCAGCAGCATGATTACATCGTGGCTGACTTCTCGGACCCGGACGAGGTGTACCTCCAGGTAAACGCCTATGTGCAGCAACTGCAGGAAGTACACATCCTCGTCAACAACACTGGTGGCCCTCCGGGCGGCCCCATCCTCGAGGCCTCACCGGACGAGTTCCTGAAGGCGTTTAACATGCACCTCATCAACAACCACCAAATGACGCAGGCCGTGGTGCCGCTCATGAAAAAAGCCGGGTACGGGCGCATCATCAACATCATCAGCACCTCCGTGAAAGAGCCCATCGCCGGCCTGGGCGTATCGAACACCACGCGCGGGGCGGTAGCCAGCTGGGCCAAAACAATGGCCAGTGAACTGGGTCCGTACGGCATCACGGTGAACAACGTGCTGCCTGGCTCCACCAAAACAAGCCGCATTTACTCGCTGGTGGAGAGCCGGGCAGCGAAAGCGGGTCGCAGCAAAGAGGAAGTGCAGCAGGAGATGGAAGCCGCCATACCCGCCCGCCGCTTTGCCGAGCCCGAGGAAGTCGCCGCCGCCGCCGCTTTCCTGGCCACACCCGCCGCCGCCTATATAAACGGTGTCAGCCTGGCCGTAGACGGGGGCAGGACTGGGAGTATATGATTGGCGGGTGTTGATTGTTCTGAAACTGTAATCCAACCACCCCTGCCCCTCCTTGTCTAAGGAGGGGAGCCTGTCTTTGCTTCCGCCAAACTTAGAGACTATAGCAGGAGATATGGTTGTGAAAACAAACTCACCATATATAGCTAAGCGCTTGCGATAAGCAGGAAAGGAGAAGGACTAAGGAAAACTCCCCTCCTGGGGTAGGCCCCCCCGAAAAGGACAAGGAGGGGCAGGGGTGGTTGGACCCGGTACTGCAACCACAAACCCCAACGGCCACCCATAATTTCTAATTTTTAATTTCTAATTACCCTCGCAGTGAAGCAGCTCCAGAACTACATCAACGGCCAGCTCATCGCGCCAGTGGCGGGACAGTACATCGACAATTACAACCCGGCCACCGGTGCGGTATATAGCCTCATCCCCGACTCGGATGCGGAGGACGTGGAACGTGCGGTACAGGCGGCGCAGGCGGCTTTTCCGGCATGGTCTAAAACGCCTGCCGAGAAGCGCGGGCAGGTCCTGATGCGCATCGCTGACCTGATCGACCAGCACCTGGACCGCCTGGCCGAAGCCGAATCCATAGACAATGGCAAGCCGCTGAAACTGGCGAAGACGGTGGATATACCGCGGGCCAGCAGCAACATGCGGTTTTATGGGACGGCTATTCAACATTTCGCTTCGGAGGCGCACTATATGGAGGGCACGGAAGCGATCAACTATACGGTGCGGCATCCGTACGGGGTGGCGGGCTGCATTTCGCCGTGGAACCTGCCGCTGTACCTGTTTACCTGGAAAATCGCCCCTGCCCTGGCTGCCGGAAACTGTGTGGTGGCAAAGCCTTCCGAAGTAACGCCCATGACGGCTTACCTGCTGTCGGAAATTTGCAGGGAGGCGGGTTTACCCGCCGGTGTCCTCAACATCGTGCACGGCTACGGGCATAAAGTGGGTGCGGCCATTGTCGCGCACCCGAAGGTGCCGGTCATCTCTTTCACGGGCGGCACCGCGACGGGACGCTCCATTGCCGCTACGGCAGCGCCCATGTTCAAGAAACTGTCGCTGGAGTTGGGAGGCAAGAACCCGAACATCATCTTCGCCGACTGCGATTTTTACAGTGCGCTCCATACCTCCGTCCAATCCTCGTTTGCCAACCAGGGCCAGATCTGCCTCTGCGGCTCCCGCATTTTTATACAGCGCCCGCTCTATGAACGGTTCAGGGAGGCGTTTGTAGCGAAGGCCAGGGGCCTGGCTGTGGGCGATCCGCTGGAGAAGGGCACGCAGCAGGGAGCCGTGGTTTCGGAACAGCATATGCAGAAAGTGCTGTCCTATATAGAGCTGGCAAAGCAGGAAGGCGGCAACATCCTAACAGGAGGGCATCAAGTGCGGGTAGCTGGCCGCTGCGCCAGAGGCTGGTTTATCGCCCCGACCGTTATCGAGGGCCTTCCCTACAACTGCCGCACCAACACCGAGGAAATCTTCGGCCCCGTCGTTACGCTTACGCCTTTCGACACCGAGGAAGAAGTGCTGCAGTATGCCAACTGCACCGACTACGGCCTCTCCGCCACCATCTGGACACAGAACCTTGCCCGTGCCCACCGCGTGGCGCACCAACTGCATTCCGGCATCATCTGGATCAACACCTGGCTCCTCCGCGATTTACGGACTCCGTTCGGCGGCATGAAAAACTCCGGCGTCGGCAGGGAAGGCGGCTTTGAGGCGCTGCGTTTCTTCACCGAGCCGCAGAACGTTTGTGTGAAGCTGTAAAAAGACAGAGCAAGCCCTTTTCAAGTTAGAGAAACAATGCATTAGCCATATACCCCAACACCCTTGTTATTCTGAAAGCATGGTACGGGCAAACCACAACAGCTTAAGCTCCCTTCCAACAGGATTCTCCCAGCATGACAGGAAAGACGCATTACTACCCTATAGTTAACTTCCTTCCCGTTCCTTGCCCCATCATTTTCTCCTTACCTTTGCCGCATGAAGTACAATAAGGCAAAACGGTTCATTCTGCTCCGGGACCGGCTAAATTACCCGCTTCGGTTCAACCCGTTCGTTTTCAGCAAATTATTCTTTCTTTGGGTGGCAGTTGGCGTGGTTGGGGGTATAATCGCAGGCTCTTACTGGATTGTGCTGGAAACCATGATGCACTTCCTGGCGCAGTTTCAGGGCCTCGTTATTATCCCATTGATGGCTACCGCTGGCTTGCTGGCAGGCCTGATCATCCACTACCTCGGTGACCCCGGCGAGATGGACCTGATCGTGAATAACATCCGTTTTAAGGGCGGAAAGCTGGAGCCGAAGAACAACCCGGCCATGATCCTGTCTTCGCTACTGTGCATTGCCAGCGGGGGCAGTGCCGGCCCGGAAGCGCCGCTGGTGCAGGTCACCGGCTCCACAGGTTCTTGGATCGCGCGCAAGCTGAAATTCAAAGGCGAAGACCTTCGCTCGCTGACGATTGCCGGCATGGCCTCCGGCTTCACCGCCTTGTTTGGTGCACCGCTGGGTGGAAGCCTTTTCTCGCTTGAGATTCTGCACCACCGGCACGTAGTCGAGTATTACCAGGCGCTCATTCCCGCGTTTGTGGCCAGCTGCTCCAGCTATGTCATTTTTATCCTGATCACCCAAATCGGGATCGGCCCCACCTGGCTGTTCCCGGTCTACACCACCCCTGAGGTAAATGATTTCTTCTATGCGATGCTCTATGCGCTGGCAGGCACGGCCGTTGGCTGGCTGTTTATTTTCACGGTTCGGCAGAGCAAGTACGCTTTCAGCCTGGTCCCGATGCCCATCTTTATCAGGATGGCCATCGGCGGTTTGCTGATCGGTACGATCGCCTATTACGTTCCGCTCACGCGCTACTTCAGCCACGACGAGTTAGCAGAGTTGCTCCGGCATGAGTTTTCACTCGAATTCCTGGCCGCGCTCCTGATCGCGAAAATCTTCGCCATCAGTCTGACGGTTACGTCCGGCTGGCGCGGCGGTTTTATCATCCCGCTGTTCTTTGTCGGTGCCACCACGGGCCTGATCATCAACACCGCTTTCCCGGGCCAGAACCTCCCGCTGATCATGGTCAGCTGCATGGCCGCCATCAACGCCTGCGTCACGCGCACGCCCATCAGCACCATTATCCTGCTGTCCACCTTAACCGGCTTCCACCAGTTTATCCCCATCATGTTCGCCAGCCTGACGGGCTTTTTCCTGGCGCCCAAAACGCCACTGATAAATGCCCAACTGGGTGTGAAGGAGGAGTAAAAAAGACCGTTTTACAGGAAACCATATATAAACAGGAAGGCATATATAAACAGGAAGGCATATATAAACAGGAAGGCATATATAAACAGGAAGGCATATATAAACAGGAAGGCCCGCCGTACGGCGGGCCTTCCTGTTTATATATGGATGCGACAGTTCTTACTGGTTTACTTCAGACCCCTCCGGGTTGATCAGCTTGCGCTCCAAGAAATTCGTCATCATGTTGAAGCGGTGCAGGCTGGTAACGCCCCCCCCGATGCCGTGGTTGCGGTTCGGGTAGTAGAAGCTCTCGAACTGCTTGTTGGCACTGATCAGGGCATCCTGCATCGCCACTGAGTTCTGGAAGTGCACATTGTCATCGCCCGAGCCGTGGATCAGCAGCAGGTCGCCCTGCAGTTGGTCGGCAAAAAACAGCGGAGAATTGTCGTCGTAGCCGGCCGCGTTTTCCTGCGGCGTTTTCAGGTAGCGCTCGGTGTAGATAGAGTCATAGAACCTCCAGTTGGTTACCGGGGCCACGGAAATCCCTGCCCGGAACACGCCTTCGCCTTTGGTGAGGCCCAGCAGCGCCATATACCCCCCGAAGCTGTGGCCCCAGATACCGATGCGGTCTTTATCGACATACGGCTGCTTGCCCAGCCATTTGGCGGCCTCTACCTGGTCCTCAATCTCATACTTGCCCAGGTTGGCGTAGGTGACTTTCTTGAAATCCGCGCCGCGTGCGCCCGTGCCGCGGTTGTCCACGCTCACCACAAGCAGCCCTTTGTCGGCTAGCATCTGGTGCCACAGGTAGTTGCTGCCGCCCCAGCTGTTGGTCACCGTTTGCGAACCCGGCCCGCCATATACGAACATCAGCACCGGGTACTTCTTGCTTGGGTCAAAATCCGTTGGCTTAATCATCCAGCCGTTCAGTTTGGTGCCGTCGGCGGTGTTCAGGGTAAAGAACTCCTGCTTGGCAATGTCGTACTGGGCCAGCGTTTTTTTCAGCTTCTCGTTATCCTCCAGCACCTTGATCAGCTTGCCGTCTTTGGCGGTGTGCAGGCTCACGGTTGGCGGCGTGTTGGCGGCAGAGTAATAATCAAGGTAGTACTTGAAATCATTGCTCATGTTGATGTCGTGCGTACCGGATTTCTCTGTCAGGCGCTGCTTCTTTCTGCCTTTGCTGCTGATGCTGTACAGGTGGCGGTCCAGCGGCGACACTTCAGTGGACATATAATACAGGCGGTCGTTCTTCTCGTCGTACCCCACAAACTCGCTCACCTCCCAATCGCCATCCGTGATCTGGCGCACCAGCTTGCCGTCCATTTTGTAGAGGTACAGGTGGTTGAATCCGTCTTTCTCTGAGGTATGGATAAAGTTCTTGCCATCCTCCAGGTAGGTCAGGTCGTCGGTGACATCGATGTAGGTCTTGCTGGTTTCCTTCAGCACCACATCAGCCTTGCCGGTGGTGGCGTTGGCGTGCAGAATCTCCAGGGTGTTCTGCAGGCGGTTCATTTTCTGGATGGAGAGCAGGTTCGGGTTGTCCGTCCACTTGATGCGGGGGATATAGACATCCGCCTCGTTGCCGGTTTCCATTTTCACAGTTTGGCCGCTGTTCACGTCATACACCGACACTTTCACTTTCGAGTTGGCTTCTCCGGCTTTCGGGTACTTGAACTTGTAGTCCTGCGGGTACAGCTCGCCCCACATTTGCATGTTAAACTCCGGCACATTGGCCTCATCGAAGGTATAGAAAGCGATCTTCTTGCCGTCCGGAGACCAGTGGAAGCCCTTGGCAAAAGAGAACTCCTCTTCGTACACCCAGTCAGAATACCCGTTGATGATGGAGTTGAACTTGCCGTCGGTGGTGATCTGCGTTTCCTTCATGCCGCTCAGGTCGGTCACAAACATATTGTTCTCGCGTGCAAACGCCACCCGCTTGCCGTCCGGCGAGAAGGTGGCATATAACTGCTTGCCGCCGTCGCTGAGCTTGGTCAGCTTTTTGGAGGCGATGTCATATATATAAAAATCCGCTTTGGACGAGCGGCGGTAGATCTGCTCGGTGTCGGTAGCGAACAGCACCTTCTGCTCGTCTGAGGAGAAGGTGTAATCGTCGTACTGGATGGGGGCGTTGCCGCCTGCCGGCACCAGGTTCTCGCCCTCGATGATGGTGGCTACGGGCTGTCCGGTGGTGACGTCATACTTGACGATGTCATATGCCTTGTTCTTCTCGTCCGGCACCGTGGAGCTGTAGTAGCGTCCATCGTTCATCCAGTTCACGCCGTAAACTGACTCTCCCCGGAAGGTGCCTTTCTGGTATATATCCTCTACCGTGATAGCCTTCTTCTGCTGCGCCTGCGCTATAAAGGAGAGGCAAAGCAGCACGGCGGTCAATAAATTCGTTTTTCGTTTAAGATGCATGCGTTCTATGGGTTGTTGTCTCTGCTATAAATTTAAATCAATAATATCGTTCCGCCATAGCTCGTAGCCAAAACCGTACCTCTACAGGCCGCCGGCGCTTCACAGACGGCAGCAAACGGAAAAGACAGCCCCTTTGCCGGAACTGCCTTTTCTATATATAAGCTATATATGGTTTTTACTTAGAAGTTGTATCCTACTGTCAGCAGCACCGAGTTCTGCCTGTTCGCCACGTCAACTACCGGCTCTCCGCCCTCAGAAGAGAACTGGTAGGGAGAGAAGCGGCTATCGCTCTTGCTGCTGACAAAGGCCAGGTCAGCATAGTAGTTCTGAAGCCGTACCCCTGCCCCTACGGAGAAGGATTTTACGGCGCCATCCAGGGCAGCGCTCTGGTAAGGGTCTCCGGAGTAGGCATAACCCACACGCACCCTGAATGCCTCGTAACGCCCCTCTGCCCCTATCTTGTAGTTCATGGCCGATTGGTAGATGTTAGCGATGTTGCTGTTCACGTCTCTGTAATAGCTGGTGGTGCCTGTGCCTAACTCGTCATCCTCTTTAAAGCGGCTCTTGGCGTAATCCACATATTCCACATCACCGGTTATAAAACCATACTTGCCGATAAAAACGGCCACGCCACCTGTGGCTCTGAAAGGCGTGGTGAGCCGGTACGTAAACTCTCCCGGGTCCTCAAACGCCTCAATGCTTTCCGGCGCCCCGGTAGCGGGGTTCAGCGTGGTGGAGCCCAGCGAGCGCTGGTAGGTATCTGTCAGGGTATAGGCGGTTGGTGTCTGGATGCTGGCGCCGATACGCAGGGCATCAATGGGCCTCGCGATCACGCCCACCTTCAGGTTTACCCCTGCGCCGCGGGTGGTGAAATCGTCGTACAGTTCCAGGCTGTAATTACCCTCCAGATCCGGCGCGCCGTTTTCATCAAAGGTGGCGACGTACTGCCCCGATTCACGGAAAATGCTCTTCTGCGTAAAGTTCGTGGTCAAGATCCCGACAGATGCGCCTATATAGATCTTGTCGCGGAAGCTGGTGCCGACGCCAATGTCAATCTGATTCTGGGAGCCTCTGCGCTCGATCTCCTCACTTTGCGCGATATCGCCCATGCTGTAGAGAGGCTCGGCATATTGCCCCAGGTCATCCTCAAAAACATCAATCAGGTAATTGCTGTAGGCCAGGCCCTCGATCGTGTTGATCCCAAGGGCGTACTCATCGTCCAGGCTTTCCTCAAGCGTCTTGCCTGCCTCCAGTGCCCTGAGGTTTGCCTGCTCGGCAAAGTAGTCCACAATCGTGTTAGGCGGCTCCGAGGTGTTCTGGTAAGAGATCCGCTGGTTAAAGTTATTGAGCCGCGTGAAGCCTATCCCGAAGTTCAGGCCCCGCCAGTCGCTGTCGTCTTCGTCGCCTTTTCGGTTCGAGAGGATCAGGCTCGCCTGCGGGATAGTGAGCATGCTGCGCTCGTCTGATTGCGATGCCCCGCTTGCGCGGGCATCCGAGGTGCTATACTGTAGAGCCGGGGTAATGCTGAACTCTGAGCGGCGGAACATGCCGATACCGGCGGGGTTGCCTGCCAAGTTAGACACATCGGCGCCTAACGCTGTCTGTGCGCCTCCAATGCCTTGTGTGCGTGCAGAGCCTGCCACGCCCAGTTGAGTGTAGCGCAGGGCATCCACCTCGGTTTGAGCAAAAGCAGTTCCGCTCCAGCCCAGCGCGAACGCCAGGCTGGCCAAAACTATCTTTTTCATATGTCTGTAGGATTGAGCTTTTGTGATGATTGTTGATTAATTGCCTCTGCGCGGGCGGCCACCCCCACCGGAAGAGCCGCTGCTCTGGGCCGGACTGCTGGAAGGCGACGGGCTGCTTTCAAAAGAGCGCGACGGGCGGCTTTCGTAGGTGCGGACCGGCTGGCTCTCCTGTGTGCGGATAGGGCGGCTTTCGATGGTACGGGTTCTTTGCTGCTGCTGCTCAGGCTGTCGGTACTCCTGCGTACGGGTGCTGCGACGCTCTGTGCGGCCCGGTGTCAGCACGCGCTGCTGCTGTTGCTGTCTTTCCAGGGCAGGCTGCTCCTGGGTTGTGCGGCGCTGGCGGCTCTCGATGGTGCGGCTTGGCCGGGTTGGGCGGCTTTCCAGGGTGGCTTTGCTCTCCTGCGAGTTTGTAGGGGAACTTGCTGCTTCGCCTCTGCGTACAGGGCGGCTTACAGACTGCCTGCCTTCGCTGTTTTCGCCTTCGTACACATTGCCTCTGGCTGGCCTGCCCGCAGTAGAAGATCGCTCCGTTACAACTGCGCTACGTGTATCGCGGGGGCGATTCTGCAGGCGCACCGGGTTTGTGATCACCACAGGGCGATCGTAGAATCCGCCGTAGTATGGGTTGCTGGCATAGTACCCGTTGTGAAAGCCGTGGCGGTAACCGTTGTAGTAGTCGTAGCCATAGCTGCCCGGGAACCAGTTGCTGTAGGGGCGGTTGTAGAAGCCGTGGCCCCCCCAGCCCATGCCGTAGCTGATGCTCACGCTCAGGCCGTTGTTCCAGTAGGGGTTGCGGCGGAAGGAGCTGTAGTAAAACGGATCGTTGTAGAAAGGATCGTAGAACGGATCGTAGTACGCGTAGCTGGCCATGCGCGGCGAGTAGGCTGCGCCCCAGTACGGATCCACAAAAGAATAGCTCGGCTGGTACCAGTTGTCGCGGGGGTTGTAAGACCGCCCGTCGTAGTACTCCTCGCTGTAATAGTTATTTACCGCGGCTTCACTGCCCGCGTATTCAGGGTTCAGCACTTCGCCTTCGGAGAGCGCCTCCTCTGCTGCGGGCTCATCGTACTCCCGGTACTGCTGCTCCGCCGAGGCCGTTGCTTCTCCCGGCTCCTGCACGTACTCCGTTTTATCGGATGCGCTGTAGTACATATCGTCGTACTCCGTTGACTGCATCGCAATCGGGCTGCTGCAGCCCACCGCCATCAGCGCGAGCACGGGGGCTATCGTAAGTAAAGTATATTTTTTCATGGCTTGTGCTGGTAAAGAACTCCCTGAATTAGAGCTATATCAAAGATAAACACACAATGGCGCAATTCCTTGTCTATAGTGTAATATATTAACGTAATTTTGGGCCAGAATGATATGAGGCTTTTATACCTAAATAAGCAAAATCTATTCCAAAACACATTAAGAAGAAGCGTACTATAACAAAAAGAGTATAAATTATGAGCAAGGGGCTACCAAAGAGAAGCGAAGATTACTCGCTGTGGTATAATGAGCTGGTAAAAAAAGCAGGTCTGGCCGAGAATTCCGCCGTGCGCGGCTGCATGGTGATCAAGCCATATGGCTTCGCGATATGGGAGAAGATGCAGCGCGTGCTGGACGATATGTTTAAGGCGACCGGCCACCAAAACGCCTATTTCCCGTTGTTCGTGCCCAAGAGCTTATTTGAGGCCGAGGAACAGAACGCCGAGGGCTTTGCCAAGGAATGCGCTGTAGTGACGCACTACCGCCTGCAGACAGACCCCGATAACCCAGGCAAGCTCCGCGTAGACCCGAACGCGAAACTGGAGGAAGAGCTGATCGTGCGGCCTACCTCAGAGGCCATTATCTGGAGCACCTACAAAAACTGGATCCAGAGCTACCGCGACCTGCCCCTGCTGATAAACCAGTGGGCCAACGTGGTTCGCTGGGAGATGCGCACGCGCCTGTTCCTGCGCACGGCTGAGTTCCTGTGGCAGGAAGGCCACACCGCGCACAGCACCGCCGAAGAGGCCATTGCCGAGACAAAGCAGATGATGGAGGTATATGCCACCTTCGCCGAGCAATACATCGCCCTGCCCGTTATCCGCGGCGTGAAAACGCCAAGCGAGCGCTTTGCCGGCGCCCTGGACACTTACTGCATCGAGGGACTGATGCAGGACGGGAAGGCGCTGCAGGCAGGCACTTCCCACTTCCTGGGCCAGAACTTCGCCAAAGCCTTCGATGTGAAATTCGCCACAAAAGAGGGGGGCCTTGAGCACGTGTGGGGAACCTCGTGGGGAGTGAGCACGCGCCTGATGGGTGCGCTCGTGATGGCGCACTCCGACGACGAAGGGCTGGTGCTGCCCCCGAAACTGGCCCCGATCCAGGTGGTGATCGTGCCAATATACAAGGGCGAGGAGCAGTTTGCCCGGATCAGCGAAAAGGTGCACACGCTGAAGACGGAGCTGGAAGAAAAGGGCGTCAGCGTGAAGTACGATGACCGCGACACCGAGCGCCCGGGCTTTAAATTTGCGGAGTGGGAGCTGAAGGGGGTGCCGGTGCGCCTGGCCATCGGTGCCCGGGACCTGGAAAGCGGCACGGCCGAAGTGGCCCGCCGCGACACCAAGGAGAAGAGCACGCAGGCTTTCGACACCCTCGCCGACTATATACCCGCCCTGCTGGACGAAATACAGCAAAACATATATAACCGCGCCCTGAACTACCGCGAGCAGCACACCACCGAGGTGGACTCTTATGAGGAGTTTAAGGATGTGCTGGAGAACAAGGGCGGCTTTGTGCTGGCGCACTGGGACGGCACCGCCGAAACGGAGGAGCGCATCAAGGAAGAGACAAAGGCCACGATCCGCTGCATCGGCCTCAGCACAGAGGAGGAGGCAGGAGTGGATATGCTGACAGGCAAGCCGAGCAAGCAGCGGGTGTATTTCGCCAAGGCGTATTAGCAGCATCGTGTCTCGTTAATCGTTGCCCGTTTTTCGAGAGTGGCTGTAGCAACAGCCATATAGCAGCTACAGCCATATATAACACGTAAGGCAAGCGCCGCATCCCGCACCGGATGCGGCGCTGTTGTTTTGTGCTGCTTGTACCATACCTCCCCGGCTCCCACTGCCTATATGAAAGTAAGTTTCCCGGATATTTTTGCCTTGCGCCGCAGACAAAGATTAACCGAGGCGTCGAATTCGTAAATCTAAATCAGTATATTTACCTATATAAGCGCATCACCCTATGCTACTCGATTGGATTACAGTTGCATTGCTCATCGGCATCGGCCTGCTCCTCATTATTGTGGAGCTTATTTTTGTGCCGGGCACTACTGTTGTGGGCATACTCGGTTTTATACTCACCGCCATCGGCATCTGGATCGGCTATGCCGCGCTGGGCACCACCATCGGGCATATCATCCTGGCTACCACGGTTTTGATCGGGGCATTAACCTTTGTGTACAGCTTCCGCTCCGACAGCTGGTCGCATTTTGCTTTGAAGGACCAGAACCGCAGCCACGTAAATGAGGATACCCCCCACCTGCTGGAGGTTGGGGAGGTTGGGAAAACGATATCGGCCCTGCGCCCGCAGGGCACCGCGCTGTTTGCGGACCGCCACCACGAGGTGCAGACCCGGGGTGAGTTCGTTGCGCCCAACACCAATGTCCGCATTATCCGATTGCAACAGAATAAAATCACCGTAGAAGCTATCTCCTAACCCAACCCAAAATGGAAAACCTTTCCGTATTGCTCATTATCGCAGGCGTCATTGTGGCCCTGATCATCTTCCTGTACTTCGTGCCGATCAGCCTCTGGATCACCGCCCTGTTCTCCGGCGTGAAGGTTGGCCTCGCGGAACTGGTGTTTATGCGTATCCGGAAGGTGCCGCCGAGCCTCATCGTCAACTCCATGATCAATGCCACCAAGGCGGGCATCGACCTGACCACCACCGAGCTGGAGACGCACTACCTGGCGGGAGGCAACGTGCCCATGGTGATCAAGGCCCTGATCTCTGCTGACAAGGCCAACATTCCGTTGACTTTCAAACAGGCCACCGCCATCGACCTGGCAGGCCGCAACGTGTTTGAGGCCGTAACCACCTCTGTAAACCCGAAGGTGATCAACACGCCCAACGTGGCCGCCGTGGCGCAGGACGGCATCCAGCTGATCGCGAAGGCCCGCGTGACGGTGCGCGCCAATATAAAGCAGCTGGTTGGCGGTGCCGGCGAGGAGACCATCCTGGCCCGTGTGGGCGAGGGCATCGTCACCTCCATCGGCTCCTCTATCTCCCACAAAAGCGTGCTGGAGAACCCAGACATGATTTCGAAGCTGGTGCTGCAGAAAGGCCTGGACGCGGGCACAGCCTACGAAATCCTTTCCATCGATATAGCTGATATTGATGTGGGAGAGAACATCGGGGCGAAGCTGCAGATAGACCAGGCGGGGGCCGACCTGCGGGTAGCGGAGGCCAAGGCTGAAGAGCGCCGCGCCATGGCCGTGGCCGTGGAGCAGGAAATGAAGGCGAAGGCACAGGAGGCGCGCGCCGCTGTAATAGCCGCTGAAGTAGAGATTCCGCAGGCCATCGCCGCCGCTTTCCGCAGCGGCCAGCTGGGCATCATGGACTACTACCGCATGCAGAACATCCAGTCGGACACCGATATGCGCAACTCCATCGCCAACCCGGGCCAGGGCGGCACTAACAGGCCGAAGGACAGCTAAGCTGTTCTTACCCGCAAAAAAGGAAGCGGCCATACCTTATAAGAGTGTGGCCGCTTCCTTTTCTATGCTCTTGTATGCAGCAAACTTTTGAGAAGCCCTTAAATTCGAGAAACAGACACATTTACATAACTGTATGGTATCAAACTGAACTCATAACAGGTATAGATTTCGTTTTAGTGAATGGCTTTCCCCTTACTATATCCCCACAGTCTACTCTGTCCAGTAATCCACCACCATAACTTCTGCCAACAGAGGATCAGCTGATTTGCTGAAAGACTGATGGTCTGGATGGGCTCCGTAGGCAGCTAAATCTGTTTCATCCTTAACTGTAACGATAAAGCAGTGGGTAAACTTCCCGTTCTTTTTCTGAAATGACAGATCAGGGCCTCCTTCAAACGCAATTATCTGGGGGACTTTTCCCTTTAAGGCATGAAAGTCTTCTGTAACTTTCTTCATCTGCTCCGTAGTAACTTCGGGTTTGAACTTGAAAGCTACCACATGCCGCAGTTTCTCAGCTTTAGAATTACCGGCACTTAGAAGCAGGAACGGGCCGACACCCAAAAGCAGGACCACAAGTAGTGTAATCTTAATATTTTTCATATGTTATGGAAAGCTTGTTGAGCAGGAATTCATATATGATTTGAGTCTGTTGCAATTATCAAAACCTTTGACAGGAATCTGATTGCAGTTTTAGCCCACACTAACGCCACCTATATATAGCAGGAGGCAAGCAAGCTGTGTATGCCGGTTTTCAATTTAGGAGACGCTAAACTCAATAATACCGCCCCACCTGCTCTACAATCGCTTTCTTCATCTCGGACGGCACAATCGTGCCTTGCTTGCGGTACAATACGTTACCGCCTGGCTCAATCAACAGGGTGTAGGGCAAGGCGCCCTGCCACTCCGGGTCGATGGCCTCAATGAGTTTGTACTTGTCCTCGGAGTTGAAGAGGTAATTCTTGTTAGAGGCTTCTAACTTTTTCAGGGTCGCCAGCGCCTTATCTTTTTTGTCCGGCTTGTCGGCGCTGATGGTGATGAACTCGAAGTCGCGGTTGCGGTACATGCGGTTGATGTCCACAAAATCAGGCAGCTCCTGCACGCAGGGGCCGCACCAGGTGGCCCACACGTTAATCAGGCGCAATTTGTCGGAGTCGTTCTTCAGCAGCGCTCTCAGGGCAGGTTCATCAATCAGGTCCAGCGTCACCTCTTCCTTCGCCCACTGCGCCCTTGCCCGCTCAGCCATCTCTCTCTTATCGGCCCACTTAATGGAGCAGCCAAACGTTTTTGTCTTGGCGACCGGCACGGGTTTGCCAGCCAGCAGGGCATCCAGCGCCTGACGGGTGTCCTCGGCATTTGCGGAGCCGGGCTTCTCGGAGGCATCCAGCCGCCCGTTGTACCGCAGCTTGCGCTGCTGGTCGAACACGAAAACATGCGGCGTGGCGGCGGGGCCATATGCCAATGACATTTTCTGCGTCTCGCCGTCATATAGGTACGGGAAGTTATAGCCTTTTTCCTTTGCCCGCACTTTCATTTCCTCGAACGTGTCTCCCATATCGCTGTAGCCCAACTCATCCAGGCTGACCGCTTCCGGGTCATTCGGCGAAACGACGACCACAGCCACTCCCTTGCTTTTATAGTCTGCGGCGAGCGCCTTCATGCGGTCTTCGTAGGCCTGTGCCGTCGGGCAATGGTTGCAGGAGAAAATGACCGCCAGCACCTTCGCGTCAGCGAAGCTTTTCAGGGTGTAGGTCTTGCCGTCAGTGCCCGGCAGGCTGAAGTCCGGTGCAGGCGCCCCTATTTCCAAAGGCTTCGGGTCGGCTGCAAAGCCCCCAAAGGCTACCAGCAACAAAGAAAACAGCAGGATGCTCTTCTGTAAAACGGATTGTGACATAGCTATTTCTCTTAAGCGTTCTATATATAAGTTTCTGGCCAATCTTGATTTGTACATTTAATATATGAATTTATATCCTCACGGCAAGCACTAACCTTCTGTTATCTGCATATTTCAGCCCCAGAATAAATTGAATAACAGCCATATATAAAGCAAAACGCCCGTGCCAACAAATATGGCACGGGCGTTTGCTTTATATATAGCTAACAGCTTAGGCGGCGGGTTTCAGTGTGAAAGTGCGCGTCACGCTGTTGTAAGGGCCTGGCAGCACGTTTCCGCTATTATCCACCAGTTCCAGCTGGATGGTGTTCTCTCCCATCGGCAGGCCTTCCATGATGTAAGGCAGCCACCTGTCAAGCACAAACTCGGTGCCGTTGATGGTGGCCTTCACTTTGTTGCCGGTAGTGGACAGGTCTGTGTTCACGAGGTAGAAATCCAGCATGACCTGCTCCGTGTCCTTGCCCACGTACTCTCCCTTGGGGCGGCTGTAGAACATGTGCGGGGCCGAGAGGTCGAAGTTGAGACGCTCAGCCGGGCGGCCAACCGTTACCTTGCGCAGGTCGTAAGCGCCCTGGTGCTTCAGGCTCTCGTGGTACGAGCGCGACAGGAACGACAGGATCACGTGCTCGCCCTCTGTCATATCTTTGGTAAACTCAGTCTCGTAATGCGCGGTGTAAGGCTCGTTGTCCACGATGTTGTGGATATGCTGCCCCTGCTGCGAGTTGGCCAGGTGGTCGGCGTTAGAGTGCGGCGTCATGCGCGTCAGCTGGTAATTAGACAGGGTGTAGTCAAACTGTACAGGGCCGGGCTCCACCACACCTCCTGCCGGGGGCGTGTTCAGGCGCAGCTGTGACTCAGGGTAATTCTGTGAGTTGTTGAAGGCAAAAACCCGCAGGCCGTTTTTACTCATCACAGCACCAACCGGCACCGGACCATCCGCTAGCTGCGACACAGGAGTCTGGGTTTCGACATCCTGGGTCTGGCGGGCAGTGTCACAGGATGTGAACCCTACCAGGAGGGCCGAGGCCAGAAGCAAGTACGTTTTTTTCATCAATTTTGGGTTTAGTTAGCAACAGAGCTAAATTAGCGATTTTATTTTTTCCGTATATTGCGATCTACGTATAAATCACAAAAAAGTATACAGTTTTTACTATATGAGCGAAATATTATTTGACGAGGTTCCCTCGCTGGACCTGGCTGATTTTACCTCGGGGGATGCTGCGCGAAGGGCCCGGTTTGTGAAGCAGCTAAGCGACGCGTACCAGAATATCGGCTTCATCGCGCTGCGGAACCACGGCCTGAGCGATGCGCTGACCCAAAAGCTGTATGCTGCCACCAAGGCGTTCTTTGCGCTGCCTGACGAGGTAAAGCAAAAGTACGAGGTGCCGGAGCTGGCTGGCCAGCGCGGCTATGTGGGCAAGGGGAAAGAGCACGCCAAAGGCCGCAACACCGGCGACCTGAAGGAGTTCTACCACGTGGGCCAGGAGGTGACGGACAACGACCCGATCAAAGAGGAGTACCCGGACAACATTTTCCCGGAGGAGGTAGCGGAGTTCAGAGAAGTGACCCTGGAGGCATACCGCAAGCTGGAGGCGGCCGGCAAGCAGGTGTTGAAGGCCATTGCCATCAACCTGGGCCTGGAAGAGAACTACTTCGACGAGAAGGTGCACAACGGCAACAGCATCCTGCGCCCCATCCACTACTTCCCCATCGAGGACCCGGACAGCGTGCCGGCCGATGCGGTGCGGGCTGCCGAGCACGGCGACATTAACCTGATCACGCTGCTGATGGGCGCCAGCGCCGACGGCCTGCAGGTGCTGCGCCGCGACGGCAAGTGGATCCCGATCACGGCCTTGCCCGAGCAGGTGGTGGTGAACGTGGGCGATATGCTGGCCCGCCTCACCAACAACAAGCTCAAGTCGACCATCCACCGGGTGGTGAACCCGCCGCGCGAGCTGATGAACACCTCCCGTTTCTCTATCCCGTTCTTCATGCACCCACGCTCCGAAATGGACCTGACCTGCCTGGAGAGCTGCATCGACGCGCAAAACCCAAAGGCCTACCCGGACGCCACTGCCGGTGAATACCTGAACGAGCGCCTGGTAGAGCTTGGCCTGAAGAAAGCGTAAACGCACCGCCTGAAACTTTAAAAAGAGAGATAGTTAAAACCTGTCTCTCTTTTTTTACTTTTATGCTCCTATGAGCCTGCGCTATTATATCTTTCTTAAAGACGTGCTGATTCTGGCCCTCACTTCTTTTGGGGGCCCGCAGGCGCACATTGCCATGATGTTTAAGCTTCTGGTAGACAAACGCCGCTACCTGTCGGAGAAAGACCTGATAGAACTCAACGCCCTTTGCCAGATCCTGCCCGGCCCTACCTCCACCCAAACCATCACGGCCATCGGCTTCAAAATCGGGGGGCCGAACCTGGCGTACCTCACGCTGTTTGTCTGGATCATGCCCGCCGCCACCATTATGGCGCTGGCAGCGCTGGGCATTTCCTACCTGCAGAAGCAAGGCATATCCCTCGACTTCCTTCGGATTATCCTGCCCATGGCGGTAGGCTTTGTGGCCTATGCCGCCTACGTCATCAGCCTGAAAGTGGTCACGACCAAAACGGCCATCGTGCTGATGGTGATCTCTGCTATTCTGGTTTACTTCTTTTCCTCGCCCTGGGTGTTTCCGATGCTGTTGCTTGCCGGAGGGGCCGTTACCGCCCTGCGCTTTAAGCAGCACCCGCTCGAGAAAGACAAGAAACTGCACATCCAGTGGGCGAATTTCATTTTATATGTCGGGGTATTGGTGACGGCGGCGGTGCTCGGCGGCGCCACTTCTTCGTTGCCGGTCCGGCTGTTCGAGAACTTTTACCGCAACGGCTCCCTGGTTTTTGGGGGCGGGCAGGTGCTCATCCCGCTGCTCTTTACCGAGTTCGTGGATTTTAAAGGCTACCTCACCGGGGAGGAGTTTCTGTCGGGCTATGCCATTGTGCAGGCCCTGCCGGGTCCCACTTTCTCTTTCTGCTCCTTTGTCGGCAGCCTGGCGATGCGGCAGTATGGGCTGCCTGGGCAACTGCTGGGCTCTTTTGTGGCGACGCTGGGCATTTTCCTGCCGGGCACTTTCCTGATCTTCTTCGTGATCCGGTTCTGGGACGAGTTGAAAAAGTACCGGGTGGTGCGGGCCTCCCTGGAAGGCATCAGCGCCGTCAGCTCGGGCATGGTGGTGGCCGCAGCCATACAACTCTATCACCCCATCGAGAACACGCCCCTGAACTTCGGCATTGTGGTGGCCACCTTTTGCCTGCTCCTGTTCACCAAAATTCCCGCGCCTGCGCTTATCCTGACGGGGCTACTGCTGGGCATCATTATCTACTAAACAGCCGCGCCCGGCAGAGTTTCCTCCACCGGGCGCGGCTGTTTCTGGATGCTGTTATATATGAAGATTAATTCATCTATAGCCTCTACTTCAGGATCTGCAGCAGGTACTCGCCGTAGCCGCTCTTGCGCAGGGGCTCGGCCACGCGCTGCAGCTGCTCCGCATTGATATAGCCCATGCGGTACGCCACTTCCTCGATGCTGCCGATCTTCAGGCCCTGCCGGTCCTCGATCACCTGCACAAAAGTAGCCGCCTGCATCAGCGACTGTATCGTGCCGGTATCCAGCCAGGCAGTGCCCCTGTCCAGGATGCCGACCTTTAGCTTGCCCCGGCGCAGGTACTCTTTGTTCACGTCCGTGATCTCGTACTCACCGCGCGGGCTTGGCTCCAGGTTCTTGGCGATCTCCACCACATCGTTGTCGTAGAAGTACAGCCCTGGCACCGCATAACTGGACTTGGGCTGCTTCGGCTTTTCCTCTATCGAAATGGCCACTTTGTTCTCGTCGAACTCCACCACGCCGTAACGCTCCGGGTCGTGCACGTGGTAGGCATATACCACGCCGCCGTCGGGGTTGTTGTTGGCCTGCAGCAGCTTGCTCATACCCGATCCGTAAAAAATGTTGTCACCCAGGATCAGCGCCGCCTTGTCGCCGCCGATAAACTCCTCCCCGATCACGAAGGCCTGCGCCAGCCCGTTCGGCACTTCCTGCACCGCGTAGCTGAAGCTGCAGCCGATCTGGCTGCCATCGCCCAGCAGGCGCTCGAACAGCGGCAGGTCGTGCGGCGTGGAGATGATCAGGATGTCCTTGATGCCCGACAGCATGAGCGTAGACAGTGGATAGTAGATCATCGGCTTGTCGTATACCGGCATCAGCTGCTTGCTCACCGCAATGGTGAGTGGGTGTAAACGGGTGCCGGAGCCCCCGGCGAGTATGATTCCTTTCATTTCTTGATTGTTGGTTGCTGATTGTTGATTGTCTTCAAAGTCATCAACTATTTACAACTATATACTTATATCTCTTGCTGATCGCTTTTTCAACAATCAACTATATAACAATTAACAACTGCCGCTTTTCAGCGGCCTTAGCGGCTCACGTACTGCTGCTCGTAGTAGCTCTGGTAGTTGCCGGAGGTCACGTTCTCGAGCCACTCTTTGTGCTGCAGGTACCAGTCCACGGTTTTGCTGAGGCCTTCCTCAAAGGTAACCGAGGGTTTCCAGCCCAGTTCGTCCATGAGTTTGGAGGAGTCGATGGCGTAGCGCAGGTCGTGGCCGGCGCGGTCTTTCACAAACGTGATGAGCTGGCGCGAGTGTCCTTTCTCACGGCCCAGTTTCTCGTCCATCTGGTCGCAGAGCAGCTCGATCAGATCCAGGTTCTTCCACTCGTTCACGCCGCCGATGTTGTAGGTCTCCCCCACTTTCCCCTCATGGAAAATCACGTCGATGGCGCGGGCGTGGTCGATCACATACAGCCAGTCGCGTACGTTCTCGCCCTTGCCATATACCGGCACCGGGCGCTCGTGCTGGATGTTGTTGATGGCCAGCGGAATCAGCTTCTCCGGGAAGTGGTTCGGGCCGTAGTTGTTCGAGCAGTTCGAGATTTTCACCGGCAGGCCGTAGGTGTGGTACCAGGCGCGCAAGAAGTGGTCGGAACTGGCTTTGGAGGCCGAGTAAGGCGAGCGCGGGTCATAGGCGGTCTCCTCCGTAAACAAACCGTCTTCGCCCAGCGAGCCATATACCTCGTCGGTGGAGATATGGTAGAACAGGTGGTCCTGCAGGTTAGCAGCCCAGTGCTGGCGGGCGGTGTTGAGCAGGTTCACGGTGCCGATCACGTTCGTCTGCACAAACGCCAGCGGGTCGGTAATTGAGCGGTCCACGTGCGACTCTGCCGCCAGGTGAATCACGGCATCAAAGCCATGCTCGCTGAAGATGCTCTCTATATAGGCGGCGTCCACAATGTCGCCTTTCAGGAAGGTGTAGTTTTCCTTGTCTTCTATATCGGTGAGGTTCGCCAGGTTCCCGGCGTACGTCAGTTTGTCGAGGTTGAAGATCTGGTAGTTGGGGTACTTGTTCACGAACAAACGCACCACATGCGACCCGATAAACCCGGCACCGCCCGTAATCAATATTTTCATGCTTGTATTGGTTATTTATCTTTCTGAAGGGACAGTTGCCAGTCCCAGGCGCTTTTCATGGCTTCTTCGAGCGTGCTGGTGGTTTTGAAGCCCAGTTCTTCGGTGGCCTTGGTCACGTCGGCGTATATCTTCGGCACATCGCCGGCGCGGCGCGGCCCGATTTTGTAGTTGAGCTTGACGCCCGTGGCGTTCTCGAAGGCATGCACCGCCTCCAGCACCGTATTGCCGCGCCCAGTGCCCACATTAAAGAACTCGATGTCCTGCACCTTGCCCTGCAGCATGCGCGCCACCGCCGTTACGTGCGCCTTGGCCAGGTCCACCACGTGTACGTAGTCCCGCACGTTGGTACCGTCCGGGGTGTCGTAGTCGTTCCCGAAAATAGTCAGTTGCTCGCGGATGCCTGCGGCGGTCTGGGTGATGAACGGCACGAGATTGCTCGGCACGCCCAGCGGCAGCTCGCCGATCTTGGCCGACGGGTGCGCCCCGATCGGGTTGAAGTAGCGCAGGGCAATGCTCTTGATGCCGCTGTTGCCGCTGCTCGCCAGGTCTACCAGTATCTCCTCGCAGATTTTCTTGGTGTTGCCGTACGGCGAGTTGGCTTTCTGCACCGGCGTCTGCTCCGTTACCGGCAGCGTCTCCGGAATGCCATATACCGTGCAGGACGAGGAGAACACGAGGTTGTGCACTTTTTGCTCCTCCATCACCTGCAGCAGCGTCACCAGCGAGCCCACGTTGTTATGGTAGTATTTCAGCGGCTGCTCCACCGACTCGCCCACGGCTTTGTAAGCCGCAAAATGGATGACGCCCACAATGTCCTGCTCCTGCTCAAACACGCTGCGCAGGGCGGCGGCATCGTTGCAATCGATGCGGTGGCAGGGCACGCTGCGGCCCAGAATAGCCGCGATGCCGTCCAGCACCCGCTCCTCTGAGTTAGAGAAGTTGTCCACGATCACGGGCTCGTAGCCCGCCTCCACCAGTTCCACCACCGTATGCGACCCAATATAGCCTGCGCCGCCGGTCACCAGAATTTTTTCCTTTGCCAATGTGCTACCGTTTAGTTGTTAAGCCTGATTTCATATATAAGCCGTGCGTCAGAAGCCCTGCTTTTAAAAAATATCTTATCCTCTGCCGCATCCAAAGCCCTGGCCGTGAAGCCGGTGCTCTAAAAGTGCAAAGTTACGTATTTGTGCCTTACGCACAACCCATTATCAAACGCCACCCATTTCGGCAAGGCGAATTATTTTACCGCCCGCACCATCCGGTCTTTGCCGAACAGGTCGGGCACCACGGCAGCCGCTGCAAAACCGGCCTGCAGCAACAGCTCCTGCACCTGCTTTCCGTAACGCTCGTTGATCTCAAAGTACAGGTTACCGCCTTTCTTCAGCAGTTCCTGCGCCACGGCTGCTATCCGGATGTAGTATTTCAACGCGTCGGTGTCGGGCACGAACAGAGCCAGGTGCGGCTCGTACTGTAGCACGTTGGGGCGCATCTGCTGCTTTTCGGCCTCCAGCACATAAGGCGGGTTGCTGGTGATAACGTCCAGAGAGCCTGCGGCGACGCCCTGCACCGGCGCGAATATATCCTGCAGCAGCCACGTAACCGGCAGCTTATATAGAGCCGCATTGGCTCTGGCCACCTCCAGCGCCCCCTCCGACACCTCCAGGCCATATATAGCCGCCCCCGGCAGGTTCGCCGCCAGCGCCAGCGGAATGCAGCCGCTCCCGGTGCAGATGTCCAGCACCTGCAGCCCCTGCCGCCCTTTGTGCTCCTTCAGCACCAGGTCCACCAGTTC
Organism: Pontibacter saemangeumensis; assembly: GCF_039541895.1. NCBI lineage: Bacteria > Pseudomonadati > Bacteroidota > Cytophagia > Cytophagales > Hymenobacteraceae > Pontibacter > Pontibacter saemangeumensis. The sequence continues at coordinate 166,674 of NZ_BAABHC010000001.1, forward strand.
CTCCGTCTCCGGCCTCGGAATCAGCACCCGCTCGTCCACCTGCAGGTCCAGTCCATAAAAGTGCGCCACGCCCAGCACGTACTGCACCGGCTCCTGTTGCTGCAGCCGCGCCACCGCCGCATATATATAGGCCGCCTGCTCCTCGCTCACCGTCTCCTGCCCGTTCAGGCGCAGCTGCACCCGCGACTGCCCCAGCACATGCTCCAGCACCAGTTGCGCCACCGCGCCCGCCTCCGGCTCCGGGAAGGCCTCCTGTATGTTTTGCCGGATGTACTGTTGCATTTCCTGGATGGTCGCCACGCGTATTCTTTCTTTAGATTTGGATATCTTTGCAAAAGTAGTGTTTAGCGTTCCGAGTTCCGAATTATGACCCCGGGTTATGAGGTGGAACACGGCTCTCGCGGCATTGCCGACGTTTTAGAATTGTTGCTTGTTAATCGTTGATTGCTGATTGCGAAATGAGTTGATGGTTCTATTGCTGGTCCGTAGATTGAACAGGAAGCCCGGGTCAGGCTGATGTAGTTGTTCGAAACGACCCTATATATCAACAACCAACAATTAACAACCAACAATAATAATCCGCGCCAACTAAGCCACCTAACCTATCAGTCAAAACCTGTAACTCATAATCAGACCATGCTTTCCTCCGACGAGTTATATATGCGCCGTGCCCTGGAACTGGCCCGTTGGGGCAGCGGCTTCACCTACCCGAACCCGATGGTGGGCTGCGTGGTGGTGCACGAGGGCAGGATTATCGGCGAAGGCTGGCACCGGCAGTACGGGGGGCCGCATGCCGAGGTAAACGCCATCGCGGCCGTGGAGGACAAAAGCCTGCTGCCGAAAAGCCGGGTTTACGTGACGCTGGAGCCCTGCTCGCACTTCGGCAAGACGCCGCCCTGCGCCGACCTGCTCATAAGCAGCGGCGTGGAAGACGTGGTAATCTGCAACACCGACCCAAACCCGCTGGTGGCGGGCCAGGGCATCAAAAAGCTGTTCGAGGCGGGCGCGCAGGTGCAAGTGGGCGTGCTGGAGGAGGAGGGCCTGGAGCTGAACAAGCGCTTCTTCACCTTCCACTCGCAAAAGCGGCCCTATATTCTGCTAAAATGGGCCGAAACGGCAGATGCCTATATAGCCGCCACCGATTATAAACAGGAGCAGATTAGCGGAAAACTGGCGCAGCGGGTGGTGCACATGTGGCGCTCTGAAGAGCAGGCGATCATGGTTGGCAGCCGCACCGCCTTGTATGACAACCCGCGCCTGAATACCCGCCTCTGGGCCGGCAGAAGCCCGACGCGGGTGGTGATAGACAAAAACCTACTGCTGCCCGGGCACCTGCACCTGTTCGACAGAAGCCAGCCCACCGTGATATATAACTACCGGAAGCAAGAGGCCGGGGAGAATTTAGACTATGTGCAGCTCCGGGAGCAGGAACCGCTGCTACCCCAGCTCATGCAGGACCTGCACCGGCGCAACGTGCTGTCGGTGCTGGTGGAAGGCGGCACCTTCCTGCTCGAAAGCCTGCTGCAGGCCAACCTTTGGGACGAGGCGATCGTGCTGAAAAGCAGGCACAAAACCCTGGGCAACGGCATTAAAGCGCCCACCGGTATATATAGCCCGCTGCTGCACACGCAAACTTTAGGCCCCGACCAGTTGTTGCACTACCGCAACAATTCATTTATCAGTTAACATTATTCATTTGGCAGAAGCTGTGATGGCCTCACTCTTCTCTATAAGTCACTCATTCAAAATACAGTCATTTAATTTTAGCCCATGGCAGAATCCCTTCTCATAGATGCAACCCTTAGCAAAGCGGAAAAATACAAAGCCCTGTTACCGCAGATCGAGGCGCTGGTAACCGGCGAAACAGACCTAATCGCCAACATCTCCAACCTGGTGGCCGCCCTCCGGCAGGGATTCGGCTTTTTCTGGGTAGGCGTGTACTTCAACAAAGAGGGGCAGTTGGTGCTGGGCCCCTTCCAGGGGCCGGTGGCCTGCACCCGCATCCCCTACCATAAGGGCGTCTGCGGCGCCAGTTATACCCAACAGCAAACCATCGTGGTACCGGACGTGGAGGCCTTCCCCGGCCACATCGCCTGCAGCGGCGACTCCAAATCCGAGATTGTGGTGCCGGTGATAAAAGACGGTGAGGTAAAGCTGGTGCTGGATATAGACAGCGACAAACTCAATGATTTTGACGAAGTAGATCAGCAGTACCTGGAGCAACTGATGAAGCTGGTGGCAAGCTGGTATTAGTTTCGTTGATCGTTTTTCGTTAAATGCTTTTTACTGTCACAAGTTTTCAACTTGCTTCCTGCGGAGCAGAAAAGTTTATATTGGCTGAGTGGCTTTTTGCCAGAGCACTGGGTATCGCTTCGGGTACTACAAACCGTGCTTCTTCGAAGCAAAGAAGTCACAGACTTCTGCCATATATCCCACAAGTTGCGCTGCGCTAAACTTGCGGGATAAATAAAAGCGAGGCTTATATATGGCAAGTATATGGCAAGGGCGCTGCAGAATCATCTGCAGCGCCCTTGCCATATATAAATCCTAATGCCTATATAACTTACCCGAAGAAGGTCGGAGGTGCGGTCTTCAGTTGGGCGATCACGGTTTGGCCGCCTTTGGTTTTCTGGCCGAGCTCAACTTTTATTTCCGTGTCCAGCGGCACGAACACATCTACCCGGGAGCCGAACTTGATGAAGCCGAACTCCTCGCCCTGGCTCACTTCGTCGCCCTCGTTCACGTACCACACGATGCGGCGCGCCATGGCACCGGCAATCTGGCGGAAAAGCACCTCCGGGCCCGCCGTAGACTCCACCACCACCGTGGTGCGCTCGTTCTGCGTGCTCGACTTCGGGTGCCAGGCCACAAAGTAGTTGCCCGGGTGGTATTTAAAGTATTTGACGGTGCCTGATACCGGGTTGCGCGTGATGTGCACGTTGATCGGCGACATGAAAATGGAGATCTGCTTGCGCCTGCCTTTAAAGTACTCGGGCTCCTCCACCTCCTCAATCACCACCACTTTGCCGTCGGCAGGGGCCGTAAGCAGGTCTTCGTGCAGCAGCAGGTTGCGGTACGGGCTGCGGAAAAACTGAAGGATCAACAGGAACAGGACAGCAGAAACTGCTGAGAATATTTTGTTAAAGGTGCTGTTGTCCGCATTAAAGTTGTAGAGCAACAGGTTAAGCACCAATAAAATAAGCAGCAAAAAAAATAAAATTCTCCGTCCTTCTTTATGAATCTTCATCAGTAGTTATGTTATCCGCAGGCGCCTTGTAAGTCAGCGATCGCCCATCCACCGAAAGCGGATGGGCGATGATGCTGCTTCAAAAATAATAAACTTACGTTTATTGTTATAAATTATTACGCCTTAGAAGCCGCCACGGTATTTATACGTCATCGCTACTTTGTCGATTGCTACGATATAAGCCGCAATGCGCATCGGCACGTTATATTTCTGCGAAGCGGCATACACGCGCTCAAACGCCTCGTTCATGATGCGCTCGGCGCGCTCGTTCACCCGCTGCAGCGTCCACTTGAAGCCCATGCGGTTTTGCACCCACTCAAAGTACGAAACCGTTACCCCGCCGGAGTTCGCCAGGATGTCCGGCACCACCATAATGCCCTTCTCGTTGATGATGCTGTCGGCTTTGTAAGACGTCGGGCCGTTGGCCCCCTCCACAATCAGGCGCGCCTGTATCCGGTCCACGTTGTGAATTGTGATCACGTCCTCCACGGCAGCGGGCACCAGCACGTCCACCTTAGAGGTTAGCAGCTCGGCCGGGTCCATATGCTCGGCGCCTTTGTAGCCTTCCAGGCGGCCGTTGTGCTCGTTCTTGTATTCGATGGCCTCGTCGATGTCGATGCCGTTGTCGTTCCAGTAGGCGCCGCTCACGTCGCTGATCCCGAGTATTTTCACCCCGCGCTCCGCCATCAGCTTGGCCGCCCAGGCACCCACGTTGCCGAAGCCCTGCACCACTGCGGTAGACTTGTGCGGGTCCATGCCCAGCTTGTCCATCGCCGCCATCGCCGACACCATCACCCCGCGGCCGGTGGCCTCCACGCGGCCCAGCGAACCGCCCAGCACCAGCGGCTTGCCCGTCACCACCGCGTGCACCGTAGAGCCTTTTGTCTTCGAGTACTCGTCCATCAGCCACGCCATCTCGCGCGGGCCCGTGCCCATATCCGGGGCCGGGATGTCCTGGTCCGGGCCGAATAGATCGACCAGCGAAGAGGTATAGGCCCTTGTCAGGCGCTCGATCTCACCGGCCGACATGGAATATGGGTCGCAGATGATGCCGCCCTTGGCTCCTCCGTAGGGAATGTCCACCACGGCGCATTTCCACGTCATCCAGGCCGCCAGGGCCTTCACCTCGTCCAGGAACACGTCCGGGGCATAGCGGATACCGCCTTTGGACGGCCCTAGGATGTTGGAGTGCATCACCCGGTAGCCTTCGAAAACGCGCACCTTGCCATCATCCATGGTAACCGGGATATTGACGATGACCTGGCGCGTCGGCGACTTTAAAACATTATATACTTCCTCATCCAGCCCCAGTACTTCAGCCGCCACATTGAAGCGCGACATCATCGATTCAAAAGGATTCTCCCTGTCCTTTATCGGCGCAGGCTCTTTATATAACATTGTTCTGTGTGTTTAAAAATATTAGTGAGTAATCAATTATGCGGCAAAGTTGCTCATATTACAGGCAACCTCCTACGGGCTGTGTGCAATTTTTTTCAGAAGATCTTCAGGAAGGCGACAATGAAGGGAATGGCCATCAGCAGGCTGTCGAAGCGGTCCAGCAGGCCCCCGTGGCCGGGCAGCAACGTACCCGAGTCTTTCACGCCCAGGCTGCGCTTCAGCATCGACTCCACCAGGTCGCCCAGCACCCCGAAGACCGAGACAATCAGGGCCATGCCGACCCACTGGTACACCTCCAGTTCCGGGAAAAGAAGCCCCAGCACATAGCCGACGCCGATGGAGAAAAGCGTGCCGCCCACCCACCCTTCCCAGGTTTTGCCCGGCGAGATGCGCTCGAACAGCTTGTGCTTTCCGAAGTTCTTGCCGGCAATATAGCCGCCCGTGTCAGCGGCCCAGATGAGCAGCATCAGGCCCAGAATGGGCTGCCAGCTGTAGGCACCCTCGTAGTAGGCCAGCACGTGCAGCAGCCCGAAAGGCCCCGCCACATACACTACTCCCAGTATGGTGAAGGCAATGTTGGTGAAGGGCTGGGGTTGCTTGCGGTAAAGCTCATATATGAGAATGAAGAAAAGCACCGGCAAGGAGAAGTACAGCAGCTCGCCGGGCATTATGCCTGCCTGCACCAGGAACACCGACACGAAAAACAGGCCGCCCAGCAGAAACCCGATGCCCCGGTTGGCATGAATGCCCTGCACCCGCACGATGCGGTAAAACTCGGCAATACCAAGCAGCGTGAGCCCCAGGAAAAGCAGGAAATAGGTCCACTCGCTAAAGCAGATGCCCCCGATGAATATGGCGGCACCCAGCACCCCGACAATGACGCGTTGATTTAAGTTACTGAGGGTGGATATCTTTTTACTCATGAATCGGTTTTATGTCGATGGGGCGACAAGCCATGGGATCGGTTTACAGGCACCTGCCTTATGCCTGGAACTCTTCTTCTGCCGCCGCTGCCGCGCTTTCCGGCCGCAGCGGCACTGCCCTGTACTGCTGGTAAAGGTAATAGATAACGGCGGCACTCAGCACCAGCGACAGCAAAATCATATAGAGCGGCATCGCCTCGGTGCTCTCGATGTCGGCGTCCACGGCGCGGGTCTGGTACAGGTACAGCATGAAAACGGTAAACCCGTTGTTCACAAAGTGCGCCACCATGGGCACCACGATCCGGCCCGACCAGAAGAACAGGTACCCGAACAAAGCCCCGAGCAGCACCCTTGGCACAAACCCGAAGAACTGCACGTGAATGGCCCCGAAGATGATGGCCGCCAGCCAGATGGCCACGTGCGGGTTGCCCAGCCAACGCCGGAACTGCCGCTGCACAATGCCCCGGAACACCAGCTCCTCGCCGATGGCGGGGATCAGGGCAAACACCACCAGCCCGATGAGCAGGTCACCAACCGTCTCGAAACGCGTGATGAGCTTCATGATCTCCGCCAGCTGGTCTTCCTGCTGCCGCGCCCACACCTCAAACCCCTTCATAAAATCGGGGAAGCTGAGCGTGGCGTTCCAGTTGATGACCGCCGAGTTGGCCGGCATGATGAGCACGATCAGCAGCCCGCTCAGCACCACCAGCCATGCCGCAGGGGGCATTTTCCGGTTCAGGTAATGGTCTAAATCATAGCCGATAACCCGGAGCAGGATGAGCGGCCCGACGATGAACGAGATAAACTGCAGCACGCCCTGCAGCAGCAGCATCACGCCCGGCCCCTGCGGGTGCGTGGCCGGGTTGGCCACCACCTCCATCAACTGGAAAATGCTGATCCCAAAGATCCACTTGGCCAGCAGGCTCACCACGAATGTGGCCACGAAATAGCCACCCGCCATAAACACCAGCAGCAGCAGCAGCACCCAAAACGGATGCAGATCCTTGGAGATGAAACCTTTCATACAGAAGATTAGGTTTAATTGACGTAAATTTACGCGAAAAAATATATTTAGCTGTGGTAAAGATAGCGAACATAGCGCTCGGCGAGTTTCCGCTGCTGCTGGCACCGATGGAGGACGTGAGCGACCCGCCGTTCCGGAAGGTGTGCAAGGCGAACGGCGCCGACCTGATGTACACGGAGTTTATCTCCTCGGAGGGCTTGATACGCGATGCCGCCAAAAGCATCCAGAAGCTCGACATATTCGATTACGAACGCCCCGTCGGCATCCAGATCTTCGGGTCTGACATAGAGTCGATGCGCGAGGCGGCCATCGTCTCCTCGCAGGCCGGGCCGGACCTGATTGACATCAACTACGGCTGCCCGGTTAAGAACGTGGCCTGCAAAGGCGCGGGCGCGGCCCTGCTCCGCGACATCCCGAAGATGGTGAAAATGACGGAGGAGATCGTGAAGGCGACGCACCTGCCGGTGACCGTGAAGACCCGCCTCGGCTGGGACGAGGAGACGAAGTATATAGTAGAAACTGCCGAGAGGCTTCAGGATATCGGCATACAGGCCTTGAGCATTCACGGCCGCACCCGCGTGCAGATGTACAAGGGCGAGGCCGACTGGAGTTTGATTGCAGAGGTGAAAAACAACCCGCGCATGCATATCCCGATCTTCGGCAACGGCGACATCGACTCGCCGCAGAAGGCGCTGGAGTACCGCAACCGCTACGGCGTGGACGGCATCATGATCGGGCGGGCCAGCATCGGCTACCCCTGGATCTTCAACGAGATAAAGCACTACATGAACACCGGCGAAATGCTGGCTGGCCCAACGCTGGAGGAGCGCGTGGCCGTTTGCCGCCAGCATTTTACGCACTCCCTGGAGTGGAAGGGCGAGAAACTGGGCATATTTGAGATGCGCCGCCACTACACCAACTACTTCCGGGGCCTGCCGCACTTCAAGCCGCTGCGCATGCGCCTCGTGCAGTCCGAAAACATTGAGGAGATATATGACACGCTGGAGGAAATCGCGCAGACGATGAGCTATGCAGAAGTTGCGGAGTAGAGATATAAAATCATGAGAATATTTGAGAAAGAGGAATATTATATCAAATCCGTTTCAGACTTTTTAAAAATAAAAGACAGGCTACTATATACTTTTGATCCTGGCACGTGGTTTTTTAGAGGTGAAGATGATTATACATACCTGCTCAAGCCGTCTATAGGTAGATTATTTGCAGAAACAGGAAATTTCACTACTAAAGAAAAGTTACTGCATTTCGAAAAGCATGCTTTTAACGAATTCTATGTTAGGGTATATAATGAGCTCCGTGAAAAGGACAAATTTATTCTTCTTGCAGTAGCACAGCATCATGGTTTAAAAACAAGATTATTAGACTGGACTTTTTCTCCCCTGATAGCGTTATTCTTTGCTGTTGAAAATGACTCAAAACATGATGAAGATGGTTCTCTAATAACTTTTCAAGCTACTACTCACTTTAATAACTATGATAAACAAATAATATCTCCTTTCGATGAAAGGCTGGAAGAATATCATTTCCTATTTATGCCAGATTTATCCCCAAGGATTAGAGTCCAACAAGGTGTTTTTCAGTTATTTAAAGATCCCACACAAGAGTTTAGAGAAGGCAATAACTTAAGTAAATTCATAATACCCGCAGCCCATAAAAGAACTATAAAAAGGGAGCTTAGTGAGCTTGGAGTATCTTATCAAACAGTGTTTCCTGATTTGGATGGCTTATGTAAGTATATTAACTATCATAAGTTAAACAACAAGTTATAATTTAGGTATTCCAGCTTTCAATAATTAAGGCCATCAAAACCGCCACCACTCCCCCTCCGCAAAAAAGCGACTCCTCCACGCTTGCCTGGTTTCTGATTGTCGTGCTTTCCCTGATATGGGGCACCTCTTTTATTTTGATCAAGAAGGGGCTGGTTGTTTTTGCGGCGGATGAGCTCGGGGCGCTCCGGATCGTGATCGCCTGCCTGTCGCTGCTGCCCTTCGCCATCCTGAACCTCCGGAAGATTGAGCCGCACCGCTGGAAGTTTATCGTGGCCAGCGGGCTGCTGGGCAACCTGTTCCCGGCCTTTCTGTTCGCCTATGCCGAGACACAGCTGGCCAGCGGCCTCGCAGGGGTGCTCAACTCGCTCACGGCGCTGTTCACGCTGCTGATCGGGGCCATGTTCTTCCGCCAGTCCATTACCTGGATGCGCATGGTGGGCATCCTGATCGGGATAGCGGGCACCGCCATGCTCATCTTCTCAGGCAACAACAGCGCAGACCTTGACAACAAGTTCTATGGGCTGTTTATCGTCGCGGCCACGGTCTGCTACGGCGGAAGCGCCAACATCATCAAGTTCCGGCTGCAGGGCATCAAACCCGTGGTGATGTCGAGCATGGCCCTGCTAACCGTAGGACCCGTCGCGGCCACTTACCTTTTCACCACCGGGGCCATGTATAAACTGCAGCATGTGCCCGGGGCCTGGGAAGCGCTGCTTTATATAGCCACCCTGGCCGTTTTCAGCACCGCCATCGGCCTGATCCTGCTCAACAAGCTCATCCACGTTTCCACACCGCTCTTTGCCAGTTCCTCCAACTACCTCATCCCGATCGTGGCGCTGGGCTGGGGCGTGCTGGACGGGGAGAACATCTACGCCTGGCACTATATGGGCATGGCGGTTATCCTGATGGGGGTGTTTGTTGTGAACCGGGCGAAGTAGCGGCGGCAGGAGGCCATCCGGGGCTGAGGCCACGCGCACGGAAGCAGCCACAGGCGGGGCAACCAGGCCTCAGGCGCACGCGCTTTGCAGACCCCCCGGAAAACCTTCCCTGCCGCGGCATATTTCCGGATATGCCTTTTTTTTGCTTACTTAAGGGTCTGAAATCCCTTATGCTGATAAATGAAGCTATATAAGCCCCTGCTGCCCCTGTTGCTGCTCCTGCTAGTATGTTTTCGGGCACAGGCACAGGAAGTCGTGGATAAAACCGCGATTGAAGAGCTCACCCTCCAGGCCATTAACGACACCGCCTTCACCCTACGCACCACCAACGAGGCAGGCAATCTGGTGAAGTACGCCGGTATGCTGCCGCTCCGTGTAAACGGAGAACTGCACGACGCTGACTTTGTGGAGGGCGAAACCCTCCTCTTGCTGCCTGAAGCCAGCACGCTGGTGCAGGTGAGCGCCAATTTAGGCACGCATACCCTTGCCCGCCTCTACCGCCATGATAAAGAACTGCCTGGCGGCCTGGACGAGCTGCCGATGTGGCTGTCGATATTGCCTCCTCTCCTTGCCATCGTGCTGGCGCTCCTCTTCCGGGAGGTCCTGCTGGCGCTGTTTGCAGGCATCTGGGTGGGAGGCTTCGTGATATATGGCTTGTCCTTCAAATCGATCTTCACCGGCTTGCTGGCCGTGGGCGACACCTACCTGATGGAGGCGCTCACCGATTCGGACCATGTGGCAGTGATCCTGTTTTCGATGCTGATCGGGGGCATGGTGGCCATCATCTCAAAAAACGGCGGCATGGCCGGCGTCGTGAACCTGCTCTCCCGCTACGCAAAAGATGCGAAAAGCTCACAGCTTGTCACGTGGGCGCTGGGCATCGCCATTTTCTTCGACGATTACGCCAATACCCTGATCGTGGGAAACACCATGCGCCCTGTTACCGACAAGCACCGCGTGTCGCGCGAGAAGCTGGCCTATATCGTGGACAGCACCGCCGCCCCGGTGGCGGCCATTGCGTTCGTGACCACCTGGGTGGGGGCCGAGCTGGGCTATATACGGGACGCGGCCACTTCGCTGGGTATCACCGAAGGGGCCTACTCGCTGTTTTTCCACTCGCTGGAATACGCCTACTACCCGGTGCTGACGCTGGTGTTTATGCTGCTGGTAATCGTGATGAACCGCGACTTCGGGAGCATGCACGCTGCCGAGGTGCGCGCCCGCACCACCGGCGCCGTCTCTTCCGCCGGCACCGACCAGCAGGGCGAGGCGAGGCAGCGCCAGGAGATGGCGGAGTTCGAGCCGGTGGATGCCACGCGGGCACGCGCCGTGAATGCGCTGCTGCCGGTGCTGGTTGTCATCTTCGGCACACTGATCGGGCTGCTATATACCGGCTACAACCCCGACACCTGGGCAGACGCCAGCCTCAGCTTCATCCGCAAGCTCTCCATTACCATCGGGGATTCCAACTCCTATGTTTCCCTGATCTGGGCGTCGCTCTCCGGCGTTATCGTAGCCGTGGCCCTGACCGTAAGCCAGCGCATCATGGGCCTGGCCGAAACGATGGAGTCGCTGGTGGCGGGCTTTAAGACGATGCTGCCGGCCATCCTCATCCTGGTGCTGGCGTGGTCGCTGGCGGCGGTTACGCAGGAACTCTACACGGCCGAGTACCTCACTTCCCTTTTCTCAGGCAACATATCACCGCAATTTCTGCCGGAGATCACTTTCTTCCTGGCGGCTATTATCGCCTTCTCGACGGGCTCCAGCTGGGGCACCATGGCCATCCTGTACCCGCTGATGCTGCCGGCCGCCTGGTACGTGTGCCTGCAGCAGGGGTTCTCGCTGGAGGAGACCATGCCCATCATCTACAACGTGATCTCCGTGGTGCTGGCGGGCTCGGTGTTCGGCGACCACTGCTCCCCCATCTCCGACACCACCATCCTCAGTTCGCTGGCCTCCGGCTGCAACCACATCGACCACGTGAAAACGCAGCTGCCTTACGCCATTACAGTGGCCCTGGTGGCGAACCTGGTTTGCACAAACCTCTCAAGCTGGGGCGTGCACTGGCTGCTGGTCTATTTTATCGGGGCGGGACTGCTTTGGGGCCTCATCAGGCTGTTCGGCAAAAAGGTGGAAGTGGCTGCGATACCCGCGGCTGAAGCCATTGAAGCATAACCCGCTCACTCATACCAAGTCGCCTGAACTCTCTTCCATACATGGCTTCATTCTATCAAAAGGGTAAAAAGGGAATGCCATTTTTACTTTGATTATGCAAGGGTGTAGATAGGATCTGGGATTATATATAGCTGAAGCGGCGGCTCCTTGCGCAGGGTCCGCCGCTTCAGCTATAGAGACGTTATACCCATATCAGCCGGTTCGTTCGCATACAATTTTATACACCTACTGGAAATCCCCCTCCTCGGAGGGGTTCAGGGTGGGTTCAAGTTGCGCACAAAATATTAATCAGCTTCGTCGCGCATTTTTCAATTGATAATGGTATTAGAGCGCCAGTTCATAGAAATCGTGCACTACGGTTCGGGCCCCGTAGCTTTCCTTGTTCCGTATAAGCCCCTCGTTCAGGTACTGCCCCTGCTGGTCGGTGGAGATGCCGAAGTTTAAGTATTTCTTATGCGCGCAGGCTGTTTGCAGCAGGTGATCGACCAGCACATCCATTGCGCCTACGGATTTGCCTTCCGCGGTGGCACCCATATACTGGCAGTGCGCCACCGTTGCTGTTTCATATATCAGAATGCCCGCCATTATCGCCTCACCAGCACGTGCTATATATAACCTGATGTTCCGGGGAAAGCGTGAGGCCAGAAGCGCCACTTCTGCGGCGGTGTGCACCGGTTTTTTGTTGTGTCTTTCCTGCAGCAGCTCATGCTCTATCTGCATAAACCGGCGATAGTCCTCTGATTTCAGCACCTGCAGTCCTGCCTGCTTCGCTTTCTTCACCTCCCACCTTCGCTGCCTGCTGTAGCCGGTGTGTTGCGCCATATCTATCACGGAACTCGCGTCGCGCCTGTAGAGCACCGCACCGTGGCGGAACAGCGCGTACAGGTCCTCCTCGGCGGGCAACCGGTGGTATATATGCGGGACTGTTTTATATATGATTTTCCGGAAACCCTGCTCCCGGAAGTACGCCACCATCGCCTCAAACACATCCAGCATCAGGGGTGCCTTCATGCGGCTGTCGCTGATGATCCCGCCGTAGGTCAGGCCGCCGTGGCTTTGCACCTCCTGCCCCTCCTCGTTGGCTGGCAGCAAGGCGATCAATTTTCCCTTTCGGTAAAAAAGCAGCGAATGGTCCGTAAAACGATCCTCATGGTACTCCATATAAGACCGGTGCAGCAGAAAGGTGCCATTCTTGGAGCCTGCCACAAAAGCATCCCAATCTGCTCTATACTCCGGCATATACCGCACGACTGCTATCATTTTTCAGACAAGTGTATTTTTAACAAAAGTCAATTGAATGAAGGACAAAAGAATAAGGAAATAACGAAAGGCAAAGCCATACTTCAACTTGGAACCCGGAACTCCTAACTCAGAACTATAATCACCTGTTCAGCACAATCCGGAACGTGGTGCCCTTGCCTACCTCCGACCATTTCACGTACAGCCGGCCCTGGTGGTAATTGTCGATGATGCGTTTGGCCAGCGCCAGGCCCAGGCCCCAGCCGCGTTTTTTGGTAGTGTAACCCGGCAGGAAAACAGAGGCCATTTTGCTTTTCGGGATGCCCTTCCCGGTGTCCGTGATGTCCACGGCAATGCTGCTCTTGCCCAGCAGCAGCAACTGTATGTTGATGCTGCCCCTGCCCTCCATCGCGTCCACGGCGTTTTTGCAGATGTTCTCGATCACCCAGTCGTAGAGCGACACATTGACCTTGGCCGTAATATCGGGGGAGAAAGTGGAGGTGACCGAGAACTCCACCTTGCGCGAAATGCGGTTCTGCAGGTAATTGATGGCATTTTCCGTCACCTGCAGGATGTTTTCGTCACGCAGCGTCGGGACAGAGCCGATGTTGGAGAAACGCTCCGTGATCACCTCCAGTCGCCGCACATCTTTCCCCAGTTCGTCTACAATGGGCTCCTTCTCAAACTTGGGGTTCGACTTGATGTATTCGTACCACGCCATCAGCGACGACAGCGGCGTGCCCAGCTGGTGCGCCGTTTCCTTGGCCAGGCCCACCCACACCCGGTTCTGCTCGGCGCGGCGCGAGTAGCTGAAGGCGAAATAGGCCATCAGGGCGAAGCAGGCGATCACGATCAGCTGCACGTACGGGTAGTAGCGCAGCTGCGAGAGCAGGGCCGAGTCTTTGTAAAAAACATAGTTCACCGACCCCTCCGCCCATGGCACCGGGATAGGCTCGTGCTGCTCCTGCATGTTCTCAATCTGCCGCTGCAGGTAATCGTTAATTTTATCAGGGTTATCCGAAATGTTTTCGGGTATATCGATGTTCTTAGAGTCGAGTATATTGATATTCTCATCCGTCAGGATAACAGGCACGGTGTTGTTGGAGGAAAGGATCTCTTCCTCTATAAAAACGATGTTGTCGTCGCTGGGCGCATTGATCATATACCGAAGGCCCTTGGCATAGAGCTGAACCAGTTCCTGCTCCCGCTCAGACAACTTGGCGACTAAAACGTTCGTGTAGGTGATGGTGGCGGCACCGATGATAAGGGCAATGATGACAACGACAAGTTTTATCCTGTTCTTCTGGGAGTAAATGGGGATCATGCAGTGTACACGTAATTTATTTGAAATTAGTATAAATTGAACATTAAGAGCAACTAAGTTTCATTTTAAAAAATTGAAAGTTAACTTTACACTTTAGTAGACACACGTTACTATGCTTCAGAATTTCAAAGCAATCAGCCTGTCTTATAAGAAAGCGCCGCTGGATATCAGGGAACTGATTGCCTTAGATGAAACTTCCTGCAGGCTATTCCTTCAGACGCTCAAGGGCTTTATCCAGGCTTCTGACATACTGGTGCTCTCTACCTGCAACCGCACCGAAGTATACTACAATGCCGACATCGACCACAGCACCGAGATCGTGAAGCTGCTGGGCATCACCAAAGGCATCGGAAACATCTCCCAGTACTTTGACTATTTCACCATCCTGAACGAGCACGACGATGCCGTGCAGCATCTGTTCGAGGTGTCGATGGGGCTGGAGTCGCAGGTGGTGGGCGATATGCAGATCTCCAACCAGGTGAAGCAGGCCTACCAGTGGGCGGCCGACAACGAAACAGCCGGCCCGTTTCTGCACCGCCTGATGCACACGATCTTCTTCACCAACAAGCGCGTGGTGCAGGAAACCTCCTTCCGCGACGGCGCCGCCTCCACCTCCTATGCCGCCATCGAGCTGATAGAGGAGCTGACCGCCGACATGACAGAGCCGAGTATCCTGGTAGTGGGTTTGGGAGAGATTGGGGCTGATGTTTGCCGCAACCTGAAAGACAATGGCTTCAGGAACGTAAAGATCACGAACCGCACACAGGCCAAGGCGAAAGGCCTGGCAGAAGAGTGCGGCATGGACGTGCTGCCGTTTGAGGAAATTGTGCAGGGCATGAAGGCCGCTGATGTGATCATATCCTCCGTGGCCCGCGAAACGCCTTTCTTCACCAAAGAGATGGTGAAGCGCCTGAACGTGCTTTCCTTTAAATTCTTCATCGACCTGTCGGTGCCCCGCAGCGTGGAGGCCGAGGTAGAGACCGTACCGGGCGTGCTGGTCTATAACATCGACACCATCCAGAACAAAGCCTCGGAGGCGCTGCAGCTTCGCCTCAACGCGGTGCCGAAGGTGAAGGAGATTATCACCGAATCAATTGAACAGTTTAACGACTGGTCGAAGGAGATGATGGTGTCGCCGACGATCAACCGGCTGAAGAATGCGCTGGAGTCCATCCGCCAGGAAGAGATGGCGCGCTACATGAAAAAGCTCGGCCCGAAAGAGGCCAAACTCATGGACAACATCACGAAATCCATGATGCAGAAAATTATAAAACTTCCGGTATTGCAGCTGAAGGCCGCCTGTAAGCGCGGCGAGGCCGAGACCCTCATCGACCTGCTGAACGACCTGTTCGATCTCGAAAACCAGGCAGTAGAGGCAAACCGTTTTTCTGAGTAAACAACCCTTTTTTATTAGTTAAAATAAAAGCCTAAGGCCTCCGCAGACTTCATTTTGAGGTGAAATGCGGAGGCCTTAGGCTGTTTTAGCAGGCAACATCGGTGCAGGCAAATTGCGTGGTTTGCCGTTAAATGTCAATGCAACACTCTTCCAGGCAATCGATCACATCGATCAGTTTCGGGATGGCAAGCGAGTAATAGATCTTTGTTCCCACCTTAAACGAGGACAGGACGCCCTTGTCTTTCAGTGTTATGAGGTGCTGCGATGCGATGGCCTGGGGGAGGTCTAACTGCTTATATATCTCAGTAACAGTCATTTTATCCTCCTTTCCCAGCAAATCAACGATCGCCAATCTCTTCGGGTGGGCCAGTACTTTTAGCATGGCCGCTGCCTTATCTATCTTCTTAGATTCTACTCTTGATAATAAACTTTTCATAATTAATAATTATACCTAACAGTTTCTACAATTCATTTATCGGTTAACAATCCTATTCATATTAAGATATATACGAGCCCTGCATTATTTGGCTGAACCCAACATTGCCGCGTATTTATTATTTTTGGTAATGGATACTACTTTTCATGTGATCGGCCTGATGTCAGGCACCTCGTTAGATGGCCTTGATTTGGCGCATTGTAGCATTACGTGCGAAAAAGAAAATTGGATATATAAAATACTACATACAAATACATCCGGATATTCGGATACCCTAATTGAATCCCTCCGCGAAGCCGAAACAATCTCCGGAATGGAACTCATCCGGCTACACCACGCCTATGGGAAATACCTTGGTGAGGAGGTCCACGCTTTTGCACTGAAACATGGCATCAGGCCAGACTTTGTCGCCTCCCACGGCCACACCATCTTTCATCAGCCAGACAAGCATATCTCTTTACAGCTTGGCCACGGCGCCTATATAGCTGCACACGCTAAATTACCCGTAGTCAGCGACTTCCGCACGCTTGACATTGCCTTGGGCGGGCAGGGGGCACCGCTGGTCCCGATCGGGGATGAACTGCTTTTCGGGGAGTACGATTATTGTATCAACCTCGGAGGCATCGCCAATGTTTCATATACACAAAACGGCCGTCGGCTCGCCTTTGATATATGCGCCTGCAACATGCTTTTGAACACGCTGGCCAACAGCGTCGGAAGCGCCTATGACCACAACGGAGAGCTGGCGCGGGGCGGGCTGCTGCAACCTAAGCTGCTGCAACAGCTGAACGCACCCGCGTATTTCGCTACGCCGGCACCCAAGTCGCTGGGGAAGGAATGGGTGCTGGAGCACAGCCTCGCCGCCCTCCGTGCCTCCGAAGCTTCTGTGCCGGACAAGCTGCACACCACCTGCCACCACATTGCCGCGCAGCTAAAGCGGGCATTGCCGCAGCTGCACGCGGGGCGGCACCGGGTGCTGCTAACGGGCGGCGGGGCCTTCAACCTGTTCCTGGTGCAGCTGCTGCAGGAGTACCTGGGGGAGCAATACCAGGTGGAGGTGCCGGAGCCGGAGGTGGTTTCGTTTAAGGAGGCCCTGATCTTCGCCTTCCTGGGGGTGCTGCGCTGGCGCGGAGCGCATAACTGCCTCCGCAGCGTAACCGGCGCCTCGCAGGACAACATCGGCGGCTCCATCTACCTATGCTAAGCAAGCTTTGCCTGCTCGCTCTGATCTTATTTTGTACCTTTGCGCAACGTTAGCAACAACGAAGAAAGCAGATGAAAGAGCTACTGGAAAAGTTTGAGAACAGGCGACCCGAAATCGTTTTTGAATGGAAAGATTCTGAAACAGAGGCGGAAGGCTGGGTAGTGATCAACTCGCTGCGGGGAGGCGCCGCTGGCGGCGGGACCCGTATGCGCAAAGGCCTCGACAAGCGCGAGGTGGAATCGCTGGCGAAAACGATGGAGGTGAAATTCACCGTGTCCGGGCCTGCCATCGGCGGCGCCAAGTCGGGCATCAACTTCGACCCTGCCGACCCGCGCAAACGCGGCGTGCTGGAGCGCTGGTATAAAGTCGTGATCCCGCTGCTGAAGAACTACTACGGCACCGGCGGCGACATGAACGTGGACGAGATCCACGAGGTAATCCCCATCACAGAAGAATACGGTCTCTGGCACCCGCAGGAAGGCATCGTGAACGGCCACTTTAACGCCACCGAGCCGCAGAAGATAAACAAGATCGGGCAGCTGCGCCAGGGCGTGGTGAAGGTGATCGAGGACCCAAACTATTCCCCCTCCACGGCACGCAAATACACCATCGCCGACATGATCACGGGCTACGGTGTGGCAGAGTCTGTTTGCCACTTCTATGCTTTATGGGGAGGCCATTATGCGGGCAAGCGGGCCATCATACAGGGCTGGGGCAACGTAGGCGCATCCGCGGCCTATTACCTCGCTTCCAAGGGTGTCAGAATCGTTGGCATCATCGACCGGGCCGGTGGCCTGGTAAAAGAGGAGGGCTTCTCTTTCAAGGAGATCACAGATTTGTTTTTGAACCGCCAGGGCAATGCCCTGAACCCGGAGGGGCTGCTGCCATTCGAGGAGGTGGACGCGCGTATCTGGTCGCTGCCAGCCGAGATCTTCATCCCCGCCGCCGCCTCCCGCCTGATATCCCGGGCGCAGGTAGAGCAGATGATCCGCAACGGCATGGAAGTTATCTCCTCCGGCGCCAACGTGCCGTTCCAGGACCCTGAGATCTTCTTCGGCCCCACCGGTGAGTTCGCGGACCGTAACCTGGCCGTGATCCCGGACTTTATCGCCAACTGCGGCATGGCCCGCGTGTTTGCCTACCTGATGGAAAGCGAGGTGGAGATCACAGACGAAGCTATTTTCACCGATATTTCCGCCACCATCCGCACGGCCCTTCAGAAAACGCGCGAGAAGCGTGGCCAGAAAACCGAGATCGCTAAAACAAGTTTTGAAATTGCCCTTAGCCAACTGCTGTAAATGGACTTTATAAACTGGAGAGAAATTCTTGCCTATGAGTTCTTAGGCAACACAGTAAGCGAGTTCCTGATCTTTGCAGGCATCCTGCTGTTTGGCTTCATCTTTAAGACGGTACTCTCGCGGTTGCTTTCCGCTATCCTGTACAAGCTGGTGAACCGCTTCACAGCCGCAGAAAACAACCTCCACGATTTTAAGCGCCTGCTTATACAGCCGCTCGAGGTGCTGCTTTTCCTGGTGTTCCTTTACTTCGCGTTCCTGGTGCTGGATTACCCCCTCGACCCCACCGAGATCCGCGAAGGAGACCATTTTTTCAAGACCTTTGCTTTCCGCACCTACCAGGTGTTCGTAATCGTGGCGCTCACGTGGGTGATCATCCGTTTCGTCGATTTCATTGGCCTTATCTTTAAGTTCCGTGCCGAGAAAACCGCCTCCAAGCTGGATGACCAGCTGGTGCCTTTCTTCAAGGACTTCTCGAAGGTGCTGATCGTGATCTTCGCCTTCCTGTCGATGCTGGGCATTGTGTTTGGGGTGAATGTGGCGGGGCTGGTGGCGGGGCTCGGTGTGGGCGGCCTGGCCATTGCCTTTGCCGCCAAGGAAAGCCTTGAGAACCTGCTGGCCTCCTTCACCATTTTCCTGGACCAGCCCTTTGTGGTAGGCGACCTGGTGCAGGTGGCTGAGCTGGTGGGTGTGGTGGAGAAAATCGGTTTCCGGAGCACGCGCATCCGCACCCTTGAGAAAAGCTTCGTCACGCTGCCGAACAAGTTCATGATCGACAAGCCGCTGGACAACCTGACGCTGCGGACCTTCCGCCGCGCCATGTTCGACGTCAACCTCACCTACGACACCACCTCGGAGCAAATCCGGGCCATCACCCGCGACATACAGGCATACATCGATAGCCACCCCCGCACCAACCAGGATGGCCGCGTCCGCTTTCTGAAGCTCGCCTCACACTCCAAAGATGTGATGGTGCTTTACTTTGTAGACACCATGGACTGGAACGAGTACATAGATGTGAAAGAGGAGATCAATTACAAGATAGTGGAGATAGTGGAGCGGCATGGCGCTGAGTTTGCCTTCCCTACGCAGACGCTGCACCTGCAGCGTTCGGCTCAGCAGCCTCCAGCGGCGGCGGCTACCCTTTACCCTCTTGCCAAGGAATCAGATATAGAATAGGCCTGAACCATATGGAAACAAAAAAGCCGGAGAAGCTCCGGCTTTTTTTTCACCCTTATATTATTAATTTTCTTTGATTAATACTTTCACTGTTAATCCAGCTACTTGTAATTATTTTTTGAAATCTCTGATCTTTTAACCTTAAACCCTTAAACTGTCAATCCCTTATTTTGCAGTTTTGATTTCTTTAACGCCCCATTTCGGTCATAGTTACAGCGGATGGCGTATTACCATTGGCATAGCCTGTATTATACCGTGAACGTACGCAACCAGCATGTGAACGTAAAATTAAGGAGTCAGGATATATAACTTATCCTATTTAGATTTTATATACCCTGAGCTGCTATAGCAGGATTTTCCGGGCCCTCCTATAGAAGCTTTCTTCGTTTAACCTGTGTTTTTAGTCAAAGTCAAAGTATTCGTCTTCTGCCAGCTCTACCTCCTTCTCCTCTGACTTCGGTTTTTTGCCGCGCAGCAAGTCTTTCAGCTCACGCCCTTCCTCCTTCAGATCCGTTTTTACCTTCTGCCGTACCCGCTCGTTGTCGTAAGCGATCTTAAAGTCTTTTTCATTCCCTTTCAGGGTAAGGAAGAGGCTGCTGTTACCGGCACCTGCGTCCTCGGCAACCATCCCGAACACAGCGTCCTTATCGGGGCGGCGGCTCCCGAACAGCGGCAACTTTATCTTGTAGTCCATCTGCTGGTCGAAGGTATGCGTGCCGGCCACCGACACCGTGGGGGCCGCCGATATATTGGAGCGGATATCCATCTCGGGTATATAAATGGTACGCTGCTGTATCCAAAAGCTGTTGTGCAGCTCGGCAAAGCGCATGTTAGCCAGCTCCGAGCGCTTCACGAAAGCCGACATCTTCTGCATCGGGGCGAAGTTAATGAGCTGCCCGTTGCGGACGGTGGCGTCTATCTCTGCCTGCAGCAGGTTGGTCTTCGGGTCAAGTTGACTGTTGAGGAACACATCAGACACAATATCGGCGGTGAGCTGGCCGCGCAGGTGGCGCTCTTCTATAAAGTCCTGGTGGAAGTTCTCGAAGACATAAAACAGGCTGTCCACGCTCATGTTCGTGAGCTTGGCGGCTGTGCTCAGCTTGATATGGTCGCGCGTCTGGGCATTGAGCGAGCCCCGCACGGCGAAATCCCCCCCGATCGCTTTGAAAGAGATGTTCGGGGAGGAGAGCACCTGGTTGCGCAGCTTCACCGCTCCCCGTACCTCTTTGCCTCTGAAGCGCCTGAACCGGAGCCGGTCAATGGAGGCGCTCAGGTCGAAAGCGATGTTCGGCGAGATCACAAACTTATAACTGTCCCCTTTGCCGGTGCGGTCGGCCTCTGCCGTATTCTGCTCCTCGCTCAGCAACTGGTCGAAGTTCAGGTAACGGCTCCTGAAATCGGCCTCTACCAGCAGGCGCTGCCGGTCCAGCAGCAGCCAGGCCATCATGTTTTTGAACATGCCGTTAATCACAAAGTCAGACTCCCCCCACTTGCCCTTGAAGTCGGACACCGCCACGTCGTTGCGCTTGAACATGAAGTTGCCGCTCAGGTTGCGCAGCGGCAGCGGCAGGTCCTGCATGGTAAGCGAAACGTTGTGCAGGGTTATGTCTCCTGTGGTGCTGAGCGTGCTGTTGCCCGGGTGCGCCTTGAACTCATTCAGGTTGCCGGCGAAAGCGATGCGTACATCGGCCAGGCCGCTGCCCTTGCGCACCTGCTCCAATTTGGCCAGCCCCAGTATATAGCCGACGTCCAGCATGCCCTGCACATCAAAGGCAATGTTCGGGTTGTCGAAGTTCCGGTACGTCAGGTTTCCCTTAAACGGCCGCCCGTTCAGCACCCCGCTTAGTTCCTCCAGTTTCAGGGTCGAGGTGCTGGCATTCTGCTTCCCGCCATTCGTAAAACTACCTTTCAGGTTAATCTTCTCTACCCGCTGCTGCACGTCGGGGTGGTAGAAAGAAGCGTCGCGGGCTCCGAAGCTGATGTCGATAAGCGGGGTTTCCCTGCCGGACGCCTTGCCTTTCACGCTGCCGGTAAAGTACAGCTCGCCTTCGCTCCGGTACTGGCGGAACTCTTTGGTTATCTCCTGTGGCAGCAGCGAGAGCAGCGACTGTATGTTGGTGTTCTTCCCCTCCACCTTCAGGTCGAGGGTGGTGGTGCCGGTATAGTCAATCGCGCCGCCCACCTCGTAGGCGGCGCCCTCTACCTGCACCAGCGACGGCTGCAGCCGGATGCCTTGCGCCGCCCGGTCTATCGTCAGTGCTGTGGTGAGGTCAACCTTCTTGCCTTTAAAGTACTCGCCGGTGCCTATCTTGATGGTGTGTATGGTGGTATTGCCGCTCGCCTCGATCTCGATCGTCTCCGGGGTGATGGCCAGGGCGGCCACCAACTGGTGCGCAGCCACGCTATATGTCTGCTTCAGTTGCTGGTCGATATAGTGCACATCCACATCGTTCAGGCTGATCTTCTCAAGGTCGAATGAAAAGCCCTCTTCCTCTGAGGAACTTGTGTCGGTGGCAAGCACTTCGTAATTCACGGTGCCATCCGGCAGCACCTTCACGTACACCTCGCCCTGCTCCATGTAAAACTCCTTCACGCTGTAGGTGCCGCGCAGCACATCCAGCACGCTGAAGGTAAAGTACAGCTTGTCGGCCCGCGCCAGCGACTCCTCGCTTTCCGGCAGGCCCTCGTGCACATTTACCTGGTCCAGGCTCACGGCCACATGCGGGAACTTGTCGAACAACGAAAGGGAAATCTGCCCCACATCCACTTTCGTTCGGATATGCTTGTTCGCCTCTGACACAAAGAGCCCGATTATTTTGTCCTGGTAGGTATAGACCAACGCCAACGCGATGCTCATGACAGCCATAAAGCCGGCAACCGCATAAAATATAACTTTTTTAACAACTCCTTTTTTCACCAACCGAAAGTTCAGATTTTTAGGGCCTTACAAAGGCTAAAGGTACAGCAGTTAAAACACGCGCACAAGAGGCGCTTTGTCCTGAAATTTTTTTTGACAATTTTTTTCCAAATGTTTTGCGGTTAAAAAAATATGCTTCATATTTGCATCATCAAACAGGGACAAAAGGTCTCTCACAAGATAGAATGGGGTGTTAGCTCAGCTGGTTCAGAGCACCTGCCTTACAAGCAGGGGGTCACTGGTTCGAATCCAGTACGCCCCACAAGAGGACAACTGCAAAGTTGTCCTTTTTTTATGTCCTCCCCTTCCGGAACACCTGCCTTTTACTGCTTTACCTGTGGGTGTTATAAAGGCAACGCTGTAGTTTGGGCAATCGTATCCTTCCCGGTTATATCTTCACCGGCAACTGATTTAGAATTAAAAGAAAGTGGCTTTATTTTGCGGAGGCAGGGGCTGCGGAGAGTTGTGCATGCAGCTTCAGCACCTGCGGGATGAGAAGTTGCTTTCCGTCGTTGTAGAGGATATGGTCGGCGCGGGACATGCGTTCCTCCTCGCTTAACTGCTTACTGATGATTGCCTTTATATCTGCCTCTGTGCGGTGAGGGTCGCGTTGGAGCAGTCGCTTGATGCGTACGTCCAGGGGCGCATATACGGTGATGATCTGGTCCATCTGCTTCCAGGCATCCGACTCGTACATCAGGGCGGCCTCTTTCAGCACATAGGGTGTATCGGCATACGAGGCTGCCCAGTTGGCAAAGTCGTTGCCCACGTGCGGGTGCACCAGGCTGTTGAGTTGCTCCAGCCGCTCCAGGTTGTTGAATACAAGTGTGGCCAGGAAGGGGCGGTTTATATCCCCTGTTTCTGTGAACGTCTCATGCCCGAAGGCGCCGATCAACTCCTGCCGCAGCGCTTCGTCGTGGCGCATCAGCCACTTGGCTCGCGCGTCGGAATCATATACAGGCACCCCCAACAGCGCAAACATACGGCTCACCACTGATTTCCCTACTCCAATCCCTCCCGTTATTCCTACTTTCAGCATAGCGTTACTTTTGTTGCTGCGGTCCCGGTTGTTGCGGCGGTGCAGGTTGTTGTTCCACCACCTTAAACCGATCCGGCCACATGAGGATATTCCGGGTGCCCCTGGGCTTTTGCACCAGTACCGGCTTTATCGTAGAATCCTGAGGGTTGAGTTTGCTGTAGTCCAGCACCACTTTAAGGCCACTGCGGTTCAGCAGGGGCAGGGAGTCCTGCAGCACCTGGTAGCGCACCATCGTAAGGGGCGGGCGCACGGACAGCCTTACGCCCTCCGGCACGTTGATCAGGTCCGGCGCCACCTGGCGTTCGTCCTGCGCCAGGGCTTTTACAGTTACGGCTACCTCAGCCTCCTCCACATCGGCCTGTATCAGCG
The DNA here is from genome assembly GCF_039541895.1 of Pontibacter saemangeumensis. Classification (NCBI taxonomy): domain Bacteria; kingdom Pseudomonadati; phylum Bacteroidota; class Cytophagia; order Cytophagales; family Hymenobacteraceae; genus Pontibacter; species Pontibacter saemangeumensis. Next base: position 190,564 of record NZ_BAABHC010000001.1, read on the forward strand.
ATTCATAATCATATTCGATCGGCACGGAGATTTCAGATGACTCCACCAGTGCCCCCTGCTGCTCCGGCAGGCGCAGCAGAAAAGGGTTCGGCAGGCTATCGATAAGCGACGCTGGCCCGGTAAAGGTAATGGAGTCGGGGGAGACGCGGACTGGTCCTATCACCACATGCTGGTTGTCTGTGAGCGGGCGCGAGGGGTCGAGGCCCAGCGGAAAGCGCTCCGTCACCTTTGCGTCAAAATTAAAGTAGATGGTGTCTGTCACCACGAAGTTCAGTTCCAGCCCATCCAACGAGTTAACCAGCGCCGGACGCAGGGCAGAACCCAGGAGGTAGTTGTTGCGGGGCAGGTTCCGGATATAGATTTCAGCGGGCTGCACCTCGAGGCGAAGCGTTTTGCGCAGCAGTTTCCACCCTTTGCCGGTCACGTTGATGGAAACCTCCTCCGGCAGCGGCTTGATGGGGATCAACCTATTTTTGTCGTACACAAACCGGACGGGGTACGTGGTTTGGGTAGAGTAGCTTTTATTGAGTGCGTTGAGAAGCCAGAAAGTTGAGGCAGCCACGAAACAAAGCACCACTACCCGCCAGTAGTGCTTTGTTCGTGGCTGAAATGGCCTCACAAACCATAGAACTATATTTTTTGCTTTCTCAACCGGCAATTTATGATGGCTTTTGCACCTTCATGGTGGCCTCCATCGAAACGGAGGTCTTATCAAATGTAAGGCGTACGCCTTTGTCAACCTCTAACGTCACGGTATCGTCGTCTATTGCGATCAGCTTACCGTGCATGCCCCCGATGGTAACAACCGACATGCCTTTGGTAAGCTCTTCGCGGAACTTCTTCTGATCGCTCACCTTTTTCTGCTGTGGCCTGATCATAAAGAAATAAAAGACGAGGATAATGGCACCAAACATGAGCAACTGAGGCAGCATACTCGCGTCTGGTGCTTGCAATAAAATATTTTCCATATAGCTTTTTGGGTGTAAACTCTGAATAGCGGCGCTGCGGCTTAGTTGCGGCGAACGGGGCCGTCTGCACCGGCAGTCGGGATGCCGCCAGCCTCCACATTGCCCTTCATCGATACTTTTACAATGTTCGGCTGCGTGTTGGCACGTACCGTAACAGTTGGGTACTGCTGCCCCATTTTACCGGCACTGTTAAATTTCACCTCGATCTGGCTCGACTCACCCGGGGCAATAGGCTCTGTAGGCGGCTGTGGCACGGTGCAACCGCAAGAGGCCGTGGCACTTTCGATAATCAGCGGGGACTTGCCTGTGTTCGTGAACTTGAACGTGTGGTCTACCACCTCGCCTTGCTTGATCGTCCCAAAGTCAAACTCAGTCTCATCGAAAGTAATTACAGGAGCATTAGCGTCAGTTGCGCCGGTCTCGCCCTCAGCGCCAGCGCTCACCACATTCGGGTTGTCAATTGGCTGCGCTGCGTTGCTCTCCGTCACGGCTGCTTCGCTTGCCACCGTATCGTTTCCTGCGTTGTTATCGCAGCCAGTAGTGAAAACAGCTACAGCAAAGCTTGCTGCTAAAAATAGGCTCTTGTTCATATCAGTTACGTGAAAGGGTTTATATACTTGTTTATAGTTTTGAGATGATGTTCTGGGCAAACGCCATGGTGCTTGCTTTTCCGCCCAGGTCCCCGGTACACTCTTCTTTGTTTGCCAGTGTCGCCTCCAGGGCAGCCTCAATGCGGTTTGCCTCCTCCTTCAGGTCAATGTGGTGGAGCATCATGATCGCGGAGCGGAGCAGGGCGGTGGGGTTTGCGATTCCTTTTCCGGCTATATCCGGCGCAGAGCCATGCACGGCCTCAAATATGGCAATGTCATCGCCGATGTTAGCCCCGGCCACGACGCCAAGCCCGCCCACAAGGCCGGCACAAAGGTCAGAGAGGATATCGCCGAACAGGTTGGTCGTCACGATCACCTTAAACTGCTCAGGCTTCATCACCAGCTGCATGCACATGTTATCGATGATCTTGTCCTCCATCTGCACAGTTGGGTAATCCTTGGCCACTTCCGCAGCCACACGCAGCAGCAGTGCGCCGGCGTTCTTGAGGATATTAGCCTTGTGCGCCACCGTAATCTTCCCGCAGTTGTGCTTTTTGGCGTACTCAAACGCGGCGCGCACAATTTTCTCACAGCCCACGCGGGTAACGCGTGAAATGGAATCGGCTATCTGCAGGCGCTCATCAAATATCTCCAGTCCGGAATAGAGCCCCTCGGTGTTCTCGCGGAACAGCACCAGGTTTACGTTCTCGAAGCGGGACGTGATGCCCGGAGTGGTTTTGGCGGGCCGGATGTTCGCGTACAGGTCAAACATCTGCCGCAACTGCACATTCACGCTCTTAAAACCCTTTCCCACCGGTGTGGTGATCGGGCCTTTCAGGGCTACTTTGTTTTTGTTGAGAGAGTCAATCAGCGTCTGCGGAATCAATTCGCCAACAGAATCAAAAGTGGTCTGCCCAGCGTTCTCCTCTTCCCAGGTTACGGGCACGTTGGCAGCACGAAAAACGGCTTTAACAGCCTCTGTAATCTCTGGGCCTATCCCGTCGCCAGGTATTAGGGTTACTTGTCTCATGCGTTATAGTTCTTTCCGGCTATTGATCTCGTTGATGAGTGAGTCTACATCACCCAACAACTTCTCTGCTTTGTCTTTTGCGTCCTGTATCACGCGCTGCCCTTCTGACTTGGCGGTGGATGGCAGGTTGTCGCTTTTGGCCACCAGTTGCTGCGTCAGGTCTGCCAGCGTGTCACGGTATTTCTCCAGGCGATAGCTGAGCCAGCTGCGGGTCTCCCTCCCTTTCTCAGGGGCAAACAGGATGCCGGTCAGGGCACCTACAGCAGCGCCCGATGTGAATGCCAATAGTACGGTTGTCTTTTTGCTCATAGTTCGTATGCTTATATGTCGCAGGGTCGTTTTTATATATCCTTACGGCAATTCTGCCGCAGGGGTCAGCCCGGGGACAACAGGGGCGCAGGTTACTTGTTGTCGATCAGGCCCCGTCCCGATTTGCGAATCTCCCCTTTGGTGGTCAAATCCTGTGCCATCTTATCCAGCACACCGTTAATAAACTGCTTGCTTTTCGGGGTGCTGTACAGCTTCGAGATCTCGATGTACTCGTTGATGGTCACCTTCACGGGGATGCTGCGGAAGATGTGCATTTCGCAGAGTGCCATCTTCAGGATGATCTTGTCCAGCATGGCCACGCGCTCCACGTCCCAGTTCTTCACGCTTTCGGCGATCATCGCCTCGTAGCGCTCCTCCTCCTGCACGGTATGGAAGTAAAGCTCCTCGAAAAAGGCCTTGTCGTCTTCCCAGTTCGCAGAGAGGTCCAGCAACTGCACCTCCTCCTCCAAGGGCTCCTCCCCGAAAATTTTAATGGTTTTGTTTACGAGACTTTTGACGATGGCTTTGTTCTCGACCCAGTTCAGATCCTGCTCTTCAAACAAAGATTGTAAGTTTTTTTCTTTAAAGATAATGTTTTTGAAAATATGTTTCACGATCTCCAGGTCGTCTTCCAGGGTCGGCTCGGGCAGCGCCAGGTAGTGCAGAAATGCCTCGTCCTGCTTCAGAATGTTCTTGTACACGGCCTTGATTTCGCTGATGTCGGAGCCCCAACTGATGTTGCGCCGGATGATGTGCTGCTGGTAGGATTTGCTGTGGAGCAGGCGCTGCACCACGCGGTTCTGCAGGAAGCGCTTCACATCGGGGCCGCTTGCCGCCGTAAAGCGCTTCTCTTTCTTCTCCTCCTCTTCCTCTATCAGGCTCATCAGCACTTCCAGTATCTGCAGCGTGCCGAGGTAGTGGTCGTAGATGCGCTCCACCGCGCTCAGCATCTGGTTGCCGTAGTACGTGTGGTCCTTCCTGAGGAGGTTCTGGTAATACACGATGGCCCTGTTCACCGCATCGATCGTCTCTTTGTCGGATTCTTCTGTCTCGAACTGCTTCGTCTCGTGCCACTCCTTGAAGAGCAGCGTAGCGATTTGCTTCCTGCCTTCGAGCAGCTTCCTGTCCTGCACCTCCATGGAGTTCAGGTCGGGGGCGAAGTCCTCGCTTATGTGGTCCAAAGCCAGGAGATAATCTGAACCTACGGCCTGCTTATAGGCATAAATCGCCTGCATTGCCTTAATTCGTAGTGTTCTGCGGTTAAGCATATTTGAAAGAACGTAAGTTGGGTATATCGTGTAAAACAGGCGGCAACGCCTGGTAATGTATGCTGGGAAGCCCTCTCCTAAAGGATGGAGAGCGTGCTAAAGTTCCGTATGCAGGCTGTGCTGCCCACGGCGCTTTGCGGCGATTGCCCTGTTAAAAGGTAGAGCGGACCTTGCCGATGCGCTCGATGCGGTTCTCAGCCATCTTCACGGCCGCCTGCTGGCTGTGCAGCCCTTCTTTCTCCGCAAGCTCGAACACGTCGAGCGTATAGCCATAGATGCGCTCGGTCTGGGCGTAGGCGCTGTCGCGGTTATAGCCCCTCAGTTCGGAGTACACGTTAATCAGGCCGCCGGCGTTTATCAGGAAGTCCGGTGCGTAGGCAATCCCTTTTTTGACCAGGGCCGGCCCGTGCACGTGCTCCTCGCGCAGTTGGTTGTTGGCGCAGCCCGCGATCACGCGGCACTTCAGGCGGTCGATGGTGTTGGCGTTGATGGTGCCCCCGAGGCCGCAGGGCGAGTAGATGTCCACATCCAGGTCATATACCTCCTCCATCCCCACTACTTTGGCCTTGTACTTTTTGGACACCTCGCGCAGGCGGTCCTCATATATGTCGGCGATATAAATCTCGGCGTTCTCCTTGCTCAGCAGCTCCACCAGGTAGCCGCCCACGTGCCCAACCCCCTGCACAGCGATTTTCATGCCTGCCAGCGAGTCGGAGCCGAAGGCTTTCTTGGCGGCGGCCTTCATGCCCATATAGGTGCCGTAGGCGGTCACCGGGGAAGGGTCGCCGCTGCCGCCCATGGCCTCCGGCAAGCCGGACACATGCTCGGTCTCCATCCGGATGTACTCCATGTCTTTGGGGGTCGTGCCCACATCCTCGGCGGTGATGTAGCAGCCGTTCATGTTTTTGACGAACCGGCCGAATTTGCGGAGCAGGGCCTCGCTTTTGTCTTTCTTGGCGTCGCCGATGATCACGGCCTTGCCGCCGCCCAGGTTCAGGCCGGAGATAGCCGCTTTGTAGGTCATGCCCCTCGAAAGGCGCAGCACGTCCTCCAGCGCCTCTGCCTCCGAGGCATAGGACCACATGCGCGCGCCGCCCAAAGCAGGGCCCAGCACGGTGCTGTGGATAGCGATAATGGCCTTTAAACCCGTATCTTTGTCGTGACAGAAAACAACTTTCTCGTGATCGTGTTCTGTTACCTGATGAAAGACGGACTTGTCTTTCATCGCTCCGACTTCTTTTAACTTGGCCATTGTATTGTTATTATGCGTCGCTCTATCTTTGCAAAACCCGGGGCCACCGGCACCCTCTCCCTCAACGCGCTGCAAAATTAATTCTTTTTTTTAGTATTTCAATTTGTACTTTGTGAGACTTCGTAAAAGCCCTTAGGCTGCAAACTTATACCGTGAAATCATTACGTTACATTAACAAATATTTGCTCAGATATAAATACAGGCTCCTTTTGGGCATTGTGTTTACCATTATCTCCAACTTTTTCCAGATACTGCCGGCGCAGATCGTGCGCCACGCCTTTAACTTAATCAAGGAGGGCATCAGCCTGTTCGGGCTGTACGAGGGGCTGGAGCAGCAGGAACTGGTGTACGACATCTTCGCCAACAGCATCCTGGTATATGGCGTGGTCATCCTGGTGATGGCCCTGCTGCGCGGCATCTTCCTGTTTTTCGTGCGGCAGACCATCATCGTGATGAGCCGCCTGATCGAGAACGACCTGAAAAACGACATTTACGCCCACTACCAGAGCCTGCCGCTGAGCTTCTACCGCCGCAACAACACCGGCGACCTGATGTCGCGCATCTCAGAGGACGTGAGCCGCGTGCGCATGTACGTGGGGCCGGCCATCATGTACGGCATCAACCTGATCGTGCTCTTCCTGATGGTGATTCCCTATATGCTGTCGGTGAACGTGAAGCTCACCATCTATACCCTGCTCCCGCTGCCGGTGCTGGCCATCAGCATTTACTACGTCAACAACATCATCCAGCGCAAGTCCGACGAGATACAAAAAAGCCTTTCGGGCATCACCACGTTTGTGCAGGAGGCTTTTTCTGGCATCCGGGTGCTTAAGTCGTTTGTGCGCGAGGAGGACTCGCACGCCAACTTCACCACCGCCAGCAACAAGTACCGCGACAAGTCGCTGGAGCTCAACTTCGTGAACTCGCTGTTCTTCCCGCTGGTGCTGTTCCTGGTGGGCCTCAGCACCATCATCACGGTCTATATAGGCGGGCAGGAAGTAATCAACGGCAGCATTACGACAGGTAACATCGCTGAGTTCATCATCTATGTGAACATGCTGACGTGGCCCGTTACCTCCCTCGGCTGGACGGCCAGCCTGGTGCAGCGGGCGGCGGCGTCGCAGGAGCGCATCAACGAGTTCCTCAACACCAAAAACGACATCGTTTCGCGCCAGAACATCAGCAAGCCCATCAAAGGCGACATCGTGTTTGAGAACGTGGACTTTATATATCCTGACACCGGCATCCAGGCGCTGAAAGGTGTTTCGTTCACAATCGACCATGGCGAGACGCTGGCCATCGTCGGCAACACCGGCTCGGGCAAGAGCACCATCGCCAACCTGCTGCCGCGCATGTACGACGTCACCGGCGGCCGCATCCTGATCGATGGGGTGGATGTGCGGGACTACAACATCAAGAGCCTGCGCAGCCAGGTCGGGTACGTGCCGCAGGACGTGTTCCTGTTCTCCGACACCATCAGCAACAACATCGGCTTTGGGCTGCCGGCCATCACGGAGGAGCAGATGGTGCAGTCCACGAAAGACGCGGACGTGTATGAGAACATTGTGCGCTTCCCGGAGAAGTTCGAGACCAAGCTGGGCGAGCGGGGCATTACCCTGTCGGGCGGGCAGAAGCAGCGCGTGTCGATGGCGCGGGCGCTGGTGCGCGAGCCCAGCATCCTCATCCTCGACGACTCCCTCTCGGCGGTGGACACGAAGACGGAGAACGCCATCCTCAACAGCCTGCACCGCATCATGCACAACCGCACGAGCATCATCATCTCGCACCGCGTGTCGTCGGTAAAGCTGGCAGACCGCATTCTGGTGATGGAGGACGGCGAGATTGTGCAGCACGGCACGCACGAGGAGCTGATCAGCCAGGAGGGCCTGTACAAGGTGCTCTACGAGCGCCAGCTGCAGTCGGAGGACTCGGAGTAGGTTCACCGTTTTTTTGCCTCCGTTCACACCCCGCAGGCCCTATATAGGCAACTGATAATTGTTTGCGGGATTTTTTTAGGGCAAATTCTGTTATATGCTCGTATAGCAATTCTGATAACCCCTAAAAAACACTCTGCATATGGCTGTTGACTTACAACAAATTGGTAAAAGGTTCCGGTTTTACACCAACCTGAAGGAGCTGGAAATGGAGCAGTTAAAAACCATGACCGGCAGCGACGAAACAACGCTCTCCAACATTATATGCGGCAAGAACTACGCACTGGACGAGTTGGTGGCCATCGTGAAGCACTTTGAAGACCTGAACCCCCAATGGCTTATATACGGAGAGGGCAGCATGTTTAAACCAATGAGTGAGGACGGCACCTGCAGAGATGGCCAGAAAGGCTGCCTGAAGAAAGACAAGGTCGCTTACCTGGGGCAGATGAGGGAGATGCTGCAGGAGCTGGACGCCGCCGAGTGCGCCAAAGGCCACCACGCCGACGTGGACGCCCTGAAGGCAAAACTGGACGAATACAAAGCGACGCATTGATTGCTGGTTGTTAATTGCTGATCGTTGATTGTTAAATCGTTGTGAAGCGATTCGTAGTTTTTAACCGTTTGACATATCAGCAACCCAGCTATTTTGATAAAAAAGGAGGAGGCAAAGCTTAAATAGCTTTGCCTCCTCCTTTTTTCGTGGCTGCAGCTCCCTCGTACTATATAGGTGCTCCCTCTGAAAAAGCCTGTTTATATATACCCCTAACAATCCTTCCATACCGCAAGTTTGAGCGGAGCGGTAACTTGTGGTAAAGCTTAATCGCAAGTTTGTAACTTGCGTGTCTGTAACTTTGGTAAGAGCATTTACAAACTTGTTGTCATGGAAAGCCGCAAGTTACCGCTCCGCTCAAACTCGCGGCATGGCTCCCTTCGCAAACAATCAACAATCATCAACTAACAATTAGCAATCATCCCTCCTGATGCCGTTCAGGATGAGGTTGATGGTGAACAGCACGTCCCTTTCTATTTTCAGGAAATCGATGGAGGGTAGCTTATGGAAGTCGGCCCGCTGGAACTCCTCGAACTGGATCAGGTCTTTCACCACCATCATGGAGTAGCCCACGCGCTCTGCCTCGCACGGCAGGAAAACGCCTCTTTCGATGCCCTCCTTGATTACGGTGGCGTAGTAGTTCGACTCTTTGCCCCGCGACTCCCGGAAAAGCTCCTGAAACGTGACGCGCGTCTCGATCAGCACCCGGATGGAGATGGTGTGCTGCGTCACGATTTCCTGGTAGTAGCGCAGCGAGGAGCGCATATAGCGCAGCAGGCGCTCGTGCGGGTTGGGCTCCTGGTCAGCGATGCGCTTGATGCGCGATAGGCTATCGCGCCACTCCTGCGAAAAAGCCTCGATGAACAGCACCTCCTTGCTCTTGTAGTAATAGTAGAGCGAGGGCTTCTTCATGCCGATGGAAGCGGCAATGTCATCCAGGGTGGCTTTGCTGTAGCCCAGCCTGCCAAACACAGCCTTCGCCGACTGCAGGATGAGTTCTTTTTTAGCCTCTGCTTTCTTGCCCAAAGTATTGCCGCTGTAGTGGAAGGAGTGTGACAGGAGGCGTGGTTGCCCCTGCTCTCAAAGTTAGGCTTTTTTCTGTATCTACAAACTTATATATAGCTGAGCTATAGACGCGGCCCAAAGGAACGGGCACGCCCTCCCGTGCGCTTTCAGTTTACACGTTGCAGCTTGGTTTGGGGCCAGTTGGATAGAGGTGAGGAAACCGGTTATGCTATATGCGGCTACTCCTTCACCGGGACTTCTACCACGCCCCTGTCGCTGGCCGGGAACCACTCTACGTAGAAATCCTCCAGCGCCAGGTTCTCTTCTTTTGCATAGTCGAAAACAGCCTCATATAATTTCTTCGGGGCGATGGCCACGTTCGCGTTCACCTCCACGTGCACCACCTGCCGCCCACCCGGCACCGTGCGCAACTCATACCCTGCTGGCAGGGCAACGCCCGAATCCGGTACGATCACGCCCACAAAGGCCCGCAGGCTGTCGCCGCTCTTGTCCGGGTCGTTGTAGTAAATGTTGCCCGGCATACCGTTTAGCTCTTTCTTTTCGAGTACTTCCGCTGCCCGCTGAAACGCCTTGCCCAAGGCCTCGTCCTCCACAGAGCCCTGGTAGGGCTGGCCCGCTATATAGATGGTTTTTGAAGTGGCAAGCGCAACATCCGGTGCCGTAAAGCCGCCGAGGTACGTGTACAGCACCAGCAGGACAATGGCAAAGCCTGCCATTACGTAAAAGAGCTTTTTCATAAATCGATCATGTTCTTGTACTGCATCTTGTACAGTTGGGCGTAGTAGCCGTCGTGCTCGAGCAGTTCCTCGTGGTTGCCCATCTCTTTTAGCTCGCCCCGGTCCAGCACGATAATCTTATCGGCTTTCTGGATGGTGGACAGGCGGTGCGCAATCACAATGGAGGTGCGGCCGTGCATCAGCTGGTCGATGGCGTACTGGATCAGCTCTTCGGTCTCGGAATCAACGCTGGAGGTGGCCTCGTCGAGGATGATGATCTCCGGGCTGTAAACCATGGCCCGCACGAACGAGATCAGCTGCCGCTGCCCTACCGAAAGGGTTGCGCCCCGCTCCATCACCTGGTAGTGCAGCCCGCCCGGCAGCCGCTCGATGAACCTGCGCGCCCCCACCAGATCGGCGGCCTCCCATATCTGGGCTTCGGTGATGGCCTTGTTGCCGAGGGTGATATTGTCGGCGATGGAGCCGGAGAACAGGAACACGTCCTGCAGCACCACCCCGATATGGTGGCGCAGCACGCTCAGGTCATACTCCTGCAGGTTGTGCCCGTCAATGAAAATCTCGCCTTTGTTTATCTCATAAAACCGGTTGAGCAGGTTAATCACGGAGGTTTTGCCCGCACCGGTCGCGCCCACAAAGGCCACCGTCTGCCCGGCCTTCACCTCAAATGAGAGGTCGCGCAGCACCCAGTCCTCTTCTTTGTAGGCGAACCATACATTCCGGAAGCTCACGTTGCCTTTGATCCTCTCCGGGGCGTAACTGCCGTTGTCCGGAATCATCTCTTTGCTGTCGAGCAGGCGCATGAGGCGCTCGGTGCTCACCACGCCCAGTTGCAGCGTGTTAAAACGGTCGGCGATCATCCGGATGGGGCGGAAGAACATCTGGATATATAAAATGAATGCCATCAGCGTGCCCAGCGACGTTTCGTCCTCGATCACGCCGTGGGCGCCGTACCAAACCAGCAGGCCCAGGCCGGCCGCGCCGATGATCTCGGCCACCGGGAAGTAGACGGAGTAATACAGCACCGAGCGGATGTTGGCGCGGGTGTGCTCTTTGTTGATGGCCTTGAACTTGTCCATCTCGCGCTCCTCGTTGTTGAAGATCTGCACGATGCTCATGCCGGTGATATGCTCCTGCACAAACGAGTTGAGCTTGGCCACCGCCGTGCGCACCTCCTGGAAAGTGCCTTTTATCTTCTCCTTAAAGATATAGGTGCTGATGATCATGATCGGGAAGGTGGAGAGGCTCACCAGCGTCAGCTCCCAATCGATGTAGAACATGAAGCCCACGATAAACACCAACTGCAGGATGTCGCCGATCATGGCGGCCAGGCCCTCGCTGAACACATCCGACAGCGTCTCCACATCCGATACGTTGCGCGTCACCAGCGTCCCGATCGGCGTGCGGTCGAAGAACTTGAGGCGCAGGTCCAGGATGTGGCGGTAGAGCTTGATGCGGATGTCGCGCACCACGTTCTGGCCCAGCCACCCGGCGAAGTACGTGTGCAGGTACTGTACAATGGCATGCGCCACCAGCAGCACGCCCAGTATCACGAACATGCGCGTCAGGCCGTCCCAGTCGTTGTTCAGGATGTCGTTGTCCACGGTGTACTGGATCAGGAACGGGCGCACCGCCCCCAGGATAGCCGAGGCAAAAGTCAGGAATACGATAAAGTAAAATACCCGGATGTAGGGCCTCACAAAGGTGAAGAGCCGCTTTAGCACATCAGAGTCCAATACTATACCGCTGTTTTTAGGTTTATCTTCCAAGGTAGTAGAATCGGTATATAGGTCGGTTTGAAAGGCCGCTGCCTGTCGGCCGCCTTCTATTAACCGTTTGTAAAGTTAATGGTTTTACGCGAAGGGTTTCGGATGGAGTTACGAAATACGAATCCCGAATTATTTAAAACATGATATGGACAGCCGCTGCTTCCTCCCGCTTCAGGCAAGGATGAGCCAGAGGGGATTACCCACGGCGAGTTTGCGCAAAGGCTATCGGAGTTTCTACGCGTTCCCCGAAGGTATATGCACCGGGTACTCCACCTTCGCCAGGAACAGGCCTTCCGCCGGTGCCGCGCCGCTGGATTTGCTACGGTCCTGGCTTGCCACAATCTGCTCAAACTGCTGCACCGTCAGCTTGCCGCGGCCCACGTCCACCAGCGTGCCCACCACCAGGCGCACCATGCCGCGCAGGAAGCGGTTGGCCCGTATCGTGAACACCAGCTCCTGCCCCTGCAGCCGCCAAACGGCCTCATATATCGTGCAGCGGTAGTGTTTGGTGTCGCCCTTCACTTTGCTGAAGGTGGTGAAATCCTCGTATTCCAGCAGAACAGCCGCCGCCGCATTCATCCGTTCCACGTCCAGGGGGCGGCTGTGGTACCAGGCGTGGTGGCGCCGGAACGGGTTTTTGGCGAAGGTGATGTAGTAGTGATACGTGCGGGCCTCGGCGTCGAAGCGGGCGTGGGCATCGTCCGGCACATTATATAGGTTGATGGCCGAAATGTCGCTGGGCAGGATGCGGTTGAGGCGGTACAGCACCTGCTCCGTAACTAGTTGCTGCGCCACGTCGAAGTGCACAAACTGCTGGCTGGCGTGCACGCCGGTATCGGTGCGGCCGCTGCCGGTGGAGCTCACGGGCTGGCGCAGCACCTTGGTCAGGCAATCGTCGAGCACTTCCTGCACCGTCAGGGCATTGGGCTGTACCTGCCACCCATGGAAGCGGGTGCCGTCGTAGGCGATCTCTAAAAAATAACGCATAGGCCGCAAAGGTATAAAAATAACCCGCACGCCACGGATGCCTGCGGGTTGTCGCTTTCCCGGTTGCCCGGCCCTTCCGTTTAGCTGGCGTTGTCGTCTTTGCGCCGCAGGTAGCGTTTCTCGATTTCCTCCATCACCATCGAGGCCAGGTGCACCAGCATTTTCTGGTCGCTCTCGATAAACTCCCGCGGTTGCTTGTCTATCAGGCAAAAGGTGCCGATGTTCAGGCCATGCCTGGTTACGAGCGGGGCGCCCGCGTAAAACCGCAGCCCAAAGTTGCCGGACACCAGTGGGTTCGCCAGCAGGCACGGTTCATTGGCCGCGTCAGGGAAAATGGTCAGGTCATCGTTCAGAACGGCCAGCGAGCAAAGGCTTTCGCCACGCGGCGCGCTGGCAATGCCCTCCATGCCCACGTTCGCTTTAAACCACACCCTGTTTGCATCCACCAGGGAGACCAGGGCAATGGGCACGTTGAACATATGCGTGGCCATGGATGCGAGATGGTTGAAGGCCCCCTCCTCCGGCGTGTCCAGTATGTCGTACTCTTTGAGCTTGTGTAATCTTTCCTCCTCATTGTCGGGGATGATGTTGATCCCGATGAAGGTGTTCCTGGTATTTCTTTCCGCCACGCGCTTTGATTTAGTTAAATGGAGTAGCCACTGCCCGCCCTGCATGCCTGTTTAAAACTGCTGCCAGTGACATTTGTTTAGGTGGCGGTTTTAGAAGGATGCTGGTACAGGTTATACACAGCAAGGCATCTTTGTGGTTCCGAAAAAGGCAAAAGTATCAGAAAATGGCGGCTGTTGCCGGAGCAGCCGAAGTTTTATATATCCCCTGTACAGGCGCTGGCAGGAGTTGCAGGGTTATCCCTTACAGTTTCTCATATATCACCGCCACGCCCTGGCCCACGCCCACGCACATGGTGACCAGGCCATACTTTACGTCGCCGCGGCGCTTCATCTCGTGCAGCAGAGTGGCCGAGATGCGGGTGCCGCTGGCCCCCAGCGGGTGCCCGATAGCAATGGAGCCGCCGTTCACGTTCACTTTCTCCGGGTCGAGGCGGAGCTCGCGCATACAGGCCACAGCTTGCGAGGCGAAGGCTTCGTTCAATTCCACCAGGTCGAGATCGTTGAGGGTGAGGCCGGCGCGCTTCAGGGCCTTGTGCGTGGCGGGCACCGGGCCGATGCCCATATGCGCCGGGTCCACGCCTGCCACGGCAGCGGACACGATACGTGCCATGGGCATCAGGTTATAATGCATCAGCACCTCCTCGCTCACCACAAGGGCCGCCGCCGCGCCGTCGTTGATGCCAGAAGAATTGCCCGCCGTGACGGTGCCGCCTTCCTTGAAAGCCGGGGCCAGCGTGCTTAGTTTCTCCACCGACGACAGGCGCGGGTGCTCGTCTGTGTCGAAGACGATATCCTCGCCTTTGCGCTGGGGGATATATACCGGCACGATCTCGTCATTGAACCTGCCGGCCTCGGCGGCGGCTTTGTATTTTACCTGCGAGCTGTGGGCAAATTCGTCTTGGGTTTCACGTGAAATGCCGTAGCGCTCCGCCACGTTCTCCGCCGTCTCGCCCATGCCGTAGGGGTAGTGCAGTTTCGAGAGCTTCTCATTGACGAAGCGCCAGCCGATGGTGGTGTCATATACCTCTGGGGTCCGACTGAAGGCGATTTCGGCTTTGGCCATTACAAAGGGGGCGCGCGTCATGCTTTCCACACCGCCGGCTATATATACCTGGCCGTCGCCGCAGGAAATGGCGCGGGAGGCATCGATGATGGACTGCAGGCCGGAGGCGCACAGCCGGTTCACGGTCACGCCGCCGATCTCCTGCGGCAGCCCCGCCAGCAGCACCGCCATGCGCGCCACGTTGCGGTTGTCCTCGCCGGCCTGGTTGGCGGCTCCCAGCACCACGTCCTCGATCAGCGCCGGGTCCAGGCTGGGGTTGCGCGCCACTACCTCCTTCAGCACATGCGCGGCCATATCGTCAGGGCGCACCGAGCTGAGGGCGCCGCCAAACTTCCCGACTGGGGTTCTGAGGATATCTACGATATAAGCTGTGCGCATCTGATTTTTGTTTTACAGGTCTTTGGCTAATTTTGCATCTCATTGCAAGTTAATCAACCCCTTTATGATACAAAGAATTCAATCCGTATTTCTGTTCCTGCTGGTCGTGGCCATGGTGTCGATGCTGTTCCTGCCGCTCTGGTCTAAGACTGACGCCATTACCCGCGAAACCGTCGTGCTTTCGGCCTGGAACCTCAAATCAACCATCCTCAACGCGGAGGGCGAGCCGACCGGGGCAGGCACGCTTCCCGGGCGCGGCACGTTTGCCATCGGCCTGCTGGCCATTGCCGCCGCTGCCATCGCCGCCTACGAGATTTTCCAGTACAAACGCCGCCTGAACCAGATGAAGCTGGGCCTGCTGAACACGCTGGTGCTGGCCGCCCTCATCGGCACCACCCTTTACTACGCCTTGTATGTGGGCGCCGACATGGTGCAGGCCGACAACAACGGCTCCTACCACGCCGGCTTCTATATGCCGCTGCTGGCACTGCTGCTGAATGCCCTGGCCAACCGCTTTATCAAGCGCGACGAGGACCTGGTGCGGTCGGTGGACCGGCTGCGGTAAGGCAAAAGTTTAGGAGTTAAAGAGTTGAAGAGTTACATATAAAAGCCGCTCCCAGGTATTGAATCCGGGAGCGGCTTTCTGATTTGTATGCTTCGTTTTACCCCCTCTGGAAAGTTTTATTGCTGTAGTCTGAATTATAGCAGCTCCCTGTAAGGTACTATGCTCTCCCTCAGAGCAGGGTCTTTTCAGTCTTCATTTTACTGGCGCAAGTTTTTAAACTTGTGTCTAAAAGTGATGTCGAGTTTGTAACTCGACTGGGCCAGAGACCCAATTACCTCTCACACTCGCGGGACGCGAGCGAAGGCAATCATAAATGAAAAGGCCCTAACCCCGAATTGTTCCCTCCGAACATCTCCCTACGTTAGCTTTCTAACTCCAGCCCTATCTCCTGCCATTGCTATACCGCTCCAGTTCTTCTACGCTGGTGTCGAAGCTGAACGCGTCGTATACATAGTAGAAATGCTCTCGGTCGCAGAGGTAGTCGTAGGCGTATTTAGCGACTTCCACGCGGGCGTTTTCGTACTCAAACTCCTGCAGCACTTGCTTCAGGTCCTCGGCCGCGATACTGCCGTTGCGTATGGCATCGCGGGCAATGCTTTCTTTGATGCTTTCGGAGTCGCGGCTGCGAAGGGTCTGCAACAGGTGGTCTATTTCCTCTGCCGTCATCAGGTTGCGGCAGGCATTGTCGTCATAGTCTTCGTAGCGAGGCGGCGTGCGGTCATAGCGCTCGTCGAGTCGTGGCTCTTCATAGCGGTCACCATACCTGCGGTCTTCTTCATACCGATCAGGGTAGCGTGGCACCGGCACCACTACCACGGGCGGCGCTACCCGCACCTCGCGCAGCAGGCGCAGGTAGGCTTTGCCGCTTCTGCCGACGGTGCGCACCCCGTAGTTTGCCTCCACCCCGTTCCGCACGTGCACCCGCTGCCCTAACTGATACACGCCGTGCCGGCTCCTGACCTTGAACTCAAGATAATGCCTGCCGGGCCGCAGGTTGTTCAGACGCACGAACGTGGAGGGCGTGTGGTTGATAGTCTGGCCGTCCAGTTTTACCTGGAACAGCTCGCCCCGCTCGGCTTTGAAGGTGAGGACGGAGGCTTGTGCCCATACCGGCAGCGCCAGCAGCACAAGCAGGATCGGAAGTAGAAGCTTTTTCATCAGGAGTATAGGTTTTAGCTTATACTTCCGATAAAGCCAATTATTATGCCAGAAAAGACTACTTCAGCCTGTAGTTCACGCCAAGCGCCAGAGACCAGTAAATCTGCTCTGACTTTGCCGCAAACTGATTCCAGTCGTGGTGAAATGAATTCTTCCCGGTCAGGTTCGTCTTGAAGAAAAGCTACTCCAGATACCCTGTAATTCGGTTGCTGATTTTGTAGTTAAACCCCAGGCCAGCAGTCGCAAACACATTCATACCTCTGTCTTCCCCCTCGGTGGTGGTGACAAGGCCGTGGCGGGTTTCCGTACTCTTTGCTTGGGTAGAGCCAAATGCAGGCATCAGGGTGGCGGTGCCATATATAGGAAAGCGCCTGAAAGCCTTGAAAAGCACCAATTGCCCGGAGACAGGAACTGCTACGACGCGCGTTCGGGTGTAGTCTTCATACAGTAAGGTGTCTGCAGAACCAGGCGACCATTCCCCACTGTCCTTGCTCCATCCATAAGTAAGCCCGACCTGCACCCTGATTCTTTCATTCACTTTGTACCCAAAGTTTAATGAGATAGGGTGGAAGTAGCCCGACCTTATAGCGCCTGAGCTTTTTGGCTCGTCGTAATAAATGTGGTACCCAAGATTTGTTAAGCCAGCGCCTATATATAGCTTCCCTTCACCTGCGCTATCTTCTGCAGGCTGCTGCGCCGCTGCTGCAAAGGAGGAAAGCAACAGGAGGACAGAAAACAGAGATTTTCTCATCAGCATTTGCTTCCTTATTAAAAGGTTTTTAGAGGATGGCGGGGAACTTGTTTCTTCATGCAATAGAATCTGTATAGGTTTAACACGCCATAATAATGTGCTGTTCTACTGGCAATAACAAGGTATTCTGTGCCAGCTTTGTAACATTATAAAATCAGATTTTCCTTGCTTTCTCTCCTCAAAAAAAGCCTTTCAATGCATACTCCGCCCCCTTTCTGAAAGAGCAACAAGCACAATATTGTAACATCATAAAACAAAAAAGCCACAGGCGCTTTGCCCGTGGCTTATATATACTTTACCCTTTATATAGCTTTTGATGGTCGGCTATCCTTCGTAGTAGAACTCGCCGTACCTGCTTCGAATCGTTAGTTCGTTCTTGCTGCTCTTCTTCACGCGGCCGATCACCTGCGCCTCCACGCCGAAGGCTTTCGAAATGGCGATCAGGTCCTGCGCGTACGCTTCGGGCAGGTAAATCTCGAGGCGGTGGCCCATGTTAAAGACCTTGTACATCTCTTTCCAGTCGGTGCGGCTCTGCTCCTGGATCACGCGGAACAGCGGCGGCACCGGGAACAGGTTATCTTTGACGATGTGCACCTTGTCTGTGAAATGCAGCACCTTGGTCTGCGCGCCGCCGCTGCAGTGCACCATGCCGTGGATGTGCGGGCGGTGCTCCTTCAGGATCTCCATCACAATGGGCGCGTAGGTGCGCGTCGGCGAGAGCACCAGTTTGCCCATCTCCAGACCGGTTTCCTTGTTGATGTCAGTGAGGCGGTAGTTGCCGCTGTACACCAGGTCCACGGGAAGCTCCGGGTCGTAGCTTTCCGGGTAAGAGGCCGAGAGGTACTTATGAAACACGTCGTGGCGGGCCGAGGTGAGGCCGTTGCTGCCCATGCCGCCGTTGTACTCGTCTTCGTAGGTGGCCTGGCCGTAGGAGGCAAAACCCACAATTACGTCGCCGGGCTGTATAGTGTGGTTCGAGATCACCTCGTCGCGGCGCATGCGGGCCGTCACGGTGCTGTCCACGATAATGGTGCGCACCAGGTCGCCCACGTCGGCGGTTTCGCCGCCGGTGCTGTAGATACCCACGCCCGTGTCGCGCAGCATCTGCAGCACCTCCTCCGTGCCGTTGATGATAGCCGCGATCACCTCGCCGGGTATCAGGTGCTTGTTACGCCCGATGGTGGAGGAAAGCAGGATATTGTCGGTCGCGCCCACGCAGAGCAGGTCGTCAGTGTTCATCACCACGGCATCCTGGGCAATGCCTTTCCACACGCTCAGGTCGCCGGTCTCCTTCCAGTACATATAGGCCAGCGACGATTTGGTGCCGGCCCCGTCGGCGTGCATGATCGCGCAGTACTCCGGGTCGTTGGTGAGTATATCGGGGATGATTTTGCAGAACGCTTTCGGGAAAAGTCCTTTGTCGATGTTCTTGATGGCGTTGTGCACGTCTTCTTTGGAGGCAGAGACGCCGCGGCGCAGGTATCTATTTTCTTCCATAGCTCAGGATGATTTGCTCTCAAATTTACGAAAGCCTACGGCATTAGCCGCAGCGGAGGTTATAAAATCACCATATATCCTGCTCCGGCTAAATTGTTTTTGCCGCCATTCGTGCAACTACTGGTCACAAAGAAGGCTTCTCCTATATATGCCCCCATGAAGGCAGGTCGTTTCTTTCCGGGGAATTCGGATGATGGTGCTCGCGCCGTCACCCGTCCACATAAAAGGGCCTGCCCTATATATAAGCCAAACGGATATAAACAGAACGAGCCGCCGGGGCATATGCCCCGGCGGCTCGTTCTACTTGTAGCGCTACACTGATTACTCTTGTATACGCACCACTTTGAATTCGGTGCGGCGGTTACGCTGATGTTCTTCTTCCGTTTTGGCGTTGCGCACCACCGGGCGGCTCTCGCCGTAGCCCTTGGCCGTGATGCGGGAGCTGTCGATACCTTTTGAGATGATGTACTCCACGGCAGACTCGGCGCGGCGCTGCGACAGGTCCTGGTTATATATGTCACTCCCGCGGGCGTCGGTATGGGAGCTGAGCTCGATGGAGATGCCCGGGTTGTCGTTGAGCACCTGCACCAGTTTGTCCAGTTCAACAGCCGCATCCGGCCGAATGTTGGCCTTGTCGAAGTCGTAGAAGATGTTCTCCAGCACGATGGCCTTCTCCTTCACGATCTCGTTCAGCACCAGCGTCGCCGTTAGTCGCACCTCATTCGACGCCTCTGTCAACTCCTCCTGCGTCGGCATTTTGCCTACAGTGGTGATTTGCTGGCGCGCCGTAAAGAAGCCGGGCTTCTCAGCCACCAGCGAGTAGGTAGACGCGGAGTCAAGGTTAAACGTAAACTCGCCGTCCGAATCGGTGGTTGTCGTACGGAGTTGCTGGCCGCTGGCGTCCTGGAGCACCACCGTGCTATTCGGCACCGTGGTGCGCTGCCCGGCACCTTCGCGCTGCTGGTACAGCGTGCCGTCCACATAAAAGTCAACCAGTTTCCTGTCCGTTCTCACAAAGCGATACAGGTCGTCGCCGCCTTTGCCGCCTTCGCGGTTAGACGAGAAATAGCCGATGTTGCCTTCCCCTATATAGATACCGAAGTCATCACCGGGCGAGTTGATGGGCGGCCCCATGTTCACAGGCTTCCCGTTCTCGATGCGGAACAGGTCCAGGTTCCCTAACCCGGGCAAGCCGTCCGAGGCTACATATAATGTGCCATCCGGCCCTACCGAAACGAAGCTTTCGTTGCCGGGTGTGTTGATGTCAGGCCCCAGGTTCTCCGGCCTGGAGAAGCGGCCATTGTCGTCGAGGGTGGTTTTATAGATGTCGTTGCCTCCCAGCCCGCCTTTTCGGTTAGAGGAGAAATAAAGCGTTTTGCCGTCTGGCGAGAAAGCCGGGGAGGAGTCCCAGGCCTCACGGTCGCTGATGCTGAGGATCTGGGGGGTGGTCCAGGCGCCGGAGCGGAAGTTGGAGAGGAAGAGGTCCACGTTCTGGCGCCCTTTCTTGGTGCCTTCGTTGCCCCGCGCAAAAATCATGGTGTTCCCTTCGTTGGTGAAGGTAGCCAGGGCATCATGGATGCTCTCCGCATTCACGTTTTCGTACGGCCGCACCGCGCCTCCCATCTCTGCGGCAGAGTCTGTGAGCGTGGTGGTGTACAAGTCGAGGAAGCCCTCGCCGTTGCCCATATACTCTTTCCCGGGGCCGCGGGTGGAGGAGAACACCAGTTCATTGTCAAGCACATAAGGCGCAAACTCCGAAGCGTCCGTGTTCAGCGCCTCCAGGTTCATGATCTCGTAAGGAGAGCTTTTCTTTAAAATGGTGCTGAGCGTGCTCAGGTTCTCGATCTCGCGTGCGGCCTGGGCCTTGAGTTGCGGGCTGGTGCCCACACGCACGTAATCCTGCAGCTGGCGCAGCGCCTCTTCGTACTGCCCGTTGGCTTTCAGGGCGAGGCCGTAGTAGAAAAAGCCGTCTTCTTTGCGGTAATTGGCGTCCAGCGCTGCTTTGTAATACGGCATTGCCTCCGCCAAACGATTTGAGAGGCGGTAGGCCTCGGCAATTTTATAGTTCACCTCCCCCGCGTTACCGGCACTGGCAAGGCCCTGCTTGTAGAACTCAATGGCACGCTCGTACTGTTCCTCGCCGAAGCGCTTGTCGCCCTTGCTGATGTACTGGCCCGCACAGCCACCCAACAGCAGCAGGAGCAGCAGGAATGCGGCGATCGATTTAAGTTGTTGCACGGTTGAATTGAGTGGCAGCGTTGGATGCATGAACACGTTTGGTTAGGTTTCGCCGGATCAGAAGTAACGGGAAAGCCAGCTCTTGCCGGCAGGCTTCGGCCATGCCTCCTGCAGCTCCCCGAAATTATTCACTAAGGTATCAAAGTAAAGGGTATTCTTATCAATCTCGCCGGCCGATACTTTGCTTTTCAGCTCCTGCATCGGCACCATCTCTACCTCGCCCGCCTTGAGAAAGGCCAGCCGGGTGCGGTCGAAGAAAGTGACCTGCAGCAGTTGCTCCAGTTCCCGCACAAAAGCCACCGACTTATCGATGGAGCAACCGCTGGCGGCAGCGGCCGTTTCGTTGTTAGCCAGCACCAGGAACTGGCCGTGCAGCAGCTCGGCCGAGGCCTGCAGGCCCGTGCCGTGGCTGCTCCACTCTTCTGCAAAACGCTGCAGCAACGGTTTTATTTTAGCCTGCTCCTCCTCCGTTAAAGGCCTGTTAGCCTGGTATATCCAAAGCCGCGCATGCGGCGGCAGTTCGTTAAAAGGAATGTACATTTTTATTGCTGATTATTCATTGTTGATTGTTTGTTGCTGATTGTTGAGATGATACACAGTTGAATGGCTGCATGGTTTAATGGTTAAATTATACCAAATCCTATATACTTCCTTCCATAGCTACAGTTAAATTGCCACTCCCCTTTGATTTCATTTAAAACGATAAAGCCATATAGGGAAGAAGGTTTGGGCGACTTGGTATTATATATGAAACGAGCTTTCAATCATTAAACCATTCAGCAATCGACAATCAACAATTATTTTCCAAGCCCCTCGGCCTGTGCGATGAGTTCGGCGATGTCGAAAACTTGTACGTTTTCTTCCTGGTCCTTGTTCTTCACGCCGTCGTTCATCATCACCATGCAAAACGGGCAGGCCGTGGCGATCACAGTGTTTCCGGCAGTGCCGAGGGTAGCCAGCGCCTCTTCTGTCCGCTCGATGTTGACGTCTTTCCTACCCGGCTCCGGCTCCTTGAACATCTGGGCACCGCCGGCGCCGCAGCAAAGGCCGTTGGCGCGGCTGCGCTTCATCTCCACCAGGTCGGCGTCCAGGGCGGCGAGCACCTCGCGGGGCGCCTCATATATGTTGTTGGCGCGGCCCAGGTAGCAGGAGTCGTGATACGTAATGCGGCGCCCTTTGAAAGACTCGCCTCCCTTTACGTGCACCTTGCCCTCATCAATCAGCTGCTGCAGAAACGTGGAGTGGTGGATAACCTCATAGTTACCCCCCAGGTCCGGGTATTCGTTTTTGATGGTGTTGAAGCAGTGCGGGCATGCGGTCACGATTTTTTTCACGTTGTAGGCGTTCATCACCTCAATGTTGGTGATCGCCTGCATCTGGAACAGGAACTCGTTGCCTGCGCGCTTGGCCGGGTCGCCGGTGCAGCTTTCCTCCGTGCCCAGCACGGCATACTTCACGCCCACGTGCTCCAGTATCTGCACAAAGGCACGCGTCACGCGCTTGTAGCGGTCGTCGAAAGCGCCGGCGCAGCCCACCCAAAACAGGATTTCCGGCTCCTCGCCGCTGGCAGCCATCTCGGCCATGGTCGGCACTTTCACTAATCTCTTATTTTCTTCCATCTGATATATAAATTGTTGATTGTCGATTGATGATTGTTATTTCCTCACCCGTATAGCGCCTGCTATAATTTAACTTTATGAGCCAACAGGTGGCATCACAACTGAAGCGAGTAACACAATCAACAATTACATGTCAACATTAAGACAATTAACAAATTAACAATCAACAATTAGTTTTTCGAAGGCACATATAACTCCTCCGCCCAGTTAAAGCGGTCGGAGGGCGAGAAGGCCCAGGGGGCGCCGTTGTTCTCGATGTTGGTGAACATGGCGTTCAGCGAGGCTGGCGCCGCAGATTCCTCCAGCACCAGGTAGCGGCGCAGGTCCATGATGGTGGAAAGCTGGTCGATGTTCACCGGACAACTTTCCACGCAAGCGTTGCAGGTGGTGCAGGCCCACAGCTCCTCCGGCGTGATATAGCCGCGCAGCAGGGTATTCTCCTCCGTCACATGCACGCGCTCCTCTCCCATCGCCTTATAATGGTTCGGGGCGAATACAGCCGGGTGCTCGCCTTTCTCCTCCATCCTGTCGCGGGTGTCCATCACGATCTTGCGCGGCGACAGCAGCTTGCCCGTGATGTTGGCCGGGCAAACCGAGGTGCAGCGCCCGCACTCGGTGCAGGTGTAGGCGTCCATCAGCTGCTTCCAGGTCAGGTCTTCCACATCTTTGGCACCGAAGCGCTGCATAACGGCATTACCCTCCGCATCCACCTCAGGGGCAGGCGGCTGATAGCCTGGGTCCAGCATGGCCTTTATCTCATGCGTTATCGCCGGGTTCGTCGTGAACTTGCCCTTTGGCAGCAGCTTGGAGTAGTACACATTCGGGAAAGCCATGATGATGTGGAAGTGCTTTGAGCTTGGCAGGTAGTTCATGAAGGCAAGGATGCCCAGGATGTGAAACCACCAGCCGATGCGGCCCGCCATATGTAGCGTATCGGGGTTGCTGCCCAGCGCATCCACGAACAGGGAGCTGATCGGGTATGCACCCGCAATATGCGCCCCCCGCAGCTGCGCCAGTTTCAGGTCCGAGATGTTGAACACAAAAAGCGCCAGCATCAGCACGATCTCCACGATCAGGATGATGTTAGCATCCAGCTTCGGCCAGGCGCGCATCTCCACGCCACTTGCCAGCCGTGGCACTTTGGTGACGTTACGCCGCCACAGGAAAATGACGCAGGCAATAATCACCAGGGCGGCCAACACCTCGTTCACCGCCATCAGGCCGCTGTACAGGATGCCTGCGAAGCCCAGGATGCGGTGCGTGCCGAAAATGCCGTCGATCAGGATCTCGATCACTTCGATGTTGATAACCAGGAAGCCGACGTACACAAACAGGTGCAGCACGGCGGGCAGCATGCGCTTGAACATTTTCTGCTGCCCGAACGCCACCAGCAGCACCTTGTTGATGCGCTCCGACGGGTCATCTGAAAGCACTGTATCCCGCCCCATCAGCACATTTTGGCGGATCTTTCGGATCTGCCATACAAACAAGCCGATGCCGGCGGCAGCCACAATCAAAAAGACGATATTCTCTATTCCTATCACGGCAAACTATTCGTTATACATACTAATTTAGAACTAAAGATAGCAGAATATCGAGAATAAAGTACGTTGGGGGCACTTTTTAAAATATTTTCGGTGATAATATTTGCTACTTTAGAATTGGTTACTACTTTTGCATACCCTTTCGGAACAAGGGCAAACAACAGAGCTGGTGATGTAGCTCAGTTGGTAGAGCAAAGGACTGAAAATCCTTGTGTCGTTGGTTCGATTCCAATCATCACCACAGAAACCCTTGTCAGAAACGGCAAGGGTTTTTTGTTTATCTGCCCTCATTGTTTAACAGTAGCCTGTATATTTTGTTTCCCCGGAAGATTTCCGCTCTTACTTGTAGAAATAAAGGAGACAAGGCAGCAGGCTCAAATCTATATAAGCGTGTAAATGCAGGGAAGAGTCGCTACCGAACCCATCCTCAGAAGTAGCCACATCGAAAGCGGCATGACCTCATTATATATAGGATGTACCAGCCCTACTGGATTTCAACAGAAGCGGCAGGGATATAGGGACAGCCTTAAGCTGGCTTGCCTGAAGGCTGGCAAGACTTAAAGGGGCGGCAGGCAGGTTAGTTCTGGCACCTTGCCCGCAACTCCAGCAGTGCCGACGAGTAGCCCAACTGGTATGCCTTCGAAAAATACGCACAGGCCGCATCCGACTGCTGCTGCGCCGCCACCACACGGCCGAGCAGGTAATACACCCTTCCGTTCTCCTTGTCCAGCGCCAGCGCGGCCTGGTAGTCCTGCTCCGACTGCACATAATCGCCTATCTTAAAGTAGCCAAAGCCGCGGTAGGTTAGCGCCGACACCCGCTCCGGCCCCTTGCCGCTGTTGGCCAGGAAAACAGACAGGTCTTCGATCCCCTGCTCGTAGTCTTTCAGGTAAAAGAGCCGCACCTCGCCCCGCACCAGGTGCGCCCGCCATAGCTTCCTGTCCAGTTGCAGTGCCCGTGTCAGGTCCTGCTCGGCCTGCCGGTACTGCCCCAGTTGGCGGTAGCTGCGCCCCCGCATGTAATAATCCTGCGCCGACGGCTGCTCCCGCAGCGCAATCGCCGTGTTCAGGTCGCGCAGTGCCGCGGCGTAGTTCTCAAATACATTCAGTTCTATCCTTGCCCTGGCCTCGTAGGCAGCCACGTTCTTGGGCATAAAGCGGATGGCGTCTGACAGCAGGCGGTGGGCACTGCTGTATTTGCCGTCTTCTATATAGGCTATAGCCGTCTTATATTTGTCTTCGCCTGTGATCCGGTCCATGGCCAGTTTCAGCAGCAGGCTAAAAAACAGCAGGCCTGCCACAAAGCCGAAGGTGATGTACCAGTCCTTGCGCGCGAAACGGTTATCATCGCGTTTTATATTGCGGTAGTGGCGCTCCGACACCCCTGCCGGCTGGCGTGTATGGGCATAGCGGGTCCCGTCGTACGGCGGCTGGCTTGGGTGCTGTACCACAGCCCGTTGCTGCTGCCTTTGCAGCTGCAGGCGCATGTCGTACCGGGCACGCTTGGCCGGGTTGGAGAGGGTTTGGTAGGCGGCGTTCACCAGCTTAAACAGGTCCTCGGCCCGCGCGTTCCCCGGGTTCCTGTCCGGGTGATACTTGAGCGCGAGCTGCTTGTAAGCTCCCTTCACCTCCTTTGCAGAAGCTGTCGGGCTTACCCCCAGAATGCTATAGAAATTGTAATTCAAACAGATGCAGAGCTGAGAAAGTCAATGTTAAATTTAACTAAATCCGGACAATATACCTCAAATTCCGTACTACACTTCTAACTTCTTATACTTTACGTAAATTTTTGTTTATACCCTCGTATACAGGTAAAACGCTACAAAAGCTTAAACAAACTATGGCAATACAAGACAACGGAACACGCGAACGGAACCCCAACCTGATGGAGAACCTGATGGGGTACATTGACACACGAATTGACATCATACGGCTTGAAATACAGGAGAAGCTCAAAGCTGCTTTTGTTGGCGCCATACACGGCGCCTTACTTGGTTTTGCCGCCTTCATGAGTGTTATCTTTGTGAGCATCTTTCTGGGTTTATTACTAAACCACCTGCTGGACAGCTCCTTCTGGGGCTTCGGCATTATAGCGCTTTTCTATGTGATTATACTGGTAATATTGGTAGTGGGCTTAGACAAGAAAGTGTTCCAGGGCATAGCAGACAAAACTTTTGATAACACAATTTACAAATCTGATAAACGAGAAAAAAGCATATGAGCGAGTTATCCAATCCTATTTTTGACAATGAGCGGGAGTTTTTGGAGCGGCAGAAGGAAGAGTACAAAAGCGCCCTCATGGGCGATGTGGATCAAATAAAGACCCAGGGGCAGGAGATCGGTAAAAAAGCGGCGATGGCGGGCGGGGTCCTGCTGGCCGGCTACCTGCTGAAGCGCATGTTCAGCGGCGGTAAAAAAAAAGCTAAAGCCGTAAAGGCTGAGAAGGCACGGAAGAAGAAGAAAAACGAGCACAAAAAGCCTGTCGCCACCCTGCCGGTTTCCACGCCCGTGATAGATTACGACTCTATTATGCATGAGCAGGAAGACGGCTACACCATCTCCTCGGAGCGGATGCACCACGCTGCTGACAGCGACGCTACGCACCGGCAACAGGAAAGCACCGCTGCGACTTCGAAGGAAGCTGCCAACAAAACTCTGGACTCGCCGGTGGCCAAGGTGCTGACGCAGCAGGCCGTAGCCTTCCTGCTGGTGTATGCGGGCAAAAAGCTGGAAGAATACTTACACGGTGTCTCTGAAAATGACGATATTGCAGCTAAGCCTGTAGTAGAGGTTACTGAGATAGAGACAACTGAGTATATCGTTCCAAAAGAGGATGCCATTTAACGACCTTCCCCAACCATACCCTACCACAGGCAGGAAGCACTTCGCGGTGCTGCTCGACCCCGACAACCTGACGGAGGCTTCCTGCCTGAACCTGATTGCCCTGACTGCGTCTCACCCCGTAGACTTCTTTTTTGTTGGCGGCAGCCTGATCATGACTGATAACCAGGCCGGTATTATCCGGCTCCTGAAAGAAAACTCCACCGTACCCGTTATCCTCTTTCCGAGCAACAGCCAGCACATCGACAGGCAGGCAGACGGCATCCTGCTCCTGTCGCTTATCTCCGGCCGCAATCCCGACTTCCTGATTGGCCAGCATGTGCTGGCGGCACCTGTCCTCAAGGCCAGCGGGCTGCAGGTGTATCCCACCGGCTATATGCTCGTAGACACTGGCTGCCAGACAACGGCCTCCTATATGAGCGGCACCACGCCCATCCCGTATGACAAGCCAGCGATTGCCGCCTGCACGGCCATGGCCGGAGAACTGCTGGGGCTGCGCTATATATACCTGGATGGCGGGAGCGGCGCTTATAAACCCGTTACCCCGGAAATGATTGCTGCCGTGCGTGCGGCAGTGGGTGTCCCGCTGATAGTAGGCGGCGGCATTAACACGGCAGACAAGGCAAAAGCCGCCCTGGAGGCTGGCGCCGATGTGCTGGTGATCGGCAACCACATAGAAAAAAACCCCGGCTTTCTGGCCGAGGTTTCTGATCTTGTCTCTTCTTACAATGTTGCCTTAGATGTTCATCGCTGATTCGCGACGGCGCATCTTGCCGGCTGGTATCCCAAACATCATCTTAAAGCGACGGCAGAAATAGGCGGTGTCTTTGTAACCCACCTCTTTGCCAATCTCCCGGATGCTTTTCTTGGTGGTGCGCAGCAGGAACACGGCGCGCTCCATCCGCTGGTACTCAATATAATCCTGCGGGTTGATGCCGGTGAGCATCTTGAAATACTGCCCCACATAATCCTCTGACACGTTCGCCACGTTAGACAACACCTTGTTCGACAGGTCGCCGCCGATGTTCTCCTTGATGTAGTTGAACAGGTCGATGAGACGCGGGTCTTTGAAGTACGTGCTGTTGGTTGCCAGTTGCTCCACGAACATTCTGTTGCGCAGGATATGGCGGACGATCTCCACCACAATCTGCTCGGTGTACAGGTTGATCAGGCGCTCTTTTCCTGGCAGCTCCTGCATGTTCTCCTCCACCACCTTGATCACCAGGTTGGCCAGCTTGCTGTTGTTAGAGATCAGGAACGCCGGCAGGTCAAGCGAGGCGAAGAAGTTAACGGAGTCAAACACCTTGGCTTCGAAGCTCACGTAGCTGTGGCTTTCTTCGGCATCGCCTATCAGGTCAAGGTCGTTGTTGCTCTTGAAGAACTTCTCACGGTTCGTAATCAGGTCGTCGTTTGTGATAGATTTCCCACCTCCCGATGGTCCGTAGGTAACTTTTGTGCTTCGGCCACCCGGAATGAACAGAAGTTCCCCTTCTTCTACCATTTGCTCCTCGGTGCCGAAAAAGATGCTGCCTTTGTGAAGCAGGATCAGGTTATTACCTACATCATAGTAGTTGCGCACTGTAAACGGCTGCTGTAACACCAGATTCTTAGCCTTAATGAACCGCACCCCCAGCGACTCAATAATCTTATTGTAATCTTCCATGTATGTTTACCAACTAATTTTTTATACTGTAAATCCTAAAATTTGATCTAAAGCTAAGGTTTATCTTTATAAAATTCAAAAAAAATAAATAATTAATTTTAATTAAGAAAAACATATCTAAGCCATAAATCTCTGACCAGCAATCTATTAATGCATAAATTACTTCAAGAGCTCTCTTGATATTACTATTTTCTGTATCTCGGAAGTGCCCTCGTATATTTGTGTGATTTTAGCATCGCGCATCATTCGCTCCACATGGTACTCTTTCACGAAGCCATATCCGCCGTGCACCTGCACTGCTTCTATGGTGGTATCCATCGCTACCTTGGAGGCAAAAAGTTTCGCCATGGCGGCTGATTTTGTATAATCCTGGTGCGTGTCTTTGTCGTATGCGGCCTGCAGGCACAGCAGGCGGGCAGCCTCAATATTGGTGGCCATATCCGCCAGCTTAAACTGAATGGCCTGGTGCTGCGATATCAGCACGCCAAACGTCATGCGCTCCTTTGAGTACTTTACCGCCAGTTCGTAAGCGCCGGAAGCGATTCCCAAAGCCTGCGCAGCGATGCCGATACGGCCTCCGGCCAGTGTGGCCATGGCCAGCTTAAACCCGAAACCGTCTTCCCCGATGCGGTTCTTCTTCGGCACCTTCACATCCGTGAACATCAGCGAATGGGTATCAGAGCCGCGAATGCCCAGTTTGTTCTCTTTCGGGCCTACCACAAACCCCTCCATGTCGCGCTCCACAATCAGGGCATTGATGCCGCGGTGGCGTTTCTCGGGGTGCGTTTGGGCAAATACCAGGTACACGGAGGCTGTGCTGCCGTTCGTGATCCAGTTTTTTGTGCCGTTGAGCAGGTAATGGTCCCCTTTGTCTTCAGCGGTAGTGCGCTGTGAGGTGGCATCAGAACCGGCCTCGGGCTCTGACAGGCAGAAGGCGCCGATCACTTCGCCGGTGGCAAGCCTTGTCAGGTACTTCTGTTTCTGCTCTTCCGAGCCAAAATTCTCAATACCCCAGCATACAAGCGAGTTATTGACCGACATCACCACAGAAGCGGAGGCATCCACTTTAGAGATCTCCTCCATGGCCAGCACATACGACACCGCGTCCATACCGCCACCGCCGTATTTCGGGTCTACCATCATGCCCAGGAAACCCAGCTCTCCCATCTTCTTCACCTGCTCGGCAGGAAACTTCTGTTGCTCATCGCGCTCAATCACGCCTGGCAACAGCTCTGTCTGCGCAAATTCCCGGGCGGCCGCCTGCACGGCCAGTTGTTCTTCTGTGAATTGGAAATTCATGTTAGGGTTTATATATACAAAAGTTATATTAAAACTATCTGGTACAAAACTAAGAAATCAACTGCATTAACAGAACACAATATTCTATTTATTGTTATGTTCTGTCATTTATTTATCACGTAAGCGGCCTGATCGGGCTCTGTAACATCAAAAAAGAGCGCTACCTATACCAATGGTACAAGCAGCGCTCTTGATTCAGGCAAATTTATATTGCGTTAGTCGCGGCGTCCCATCAGCAGCGACACGTAGTAAAGCAGTGTCGCCAAAGATCCCAGCGCTGCCACCACGTAGGTAAGGGCGGCCCACTTCAGGGCATCCTTTGCCATACCGTGCTCCTGCGCCGTCACGATCCCCCTGCTGTCAATCCAGGCCAGCGCGCGCTTGCTGGCGTCGAACTCCACCGGCAGCGTGATAAAGCTGAAAATAGTGGTAAGCCCGAACAGCGCCACGCCAATGGTCAGGGGTACGGGTGTGGTCTGCAGCATCAGGATGCCGATCAGGATAATCCACTGCATGTACCGCGATGCGATGCTGAGCGCCGGCACCATCGCCGAGCGGAACTTCAGAAAACTATAGGCCTTGGCGTGCTGCACAGCGTGCCCGCACTCGTGTGCCGCCACCGCCGCCGCCGCCGCACTCCGCGCCTCGAACACATACTCACTTAAGTTTACGGTTTTGTCAGCGGGGTTGTAGTGGTCCGTCAGGCGCCCTGCCACAGACATAACGCGCACATCGGTGATGCCATTGTCCGCGAGCATCATTTCTGCAATTTCACGGCCGCTCAGCCCGGAGCTTAGCGGCGTCTGGGAGTATTCCTTAAACTTGCTTTTCAGCCTCCAGCTCACCCACATACTGACGAGCATGAAAACAATACCTATAAAATATATACCTAACATAGTTGTTTTAGCCTTTTATTTACCTAAAAATTGCTTCTCTATTTTCTTTACGATATTGGTTGTGGAGTAGCCCTTTACCAGCGGCACCGTTTTCACTTCGCCGCCCCTGGCCAGCACTACCTCGTGGCCTACAATACTTTCTACGGTGTAGTCATCTCCTTTTACTAATATGTCTGGCTGCACCGCCTCAATCAGCTCCAGAGGCGTATTTTGGTCGAACAGCACTACGGCATCTATAAACAAAAGGGATGCCATAATTCTGGCGCGTGACATTTCGTCCTGCAACGGCCGGTCCGGTCCTTTTATACGGCTGATGGAGGCGTCGGTGTTTAAGCCCAGCACAAGCCTATCGCCCAGTTGCCTGGCTTTCTCGAGGTAGTCTACATGCCCGAGGTGCAGCAGGTCGAAGCAGCCGTTGGTGAAGACGATTTTCTGGCCCTGGCTGCGCCAGGCGCTTACCTGTTCCTGCAGGCGCGGAAGGGAAAAGATTTTATCTGTTGAGTTCATGGGGTTCTGCGTTCGTTTGGGTGAGCTGCACGCCCGCGCCATTGCGCCGCAGCATACTCCCCATAAAACTAAGCACTCCCATCAGAACAACCAAAAGTGTTTGAGACGTGTGTGCCAGCAAAGCGTACGCCATGCCGGCTTCTTTGGGCACGCCATATAGCAGCAGCGTGGCCTGCACCAGCAGGTGATACACGCCTATGCCGCCCTGCACCGGCACCGCCATGCCCAGGCTGCCTACCACCAGCACCGACAGGGCCGCGCCCCACGACAAGCCAGAGGTGGCCGGCAGCGCGAAGAACACCACCAGGCTCATGGAATAGTACATCACCCACACAAAAACGGTGTGCCCCCAGAATACAGCCGGGTTCTCCAATTTTGTGATGCTGAAGACGCCCTGCAGCATGCCTTTCACAAAATCGACTGCTTTCCGGAAGTACGTGTTTTTGCGCAGGCGGCTCAGGTAGCGCAACGCCACAAACAGCACCACCACCACAGAGCCCAGCAGCACCCAGCCCAGCCAGTACAGCGAGCCGATGCTATGCTCCAGGTTGGTGTATTTATCAGAGAAAAGGCCGAAGAAAAAATCCCGTATATGGCCGAACTCCAGCAGGAAGGTAAGGCCGATCGCGAACAGGAGCATCACGCCATCAATGATGCGCTCCGCTATCACGGTGCCGAAGCCTGTGTTCACAGGCACCTCGTCTGTGCGCCGGAGCATGCTGCACCGCACCAACTCGCCGGCGCGGGGCAGCACGAGGTTGGCCATATAGCCGGTCATCATGGCGTTGTAGGTGTTCCGCAGCGAGGGGTGGTAACCGGTGGGCCTGATCTGCATCTGCCAGCGGACGGCGCGGCTTACGTAGGCCAGCACCCCCATCACCAGCGACAACAGCACCCAAAGGTAGTTTGCCCGCAGGAATTCTGCCCACATCTTCTCAAAATCCAGCTCCTTCAGCGCGTACCACATCAGAAACGCGGAAACGCCCAGCAGCAAGACAGGCTTCAGGAAAGAGAGCAGCTTTTTCATGAGGGGTTTTACACCAGGCGGTTGTGCTGGTCAGGGAACACAAGCGTGGGGGTATGGCTTTTGGCGTCTTCGAACTTAATGCTGCAGTAGGAGATAATGATCACGATATCGCCCACCTGTACCCGCCGGGCCGCCGGGCCGTTGAGGCACACGGTGCCGGTGCCGCGCTCGCCCCTGATGACGTATGTCTCGAAACGCTCGCCGTTATTGACGTTCACAATCTGTACTTTCTCATTCTCCACAATGTTGGCGGCGTCCATCAGGTCTTCGTCAAGGGTGATGCTGCCGACATAGTGCAACTCGGCCTGCGTTACCTTGCAACGGTGGATTTTGGATTTTAAAACCTCGATATACATGGTTTATTTCTGTAAGAATGCGCAAAGGTAGCGAATTGAAGGCAGATTAACTACCAAGCTAAAGGGCCAGGCAGTGCCTCAGCCATGGAACAACCTAGTGCCCGTTTAAATTCACCAGGAGGTTGTCGATCAGGCGCACGGGGCCCACTACCGCTGCCAGGCACAGCGCTACCTCCTGCATGCCATCCAGACCTGCCACAGGCTGCAGAGTGGCAGGGTCAACGATCTCGAAGTATTCCAGCTCTACCCCGTCCACCTGCCCCAGGTAAGCCGCCACACCCGCTTTGATGGTCGGCACCGGATTCTGCCGCAGTTGCGCCTCCGCTTTCTTCAAGGCCATATATAACTGAGGCGCCACCTGCCGCTGCGCTGCGCTCAGGCGCGTGTTCCGCGACGACATCGCCAGGCCGTCCTCCTCGCGCACCGTCGGGAAGCATACCAGCTGCACGTCAAAACTCAGGCTGTGCACCAACTGCCGCACAATAGCCACCTGCTGCAGGTCCTTCTGCCCGAAGTAGGCGCGGTGCGGCTGCACCAGGTGGAAGAGCTTGCTCACGATGGTGGCCACCCCGTTAAAATGCCCCGGCCGGTGCGCCCCTTCCATCACCGCCTCCAGCGCCCCGAAACTAAACTGCAGCAGCGTGTGTTGTCTCGGATATACCTCCTCTGCGCCCGGTGCGAACAGCATGTCGCAGCCTACTGTCTCCAGCAGCGCGATGTCCTGGTCCAGGGTGCGCGGGTATAGCTCGTAATCATCCGGGTTGTTGAACTGGGTGGGGTTTACGAAAACGCTGCAGACCGTGACATCGTTTTCCGCTGCGGAGGCTTTCAGCAGTTGCAGGTGGCCCTGGTGCAGGGCGCCCATGGTAGGCACAAGGCCGATGGTTTTGCCGCTACAGCGCAACGCCTGCACCCGCTCCCGGATGGTATGAACCTGCTTTATAACTTCCATGTAGGTGGTGTTAACGTTTGGGATAGGTATAAGCCGGCAAATGTAAGTTATAACGTTTTAAATTGAAAATTAGAATAAAAATTACTAATTTTGCACGTCCCATTACTGTTGCTTTTTTAATTTTAACCACATATCCATGTCTAAATTGCGAATCTTATACGCCGCCACAGAGATCAATCCCTTCTTACAGACCACTAAAGTAGCCGAGTTTCTGCAGACGCTGCCACAGGGGATGCAAGAGCGAGGGATGGAGATCCGCATCTTTGTGCCACGGTTCGGCCTGATCAACGAACGCAAGAACCGGCTACATGAAGTGGTTCGCCTTTCCGGCATCAACATCGCTGTGGGCGACGATGAGAAACCGCTGGTAATTAAGGTAGCTTCTATCCCAAATGCAAAGCTACAGGTTTATTTTATCGACAACGAAGACTACTTCCACAGAAAATCTGTTTTTGTCGATAAAAACAACAAATTCCATGCGGACAACGACGAGCGCGCGATCTTCTTCTGCAAGGGCGTGCTGGAGACGGTAAAGAAACTGGGCTGGGCACCCGATATTGTACATTGCAACGATTGGATGACGGGCCTCATACCGATGTACCTGAAGACAACTTACAAAAAAGATCCTATTTTCAAGGATGCCAAATCCATGTTCACGGTATATAACCACAACTACACGCAGAAGTTTGACGAAGGCCTGCTGGAAAAGGTGAAGATGCTGGATATTGACGACAGCATGCTGACCGAGCTGCAGTCAGCTGACTGCGACGGGTTCGTGAAATGCGGCATGAAGTACGCTGACTCTGTGATCAAGACAAACGAAGACTTCGGCGACAGCATGAACGCCACCTTCAATGAGTATATGAAGACCAAGAACATCAGCACGGTGAGCGCTGATGAAACCCTGCTGGACTCCTACTACGAACTGTACAACCAGTTGGGCCAGTAGAATCAGGCTTTACGTTAGAAATCATATATAATTAGCATTATAGATTTTTGAATAATAGGTACCTTTGTGGTACCTATTATTTTTTATCCTGGATATTTAATTCT
Organism: Pontibacter saemangeumensis; assembly: GCF_039541895.1. Taxonomy (NCBI): domain Bacteria; kingdom Pseudomonadati; phylum Bacteroidota; class Cytophagia; order Cytophagales; family Hymenobacteraceae; genus Pontibacter; species Pontibacter saemangeumensis. The sequence continues at coordinate 225,016 of NZ_BAABHC010000001.1, forward strand.
GATCATTATGTGTGGAATTGTAGCATACGTTGGGCACAGAGAAGCCTGCCCGGTTATTCTAAAAGGCCTGAAACGACTGGAGTACAGAGGCTATGACAGCGCCGGAGTCGCGCTGATGAATGGCACGCTCAACATCTATAAGAAAAAAGGGAAAGTGGCAGAGTTGGAGGCTGCGCTGCAGGACGTGAACACGCACGGGCATATCGGCATGGGCCACACCCGCTGGGCCACCCACGGAGAGCCAAACGACGTGAACGCGCACCCGCACTACTCTACCTCCGGCAACATCGCCATCATCCACAACGGCATCATCGAGAACTACGCTTCGCTGAAGAAGCTCCTGCTCGAGAAAGGCCATACGTTTAAGTCCGACACGGACTCTGAGGTGTTCATCAACCTGATCGAGGACATCCGCACCAACAGCAACTGCACCTTGCCGGAGGCGGTGCGGCTGGCCCTGCACGAGGTGGTGGGCGCTTATGCCATTGTGGTGCTGGCCAAGGACAGCCCGAACCAGTTAGTAGCCGCGCGTAAAGGCAGCCCGCTGGTAGTGGGCATCGGAGAAGGCGAGTTTTTCCTGGCCTCCGACGCCACGCCGATCATTGAGTACACGAATGATGTGGTATACCTGAACGATTACGAACTGGCTGTGATCAACAACGGCGAGTTAGATATCCGCACGAAGGAGGACGTGAAGCAGACACCTTACGTGCAGCGCCTCGAGATGGCCCTGGAGTCGATTGAGAAAGGCGGGTACGAGCACTTCATGCTGAAGGAGATTTTCGAGCAGCCGCGCTCCATCCTCGACAGCATGCGCGGCCGCATGATCGCGGAAAGCGACCACCTGATGATGGGCGGCATCCGCGAGTACGAGAACAAGTTCGCCAAAGCCAAGCGCATCATCATTGTGGCCTGCGGCACTTCGTGGCACGCCGGGCTGGTGGCCGAGTACCTGATCGAGGATTTTGCCCGCATCCCGGTGGAAGTGGAGTACGCCTCCGAATTCCGCTACCGTAACCCGATCATCACAGAAAAAGACATCGTGATCGCTATATCACAGTCCGGGGAGACGGCGGACACGCTGGCTGCGCTGGAACTGGCGAAGTCAAAGGGCGCCACGATCTTCGGTATATGCAACGTGGTGGGGTCGTCTATTGCCCGGGCCACGGATGCGGGAGCCTATACGCACGCAGGCCCTGAGATTGGGGTGGCCAGCACGAAGGCCTTTACGGCGCAGGTAACCGTGCTCACGCTGATCGCCATGATCATCGGCAGCAAGCGCGGCATGCTGGAGACTACCAAGCTGCACCAGCTGATGGTGGAACTGGAGAACATCCCGGCGAAGGTAGAGATTGCCCTGCAGCTGAACGATCAGATTGTGGAAATCGCTGAGAAATTCAAAGATGCGACAAACTTCCTGTACCTGGGCCGCGGCTACAACTTCCCGGTTGCCCTGGAAGGCGCGCTCAAGCTAAAGGAGATTTCTTATATCCACGCAGAGGGCTACCCGGCTGCAGAGATGAAGCACGGGCCGATCGCGTTGATCGATGAGCACATGCCGGTGGTGGTGATCGCCACGAAGGACAGCTCGTACGAGAAAATCGTGTCGAATGTGCAGGAAGTGAAAGCCCGTAAAGGAAAGGTGATTGCCGTTGTAACAGAAGGCGACACCACGATTCCGTCGATGGCGGATTATGTGATCGAGATTCCGGAGACAAGCGAACCGCTAATGCCCTTGCTGTCTGTGATTCCGCTGCAGCTGCTGTCGTACCACATTGCGGTGATGCGCGGCTGCAACGTCGACCAGCCCCGCAACCTGGCCAAGTCTGTAACTGTGGAATAGACGGGGGTTTTATATATAACAGAAAAGGGCCGCTCTTCAGCGGCCCTTTTCTGTTATATATAAAATGTGATGAAAGTCTGGCTGCTGTATGTTTGAATGGCTTATACCAGATGATATATACACCCTTCCATCGCTACAGTTAAAATACCTCTCCCCTCTAACTCAAAAGAATGAAGCCATATATGTAAGAGGGGTTTAGGCGACTTGGTATTACTTGTTCAATGGTTATATAGGGCTCATGATTGTCTCAGCGATCAACAGCCTGACATGGTAGCTGCGGCAGTGCCGGTGCCCTTCCATTGAGGGCCCTCAGAACTTCTCTCCTTTCAGGTACTTTGTCTTCAGAAGCGGGCATATCTTGTACCGCTCGTCCTTGGTGTCCTCATACACTGCCTGCAGCACCTCGTACACATGCTCCACGCCCATCTCGTTTGCCCACTCAAAAGGCCCTTTGGGGTAGTTGGTACCCAGTTTCATGCCTAGATCGATGTCTTCGATGCTGGCGGTCTGCTCCTGCAGGGTGTAGCAGGCCTCGTTGATGATCATGCAGATCAGGCGCGGGGTCACCATGCCCGCCCTGTCTTCCACCAGCAGGTATTCTGTGCCTAAGGCTGCGCAAACCTCCTTTAGCTTCGCCTCGTGCTCCGGGTTAAGCAGGCTTGCCTCCAGCACCGGCCGGTTGAGCAGAGTTGGCAGACCGTTAAACCCAATCAGCGTGCACGGGGCCTCCAGTTCCACCTCCCGCACCAGCGCCGCCAGTTGCACCGTGGCGGCGCTGCAGAACACCACCTGCCCTGGCGCGTACTGCGCCAGGCGCTCCGGCTGCCGGTGCAGCAAAAAGTCAAACACCACATCCGAATGCTTGCACTGCTCATCCAGCAGGCTAAGGTTGCTCAGGAACGAAAAGGAGACATCCTCCCTGCCCTCCGGGAACTTCTGCTTAAACTCCGCGGCCATTTCCGGGCCCGACAAAACAACTATGTGCATATAAATTCAGTACTTTTGATAGTAAAGATACAATATTAAACGAATTCATATATGGCACACACCATTATCACCTCCCCGCAGGCGCCTGCCCCTATCGGCCCCTACAGCCAGGCAACCTTGGCAAACGGCACGCTGTACGTTTCCGGCCAGATCGCGCTGGACCAGGCGAGCGGCAACCTGATCAGCGACAGCATTGAGAGCGAGACGCACCAGGTGATGAAGAACCTGCAGGCTATCCTGGCGGAGGCGGGCATGGGGTTTGAGCACGTCCTCAAGTGCTCCATCTTCGTGAAAGACCTCAACAACTTCGGCCGCATCAACGAAACGTACGGCAGCTATTTCAGCAGCAACCCGCCCGCCCGCGAAACCGTTGAGGTAAGCCGCCTGCCAAAAGACGTGAACGTGGAGATCTCCTGCATCGCAGCAAAGTAAAGCAACCGCATTTTCACAAGTCACAAGGGCAAAGGCAGCCGGTATTCCTGCTGCCTTTGCCCTTGTGCACATGTTGGCGTTTTCACCAACATCGCCTGCTGCAGCTGCTTTTTGGCTCAGATGTTCTCTCCCTGCGAGGTGGCACCTTCGTCTTTCTTCTCGGTTGCCTCCTCCAGTTCCCCGTAAACCTCCTGTGCATGTATGCCCGGCTCCGCGTTAACGGCTGAGTTGCCCACCTCCACCTGTCTCCGGATCACGCGCACGGCATAGTCTGACGGGTAAATGTTGTAGCCATACTTGCGGGAGTACACAAACGTGAACACGGCGCCGAAGAAGATAATCTGGGAGGTGAAGAACACCCATGTCAGGATCACCACCACCGAGCCCGCCGCGCCATATACCGAGCCCACGTCGTTGGTGCCCAGGTAAAACCCGATGAGGCCCCGGAAAAGCACGAAGAGCAGCGAAGTAACCAGCGCCCCGACCCACACATCACGCCATTTTATCTTGGCATCCGGCAGGAATTTATATATACAGGCAAACAGGAATGACATCAGCACCAGCACCGACACCAGGTTGGCGAGGTGCAGCAGGTAAACCACCCACCCTGCAAAACGCACCGTCAGGAAGTCGCCGATGGCCACCAGTATGGCATTGGCCAGGAGCGAGAGCAGCAGCACAATGGCAATGACCAGGATCATCCCGAAAGAAAGGAACCGGTCCAGCACCAGCTTCACGTAACCGCGCTTGGGCTTGGGCTTCACGTACCATATCTCGTTCAGGGAATCCTGCAGCGAGATAAACACCCCCGTTGCCGCAATAAAAAACGCAACCACGCCCACCAGCGCAGCCAGGCTCAGGTCCGAGAACTGGTTTACGTTCTCCACCATCTTCTGCACCGAGTAGGCCCCCTCCGTCCCGATCAGCTCCTTGATGCGGTAGTAGATCTCCCCGGACACCGCCTGCCTCCCGAAGAAGTACCCGCCGGCGCTCACGATGATGATGATCATGGGTGGCAGGGCGAAAACAGTATAATAGGCCAGCGCGGCCCCTTTCTGCCAGGAGTTGTTGTCCATAAACTCCAGCATCGTCTCCTTTAACAGGCCCCACACAATATTCAATCGGCTTTTCACCATCCGGTAGCTTTAGGGTTCTTTATTAAGCAGATACGCAATTACCTGATTATGTTTATGATGTATTAGCCGGTTGTAGCCCGTCCGGTTTAAACGCATACGCCTTTGCAGCCCCAGAACTTATCGAAACGAACTTTATTTTGTACCTTTGTGCCGAAATTGAACGATCTGAATCAGAAAGATACATGGAACGAGAAGTTAGAGTACGCTTTGCCCCCAGCCCGACCGGGCCTCTCCATATAGGCGGTGTGCGCACGGCCCTTTACAATTACCTGTTGGCCCGCAAAACCGGCGGCAAAATGATCCTGCGCATCGAGGACACCGACCAGAACCGCTTTGTGCCGGGTGCCGAAGACTATATCCGCGAGTCGCTTGCGTGGTGCGGCATTGAGCTGGACGAGAGCCCCTGGAACGGCGGCCCCTACGCCCCGTACCGCCAGTCGGAGCGCAAGCCCATGTACATGCAGTACGCGCTGCAGCTGATTGAGAGCGGGCACGCCTACTACGCCTTCGACACGGCGGAGGAGCTGGATGAGATGCGCGATCGCCTGAAAGCCGCCAAGGTGGCTACGCCCCAGTACAATGCCATCACCCGCGCCACCATGAAAAACTCGCTCACCCTGCCCGAGGATGAGGTGAAGAAGCGCCTGGAGTCCGGCGACCCGTATGTGATCCGCCTGAAGGTGCCCCGCAAGGAGGAAGTGCGCCTGAAGGATATGATCCGGGGCTGGGTGATGGTGCACTCTTCCGCCATCGACGACAAAGTGCTGATGAAATCGGACGGCATGCCGACCTACCATCTGGCCAACATCGTGGACGACCACCTGATGCAAATCACGCACGTGATCCGGGGAGAGGAGTGGCTGCCGTCGGCGCCGCTGCACGTGCTGCTGTACCGCTACCTGGGCTGGGAAGACACCATGCCGGAGTTTGCGCACCTGCCCCTGCTGCTGAAGCCCGACGGCAACGGCAAGCTGAGCAAGCGCGACGGCGACAAACTGGGCTTCCCGGTGTTCCCGCTGCGCTGGCAGGACCCGAATACGGGCGAGGTGTCGTCGGGCTACCGCGAGAGCGGCTACCTGCCGGAGGCGTTCACCAACTTCCTGGCCTTCCTGGGCTGGAACCCCGGCACGCAGCAGGAAATCTTCTCCATGGAGGAACTGATCGAGGAGTTCTCCGTGGAGCGCATCGGCAAGTCCGGCACTCGTTTCGATATTCAGAAGGCCCGTTGGTTTAACGAGCAGTACCTGCGCGCCAAACCCGACGGCGAACTGGCCGGCTACCTGCTGCAGGCGCTGGAGGAGCACAACATCACCACCTCGCAGGAGAAGGCCGAGAAGATCGCCGGGCTGATGAAAGAGCGTGTTTCCTTCCCGCAGGACTTCTGGCAGGAGGCCAAGTATTTCTTCGTGGCCCCCACAGAGTACAGCGAGAAAGTGGCCTCCAAGAAGTGGAACAGCCCATCTGTCGCTGTTTTTGAGGATTTCAAGAATGAGCTGCCCACGCTGGAGAACTTCAACGCCGATACGGTAAAAGATTTACTGAACGGCATCCTGGAGCGCCACGGCATGAAATTGGGCCAGGTGATGCAGGCGCTGCGGCTGGCGGTGACGGGCGCCGAGGCGGGTCCCGACCTGATGCACATCATCGAGGTGATTGGCCGCGAGGAGACCGCGCAGCGCATCGGGGCAGCCATCGAAAAGCTGAGCCCATATGCGGCGGCGTAACCGCAGCTTATATATAAGCTATATATAAACAGGAAGGCTAACCACTGCGGTTAGCCTTTTTTATTTTCTGCTTTGGACCTGCTATGCAACAAATTATTGCTGCATAGCTTATACAACAGAAGTACAAACCGGAAACATCATGGCTAAGAATAAAAAAGAGAACAAGAGCAGCAAGAAGAAATCCAAGGTGCACAAGGACCTGGAGGGCTTCGAGATAAAGGTGAACGAGCACGGGGAGATCATCTCGAACTACAGCATCGACAAGATAAACGAGTTCCTGAACAGCAATGTGGAGGACAAAAAGCTGGTGAAGCGGGATGCCGCCGAAAAGGCCAAGCGCGAGGAAGAGGAGGCGTACCGCATAGAGGAAAGCGAGGAAGTGGAAGAAACAGACGAGGACTTTGTGCGCAGCACCAACGCCGTGTCTGATGACGAAGACGACAAGGACCTGCCCAAAGCACGCCGTGGGAAGAAAGGGAAAGAAGATGATGCGGAGGAGGAAGACGAGGCCTGACCATGGCAAGCCCATTAAAAGTGCCCCGCTTGTAGCTGAGCCGGTTCTGGTAAAGTTTTGCGACCTATATAGAAACAGCGACATATTGCGTTCTGTATACTCATACCGCATCTTTTAACTAACCTTAATATAACTATGACAAATTCTCACGAGATCGACTACAAGATATTCGGCAACGACATTCAGATGCTGGAAGTGGAACTGGACCAGCAGGAAACGGTGATTGCCGAGGCGGGCGCGATGGTGTATATGGAAGAGGGCATTGAGTTTGAGGCCAAGATGGGCGACGGCTCCAACCCCAGCCAGGGCTTCTTCGGCAAGCTGGTTTCGGCAGGCTCCCGCCTAATCACGGGCGAATCGCTGTTCATGACCCACTTCACGCACCGCGGCTACGGCAAAAGCCGGGTGGCTTTCTCGGCTCCTTACCCGGGCACCATTCTGCCCATCGACCTGCGCCAGATGCGCAACAGCAGCCTGATCACGCAAAAAGACGCTTTCCTGGCGGCCGCCCTGGGCACCAAGCTCAGCATTCATTTTAACCAGCGCCTAGGCTCCGGCTTCTTCGGCGGCGAGGGCTTTATACTGCAGCGGATGCAGGGCGATGGCATGGCCTTTATACACGCCGGCGGCACTGTGGTAGAGAAACAACTGAATAACCAGACCCTGCGCGTGGACACCGGCTGCGTGGTGGCTTTTGAGGAGGGCATTGATTTTAGTGTGCAGCGTGCCGGGGGATTAAAGTCGATGATATTTGGCGGCGAGGGCATTTTCCTGGCCACGCTGCGCGGCACGGGCCGCGTGTGGCTGCAGTCGATGCCGGTGAAGAAGCTGATAGAGGCCCTGATGCCGCACGGCGAGAACACGAAGAAAGAAGGCGGCATGTTCAGCAGTTTCCTGGAGTAGAAGGATTTCCCTTCATCACGTATCCGGACCCTGTTTGCGTTTACCCCAGGTTAACATTTCCGGTGTCAACTTATTTCGAAACCAATTTTTAAGAGCATATTCAAGTGCTCAAGACACTTAGACTATGACAATACAAATCAGGAATACACGGGGCACCTTAAACAAGGCGTTGACGATGATGAACCTTATCCTGTTCAGTATCCTTACTTTAAACATTGTCCGTTATAAGGAAATCAAGGATAAGCAGGTGCCGGTTCTGGCAAACATCTGCCTGCTGATCTTCCTTGGCTTGGGAGTACTTGCGGCGCTTACAAATTAAAGCGGCCTTCCGTTCGTAGCTACCGTAACCTGAAAGCAGCGGCCCCTGCAGAAATCATCTGCCGGGGCCGCTGTGTGTATATAGGTATTTCTTCTCGGCTCAGAAACCGTGACTCATCCCATCATCAAATCTATTGTAGGTTTAACCTCGCTCGCCTCTGGCGAGTGTGGGCTATCCTTCGGCCTCTGGCCACCTAATTTTACATATTTCTTTATGTTGGGTAACGTGGCGTGACGCCACCCAATAATTCACACTCGCCAGAGGCGAGCGAGGGCACTATATATATAGAAGTTCCTTTCAACTCAGAATTCATGACTCGGAACTCAGAACTCCTTCAGGATTTCCTCCAGGTACTCGCGGGTGTTGCTGAGGCGGGGCACCTTGTTCTGTCCGCCCAACTTGCCTTTGTGGCGCAGCCAGTTCATGAAAGTGCCTTTGGGCGCCATATGTACCAAAGGTCCCTGCAGGGCGATGTCGTTTTGGCGCTTGGCGTCGTAGTCAGAGTTAACCTCGCGCAGCGTCTCGTCCAGCACCTGCGTGAAGCGCGGCAGGCTATCCGGTTCTTTCACAAACTCGATCACCCATTCGTGGCCGCCGCGCTTGCCGCTCTCCATATACATCGGGGCCGCCGTAAAGTTGGTGATCACGGCGCCGGTGGCCTCACATGCCTTGGTGATGGCCTCCTCCGCGTTCTCCACGATCACCTCTTCGCCAAAGGCGTTGATGAAGTGCTTGGTGCGGCCTGATATTTTGATGCGGTAAGGGTTGAGGCTGGTGAAGCGCACCGTGTCGCCGATCTTATAGCGCCACAAACCGGCATTGGTCGAGATGACGATAGCGTAGTTTTTCCCCAGCTCTACCTGGTCCAGCGTCAGCGTTTTGGGCTGCTCCTCCTCAAACTGGTCCAACGGGATGAACTCGTAGTACACGCCATAATCCAGCATCAGCAGCATCTCATCCTCTGTGCCCGCCTGGTCCTGTATCCCAAAAAACCCTTCTGAGGCATTGTATACCTCCAAATAATTCATCTGGGCAGAGGGGATGATGTCGCGGAAGAGCTGGCGGTAGGGGCCGAACGCCACCGCGCCGTGCGTGAACAACTCGAGGTTGGGCCACACTTCCAGGATGTTGCTTTTGCCGGTCACCTCCAGGATGCGCTTTAGCAGCACGTAGGTCCAGGTGGGCACGCCGCTCATGCTGGTCACATTCTCCTCCACCGTTATCTCTACCATCTTCTCAATCTTCTCCTCCCACTTGTCCATCAGGGCCACCTTCAGCGGGGGCGTGCGCATGGCCTCGGCCCACATGGGCAGGTTCTGCATGATCACCGCCGACACGTCGCCGCAGGAAACCTTCGCGTTTAGCTCGCTGGGCCGGTGGCTGCCGCCAATGGAGAGGCCCTTGCCCGAGAACAGCTTTGTTTCAGGATATAAGTTGACGTAAATGGAGAGCATGTCCTTGCCGCCTTTGTAGTGGCAGTCCTCCAAAGACTCCGGGCTGACGGGGATATACTTGCTGCGGGCGTTGGTGGTGCCCGACGATTTGGCGAACCACTCCACCTTGCTGGGCCACAGCAGGTTCTGCTCCCCCATCATCACGCGCTCTATATAGGGGTAAAGTGCCTCGTAGTCACTCACCGGCACCCGCTCCTGAAACTCCCGCACCGACAGCTTCTCGCCGTAGCCGTACTTTTTGCCCCACTCGGTGTCTTTGGCTGTGCCGATGAGGTTCTGGAAGAGCTCTGCCTGCACGTCGTGCGGGTATTTCCGAAACAGATCGATGTCATGGATCCGCTTCTTCATTACCCACGTCACTATAGAGTTTATTATTTCCAAAATTGATTGTTGGTTGTTGATTGAAGATTGTTTGTTGGCTATACGGTTAAGTTGTCGTTTGTCACCTTTATCAACGCGTTAAGCATTTTCGGCATCTTTTGCAGTACAGAGAAAACCTCATCATACTCTTCCTGTGTCAGCAGCTTCCTAACCTTGCATTTTTCATTCCAGTCGAGGCATTCATATACAGATCCACGGGCATATCTGAAAAATTGTATCTTCTCTTTTTTGCCATAACGACCAAACCCCTCTGCAATGTTGGCAGAAACGCTGTCTACAGCCTTCACAAACTGGATACCAACGGTGCTCCTTGAGAAGTGTTCCCAACGTTCTGCTCTAAGCCATATATAGTTGCTCAGGCCAAACGACACCTTGTAGGCATCAATGTCATTTAGCTGCAAATGTTTTCGCTCATCCATAAACATGCAGTACGAAAAACAAACAGCAATTAACAATCAGCAATCAAATTTTCCGCTTCAGCTCGAAGTGCTTGCCGAGGTATACGCGGCGCACCTGCTCGTCGGCGGCGAGCTCTTCGGCAGTACCTGATTTCAGGATCTTGCCCTCGAAGAGCAGGTAGGCCCGGTCGGTGATGGAAAGGGTTTCGTTTACGTTATGGTCGGTGATGAGGATGCCGATATTCTTGCTTTTGAGCTTGGCCACGATACTCTGGATCTCCTCCACGGCGATGGGGTCCACGCCGGCGAAAGGCTCATCCAGCAACACGAACTTGGGATCTACGGCCAGGGCACGGGCAATCTCGGTGCGGCGGCGCTCCCCGCCACTCAGCACAATGCCTTTGTTCTTGCGCACATGCGTCAGTGAGAACTCCTCCAGCAGCGCCTCCACCTTTTCGTGCTGCTCCCGCTTGGGCAGGTTCGTCATTTCAAGCACAGCCAGGATGTTCTCCTCCACCGTCAGCTGCCGGAACACCGAGGCCTCCTGCGCCAGGTAGCCCACCCCGCGCTTCGCGCGCTTGTACATGGGCAGGTTGGTGATGTCTTCGTCATTGAGGTATATCTTGCCGGTGTTCGGTTTCACCAAACCCACAATCATATAGAAAGAGGTGGTCTTCCCGGCGCCGTTCGGCCCCAGCAGCCCCACGATCTCCCCCTGGTTTACCTCCACGCTCACATCGTTCACGACAACACGCGATTTGTACTTCTTTATCAGGTTTTCTGCTCGTAGTATCATTGTGGCTAAATTACGCATAAAGGCGGCATCCTGCAACGGCGCGTGGCCGCACCGCCCCTGCCTCCTCCTTAACGCCTTACGTGCCCCGTGTGCTATTAAAATTTATACAATAATCTGTATAAACATACGGATGTGGTATTGTATAAGCGGGTTTTAATATATAACTTAAAACTCGCTTCATCTTCAACGCTGTTACTTATGCTTTTGCCTTTACTTCTTTCAGCTGGTCAGAAACTCGCTTTCTCAGGCATGCTGTTGCTCGCAGGTTACACTGGTTTGGCGCCGGAGGCCCCCGCAGCGGCCCCCAACGACGAGACTAAGGAGACAACAACGTCTAAAACCTTCACCCCTGCCACGGCCATTAAAGGCATAGATGTTTCGCGGTGGCAGAAACACGTGGACTGGGCGCTTGTGAGCGAAGCCGAAGTAGCCTTTGCCTTCGTGAAAGCCACGCAGGGTGACTTCAGGCAGGACCCATTTTTCTCGCGCAACTGGGAAGAGACGAAGCGCCACGGCATCAAGCGCGGCGCCTACCATTTCTACAAGCCGGAGGCGCCTGTGCAGTGTCAGATCGAGCTTTTCACGAACTCCGTTGTGCTGGAGGCTGGCGACCTGCCCCCCGTGCTGGACGTGGAGGTATCGGACCCGAAGGTAAGCCCCACGCAGCTACGCGCCGGCATCAAAACGTGGCTGGAGGCCGTAACGGCGCATTATGGCGTAAGGCCCATCATCTACACCAGCCAGAACTATTACCGCCGCTACCTGCAGGGTCATTTCAATGACTATCATTTCTGGATTGCCCGCTACAGCACAGTGCAGCCCGAGGTGCATCCTACTGACAGCTGGATGTTCTGGCAGCACACCGACAGGGGGAAAATCACAGGCATTAACACGGCCGTGGACGTAAACTACTTCGTCGGCGACATCGAGACGCTGGGCCAGCTGTGCATCCCGGATATGGTGGCGCAGGAGACGCAGACCAGCCCCCTGAATCGGCTGAAGCATATGTACCCGCTGCCATAAGCGGCTTTTGCAGCCTCAGCACCTGTCCTGTCCACTTTTCTCTGCGATTGCGAATATTATTATATCAAATTATTGGTATATTAGAATAATTAATTGTACCTTTTGCCAAGATTAATATAACGCATTCCGAATACCCGCTGCTCTTTCCCTGATCCTGATGCCGTCGCTGCTCCTGGCAGGCCCTGGCTTATATGTGCGCTTTCAACCCTACCACTATATAACCAGCTTTATGGAAACACCCCTACACGCGTTAGCGGAAAAAGTAACAGCTACCGAAACCGCCACTGCCCTTCCCCTCGACCAGCATAAACTGGAACAGTACATGCGCCGGCTAAGCATGGAGCAGAACTTGCTCCTTGGGATTTTAGCAGGCTTTCTGGCCGCGGTGGCAGGGGCTGTGGCCTGGGCTGCCGTCACGGTGCTCACAGGGTATCAGATCGGGTATATGGCGGTTGCCATCGGCTTTGCAGTAGGCTACACCATCCGCACCACGGGGCAGGGCATCGACAAGGCTTTTGGCGTGGCGGGGGCCGTGCTGGCGCTGTTTGGCTGCGCATTGGGTAATTTCCTGAGCACATGCGGCTTTGTAGCAGAGGAGTTCGGGCTAGGCTACCTGGAGGTGCTGCAGACACTGGACTTCAGTGCCGTACCGGCACTTATGGTGGAGACCTTCTCGCCAATGGATGTGCTTTTCTACGGCATTGCCCTTTACCAGGGATATAAAATGTCGTTCCGCCAGGTAACGCAGGAAGAACTGCTCGCCAACGCGGGGGCAGTCACCGTCCACACAATCGATTAAGGAACAAGAGCGGCGGCTATCGGAGCCTTACTTATTTTACCCGGATATCCTTGATGCGGAGCTGCAGCGAGATCACGCCCCTATATACATTCTCTTCCACGGTATAGCACACATCGAACGGGATGCCTTTAGAGATGACGTGGTAGTAATCGCTGAGGCCGAAGCCGATGGCATCGATGCTGAAGAAGCCGTCCTGCGTGAGGCGCAGTTTCAGGTGCGAGTCGCCCACCACGCGCACGCTGCCCGTGTCGTACACGCACTCCGACACAAACACCGGCCCCATGTTGCCGGGGCCGAAGGGCTCCATCTGCCGGATGATGTTGTAGAAGTTGCGGGTGATCTGGTTCAGCTTGATCTTGCCGTCGATCTGTATCTGTGGAATCTTCTGCTCCTCGGTGATGGTGCTGGCCACTACTTCCTCAAACCGCTCCCGAAACGCGGGCACATTCTCCACGGGCAGCGTAAGGCCGGCCGCGTACATGTGCCCGCCAAATTGGTCCAGCAAATCGGAGCAGCTTTCGATGGCATTGTGCACATTAAAGCCGTGCACCGAGCGCGCGGAGCCGGACGCCTTGCCGTTAGACTGGGTAAGGATGATGGTGGGGCGGTAGTATTTCTCGATGCAGCGGGAGGCCACAATACCGATCACGCCTTTGTGCCACGTCTCCTTAAACAGCACCGTGGAATTGGCCGACTTCAGGAAATCATCCTCCTCGATCATCTGAAGTGCCTCTTTCGTGATGTCGGTGTCTTTGGTGCGGCGCGCCTTGTTCGACTCGTTGATGATGTCGGCCATCCGGAAGGCATCGTCCTTGGTTTGGGCCAGCAGCATGCGCACCGAGTTTTTGGCGTCGCCCATGCGCCCTGCGGCATTGATGCGGGGCGCAAAACCAAACACGATGCTGGATATGTCCATCTCGTAATTGATGGCGGCCAACTCCTTCAGCGCGTCCAGCCCCGGGCGCATCGGCTGCGGCCCGTTGAGGTGGCGCAGCCCGAAGTGGGCCAGGATGCGGTTCTCGCCGGTGATGGGCACAATGTCCGCCGCAATGCTCACCACCACCAGGTCCAGCAGTTTGTAGGCCTCCTCCTGGTCAATGTCGTTCTGCAGGCAGAAGGCCTGGATCAGCTTAAAGCCCACGCCACACCCCGACAATTCCTTAAAAGGATATGGGCAGTCTACCTGCTTCGGGTCAAGCACGGCCACGGCCTGCGGCACGTCTTCGTCGGGCAGGTGGTGGTCGCATACAATAAAGTCGATGCCTTTCTCGGCGGCATACGCCACCTTGTCAGCCGACTTGATGCCGCAGTCGAGGCAGATAATAAGCGAGAAGCCATGCTCCGCCGCCCAGTCAACGCCTTGCTGCGACACGCCGTAGCCTTCCTTGTACCGGTCCGGTATATAAAAATCAATCTGGTGGGTATAGCCGCGCAGAAAGCCGTACATGAGCGCCACGGAGGTGGTCCCGTCTACGTCGTAGTCGCCGTACACCAGTATCTTCTCGCTTTTGTGCAACGCCTCGTTCAGGCGGTTCACGGCCTTGTCCATGCCCTTCATCAGGAAGGGATCGTGCAGGGCGGAGAGGGCGGGGCGGAAATAGCTTTTGGCTTCCTCGTAGGTGCAGATGCCGCGCTGGCAGAGGATGCTGGCGAGGGTGGGGCTGATTTTAAGGCTTTCTGTGAGTTGCTCTACGATCTCTGCCGGTGCCTCCTGGCTATATACCCACCTTTTCTCCATATGCTTCTGCTACACTACAAACGTTCGGCTGTAAAGGTAGCCATTTTAAGGGATTTTTGAGCGAAGGTGCCCGGCTGCTCCGTCTCCTTTGCTTTGATTTTCGTACTTTTGCAGTGATACAACAGGCTAACCCATGAAACGATTTAAAGATCTTTTCGAAAAGTATAAGAATTATTCCCTGGACCTGATCATGTATGGGTTCTTCCTTCTTTTTATACTCATCCTGTTTATCTTCTTCAGCTAGGCAGCCTCAGTTTACCTTATCGCCGCGCAGCTTCCGGAAGCGCTTGCGGGCCTCGGCCGCATAAATACTGCCCGGGTGTTTTACCAGCAGGTCGTTGTACAGTTGCTGCGCCTTTTCCTTGTCCTGCAGGTTCTCCTCGTATATATAGGCCAAGCGGTAAAGCGCGTCGTCGCTCAGGATGTCGTACTGCGGGTTGCTCACAATCTGCTGCAGGTTCTCCACCGCTTTCGCAAAATCACCAGTGCGCTCATATATGCTGGCTTTCTGGAAGTATATCTCGTCGGTGAGGCTGTGGCCGGGGTACTTCTGCAGCATGGCATCGAGGGCGGCTTGCGCCTCGGGCAGCTTGTTACGGAACACCAGCAGGTCAATGGCGGCGTACTCTTCCATGGCCGTGGTAGAGGTGTCGAGGCCGGTGTTGTCGGTGATCAGCAGGCTCAGGTCCATGGCGTCGTTGGCAATCTCGCGGCTGGTGGCCAGCTTCAGGATGTCGAGGTGGGCCTGCGCCAGCTCGAAGTCGCCTTTGTAGTAATTGAGGCGTGCGTTGCGCAGCTTGGCCTCGTGCCCGATCGGCGTCTCCTTATGCGATTTCTCCACCTGCGAGTACAGCAGCGTGCTCTCCCACGGCTCCCCCTTCAGCAGGTATATATCGCCCAGGGTAAGCTTGCTGTCTGCCACCAGGCTGGTATTTGCCCGCGGCATGTTAATGGCCTCCTGCAGCAGCGCGATCGCCTTTTCCTTGTCATCGAGGTAGAAGGCATATAAGCCGGCCATATGCTGCAGCACTTCCACGGTTTCGGGTCTGCGGCCCACTTCACTCAGCAGCGCCTCGTAGTCCGCCAACAGGGCCTGTACTTTCTCCTGGCTCACCGGAAACGTGTTCTGCACCTGCTCTTCGCGGGCGTTTATCAGGCGCTGCCGCGCGACCAGGTAGTAAGGCCCCTCGGGGTACTCCTCCACGATGTACTCAAATGCCTCTATGGCCCCCTGGTAGTCTTCGTTCTTCAGGCTGATGGCCCCCAGTTCCATCACGCGGGTGCCGCCGCTGCGGGTGCGCTTGTCTACGGCGCGCGCCTGTAGCAGGGCGCCGTAAAAATCGCGCCGCTGCACGTAGAGCCAGATCAGCAGCTCATTAAACGCCAGCTTGTCCGGGTTCTGCTGCACCCGCAGGATCAGCTCTTTCTCCAGCGCATCGAAGTTCTTCTCGTCCCGCATGCTGTTCTGCAGCATGTTCTGCACGTGGCCCAGCTCATTCTCATCCGCCTGCAGCAGGTTCAGCGCCTCCGCCAGCAGGTTTTCTGTCTTCTGCCGGTACATATAGAGCGCCATCAGCGGACGGTTGTAAGCCATCGGGTCGTTGGCCAGCTGGCGGCCCCGCAGGTATGTTTTTTCAGCATAGTCGTAGAGCTCGTTCTGCATAAACGCGTTGGCCACCCCCACCACCGACTCCGTTGTAGCCCCGGCAATGAGCTTATCAAACTGCTTCGCGGCCGCGGCCTTGTCGCCGGCGGCCTGATGCACCAGGCCCATGTCCACTTCGTAGGCAGGGTTGCCGGGGTTGCGCTTTATGGTTTTCCTCACCAGCTTCTCGGCCTCTTTGTAGTTGCGCTGCGCCAGCAGCACCTTCAGGTAATCCGGGTACACCGCCCCGAAAAGCCGCTGCTCGTCTATCAGCTTGCTATACAAGGACTCGGCCTTGTCGTAATCGCCCTGGCTCATATATTGGCGGGCCAGCTCCAGGTCCTGTTGCTGTGCCCGGGCCGCAGGTACTGCCAACAGCAGCAGCAGCGGGAAAAGGATATAACATAGTCTTTGCATAGTCTTCTTAGAACGGTGAGGAGGTGCGCGTTTATATATGCTTCAGCCACTAAAGGCACAGAGGAAGCGGCAAAGGAAAAAGGCATTTCTGAATAGCGCCTGCTAAAGCACCAGGGCAGCCGCTTTACTTCTTCCTGTCCCTTTTTTGTTAACTATGAATATACTGAATCAGTTTAATTTTTTTCTGATGTATTTATATATGCTGT
The DNA here is from genome assembly GCF_039541895.1 of Pontibacter saemangeumensis. Classification (NCBI taxonomy): domain Bacteria; kingdom Pseudomonadati; phylum Bacteroidota; class Cytophagia; order Cytophagales; family Hymenobacteraceae; genus Pontibacter; species Pontibacter saemangeumensis. The sequence continues at coordinate 241,731 of NZ_BAABHC010000001.1, forward strand.
ACTTACAGCAGCAAGCCTCCGCTTACCATTTGCTCCCATCATCCTTTCAGTAGAAAAGTTATCCTTACTACGGCAGGTAGCTTGAGGACTCTAAGCGTTCAGCTCCCTGTACAATTCCGTAGAGACAACTTAAGCAACCCGCTCTCTTGAGATGCACCGGCACCTGAGTGGAAAACAGAAAAGCCGCTCCTTAGGAACGGCTTTTCTGTTATATATGGTCTTCTATATGGGTCTATCTCGTTGGATGCCCTCAGGCGTAACTCCTTGCCTTGGCACCTTTCCTCTTCATCCCAGGCTTTCCGCCTAGCATGCTGTCAAGGGAGTACCTGCCCGGACCAAAAACCAGCAGCGTCAGGAAAATCAACAGGTAGAGCAGCGCCTGCTCCTTTTTAGCGAACGGGTCTTCGGCGTGGCGAAGGAAAGCGGCTACCCCCATCGTGATCGCCAAAGCTATGCTGGCCAGGCGGGTGCCCAAACCAAGCGCCAGGAGCACGGAACAAATAACTTCAGCAAATACAGCCAGGGCAAGAGAAGCGGCGGCGCCAATGCCCATGAAATCGAAAAACTGGATTTCACCACCTGCCAGCAGCTTCTCTAACTTTGGGTAACCATGTGTCAGCATAAACCCACCAACGCATAGCCGCAACAGGAAGAGCCATATATCGGCTATGCTCCTGTTATAGGCGGTGCTAAAGACTTTACTCACGCATCATATATAAAGTGGCTGTATAAGATAAGTAGCTGTTTCCGAAGGCCGGTGCCTCCTTAGAAGAACCTGACGCGGTTATCCTTGATTTCGGCTTTCTCCTTGATGGCTTCGAACGCATTGTTCTCCACACGGCTGGTGCGGGTGGTGCGGATCTGCTCTTTCACATTCGCAAAATCACTGATTTCGGGCGCAGGGTTCAGTTGCGTCAGCTCTACCATCAACACGCCGCCCTGTCCCTCAAAAGGAGCTGTACGGGCACCCGGCTTCATGCCGAAGGCTTTCCCAACGGCTATCGGCTCTACGCCCAGGCCAGGGATGGTGGCGGAGGCGTAAGTTACGTTGTCGGCTGTTCTGACAACGGCATCCGCGCCGTAGCTGGCCGCGATCTCATCCAATGTGCCTTTCTGCCCCTTCAGTTTTTCGATGATCTGCTGTGCCTTCACCTCGTTGCGCACGGCCGCCGTCAGCTCATCCCGTATATCCGCAACCTCGGCATAGCCTTTTTCGCGCTTGCCGGTGAGCGTGGCCACCACAAACTGATCCTCAATCTCGAACACAGGCGATACATCCCCTATTTCAGTGTCTTTTGCGTATGCCCAGCGCACCAGTTCGCGTGCGTTGTTCAGGTTATTCACCACAATGTTGTTCTTCCCGATCGCAATGGCCTCTTCTTTCACCAGGGACGGATTTTTGGCGGCATTCTCCTGAAACTCTTCCGTGCTTCCGCTTGTGCCGGCCAACTCGTCGGCAACGGCATATGCCGCGTCGCGCGTAGCCTCACTTGCCTCAATCGGGCGCTGCACTGCCGCAATCTGGTACGTTGTTGTTGTTTTAGGCGCGGTGATCTTCACGATGTGGAAGCCGTACTCTGTCTCCACCAGGTTCGGCAGCAAGCCAGGGCCTGCGGCAGCGAACACGGCTTTGTCAAACTCCGGCACCATGCGGCCTTCTGCAAACCAACCCAGGTCGCCACCGGCGGAGGCTGTACCGTCGGTACCGTACTGGGCAGCCATCTGGGCAAAGTCAGCGCCGTTCTGTATCTGCGCCAGCACGTCCTGCGCTTTGGCACGGGCGGCCGCTTTCGCTTCCGGGGTGTCGTTTTCCGGCCTGATGAGGATATGGCTCGCTTTTACGGCGGCATCGCCTTCTTTCGCATCCGTCACTTTGTAGAGCGACAGCATGCCGTTCTCTGTGAAAGGCCCATATACCTTGCCTTCCTCCAATGGCAGCTGGCTGCCCAGTTGCTGCGGCAACTCGCCCGGATTACGGTAAGTGCCGTCGAAAGGCATGTCAGAGTTGGTGTTCACGAAAGCGGAGTCGTTGGTGGCTGTCGCAAACTGCTGCGCGAGCGTACTGATCTCCTGGCTCAGGTAGGTGCTGTCCTCTCCGGAGGCGCTCACCGGGATGGTCACGAACTCTATAGAACGTCCCTCCTCCACTTTATAAAGCTCCTTGTTGCGCTCATAGTAATCCTGCAGCTGCGCGTCGGTTACCTGCACGGCAGAATCTGATACGCTCACGTAAGGCACGTACAGCACCTTCATGCTGGCAGTGCTGTTCTGTGCCTGGTAAAAGTCTTTTGCCTCGGCCGTGGTGACATATACTGTCTTGCTCAGCAGGTTCATGTACTTGGACTGCAGGCGGTCAGAAAGAACGCTCTGCTCAAAGTTTACCCACATCGGGCGGGCGTTCGGGCCCATCTGGTCCAGGTTCTGCAGGTACTGCACGATCTGGTTACGGTCGAACTCCCCGGTCTGTGGGTTCGTGAACGCCTGCTTTACGGCCGGGTGTATGTTGTTGCCCTGCACCATGTCAGCCAGTTCTTCTTCGGTCACGACAATGCCCAGGCGGTCATATTCTTTTTGTAGCGCAATTTTAAAGATCAGCTGGTTCCAGGCCTGCTCGCGCAGCATCGCTAACTCCCCTTCGTTGGCGGCACGGCCGGTGCGGTTCTCGTAATCAGCTTTCGCCTGCTGCAGTACAGCGTCAAACTCCTGATAGTCGATTTCTTCGCCGGCGATTTCGCCTACTGTCGTTGCATCGTTACCTAAAAGCCTGGAGTTAGGCCCCAGCAGGTCGCCGCCTACTACAAACACACCAAGCCCTATAGCAATGGCGCCTACAGCCCAACCAGACTTCTCTCTAATCTTGTTAATTAATGCCATTCGTTATTTAAATGTAAAAAGGATTGTGCAAAATAAGGTTAATCGCGCTAAAATTCAAAATTTTTATATTTCTGTTTAGCTTATAGCATCTGCCTGAGCGTCTGCGCTTTTTACCACCTTCACCGCATCGATGCGGTTGTCATCCATGGTCAGGACGCTGATGGTATAGGGGGGCACCGTTACTTCATCGCCCGGCATAGGTATCTCTCCGAATTCAGACAAAACCAAACCGCCTAAGGTTTCATAATCCCCCTCCGGCAGGTCCATGTCGTATTTCTCGTTTAGGTAGTCGATCTCGTGGCGGCCGCTCAGGATGTAGATGCCCCTGTCGGGCAGCACCTGCTCCAGCAGCGCCTGGCTCACGTCATACTCGTCCTCTATCTCCCCGAAAATCTCCTCGATCACGTCCTCTACCGTCACAATGCCCGAGGTGCCGCCAAATTCGTCCACCACCACCGCCACGCTGCGGTGCTCGGACACGAACTTGATGAACAGCTCACTGGCCAGCATGCTCTCCGGCACCAGGCTCACCGGGGCCAGTATCTCCTCAATGCTCTTGGGCTGTTTGAACATGGCCAGCTGGTGGCAGTAGCCGATGATGTTGTCAATCGACTCTTTGTAAACAAGGATTTTAGAGTGGCCCGTGTCCACGAACGCCTGCCCCAGTTGTCCGATGGGAGCGTCCACTTCCACCGCTTTTATCTCGGTGCGGGGCACCATGCACTCCCGCACCTTCACGGTTTTAAAGTCCAGGGCGTTATGGAAGATGAGCGGGTCCACCTCCGGGGCGTCTTCGTGCTCGGGGTGGTACAGGCGGTTTTTAGTGAAGGCGTTCAGGTCGGTGAAGCCGAACACCGGTTTCTCCTCCGAAAACTCAATCTTAAAGAGTTTCTCCGCCACCCACTTGCTCAGGCCCACAATCAGGAAAACAACCGGGTACAGCAGGTAATACACCAGCAGGATGGGCACCGCCAGCACCTGCAGCATGCGGTTCGGGTTGATGGCAAAGAGGCTGCGGGGCAAAAACTCGGCAGTGAGCACCACCACCACAGAGGCCACCGCGATCTGCAGCAACAGGATGAGGAAACCCAACTGCAGCCCCTCGGGGAGGTAAGCAGACAGCAACTGGTGCAACACGCTGGCGATGGCCAGGCCATATAGCACCAGCGCCAGCGTGTTGCCGATCAGGGTGGTGCCCATCAGGCGGGCGGGCCGCTTCAGCAGGAAACCCAGGATGCGCCCCGAGAGCGCCCCGTTCTTCTCGTTCAGCTCTATCTGGATTTTATTTGCGGCCATAAAGGCCATCTCGATGCCCGAGAAAAAGGCCGAGAACAAGAGGGCGATGATTAAGAGTATGATCTGACTGGGGTCTACCATATATGCGTTAGGTCCGAAAAAGATCAGGCGCTGTTCTTCCTTTTGCGGTAGTAGTACAGCATAAACAGCACCAGGCCAATCATATAGAGCCAGTAGTTGCCTACTATGTCCTCCTCCACCAGGCTGCGGTGCACGCCAATGACCATTACCACAAAAGAGAGCGAAAGTAAAATGATATTTACAAGCCTTGGGTTCATTATTCTTCCAGATCGATTATTCCCGTGACATCACGGATCCTGTAACTTGAGAAGTCCTGTTTTGCCTGCAGGCCGTTCCCCATGATGATTTGCTCCGGGGTGGTGATCCGCACAAACTTGTCGGTATATATCCTGGCCTTGCGCTTGTCCCAGAACAGCTCCTCGGTCTCCAGTTTCTCTTTCTTCACCAGGTTCTGGACCACCACGTTTCCCTTTGCCTGGAAAAGATTTTTGTTGCGGTCCTGCTTGCCGTAGTTGGCTTTTAGCGTAGAGGTCACCTGCCCTTCCTGCTCATAGAACTCAACGAAAAGCCCCTCCGGGAAAACGCCGTCGCCGCTCTCGAACTCCTGCTGCAAAGGCGCCTGCAATTTAACCAGCAGCTTGGCCGAGTCGCTGTAGAGCGTGACCACGTCATGGTTTTCCATGGTGGGCCCTGTGTACTTCTGCTCTTTGTCCGGATCCTTTAAATCCTCTTTACAGCCAAACCCTATGATGGAAATAAGGGCCATCAGGGTGGCTATGCATGCCTTGCGCATTATTTTGTTCTACTGGTTGATGTGAATTTAGCAAATATTATGCTGAATATGCCCCTTTTCAGAATTGGCGGACTCCCCTATATGAAAAAGGCCGCTTAAAAAACGGCCCTTGGTGTTGTCAGGAAATTGTACGGTTGCCCTTAGTCTACTCTGCGCTTGATGAACCACCTGCTGTTTACCGTGAAGCCCAGGCCAAACTGAAAATAGTCCTCCTTGATCAGGCCGCTCTCCGTGGTGCCGCGCTGCCCGTACCCCAGCGAGATGTTCAACTGGTAAAGATCATATATAGTGGAGATGCCGATCGGGAACATGGCCCCCGCCGTTACGCCCCTGTCTGTGATTCCCTTTCCGTTCAGCTCATACGGCGTCTGGCCGTAATAAACCCCTCCGCGGTACATAATGCGCTTAAAGTAGCTGTCGATGGCGTTGGCATCCGGGGTGTACTCGCCGCCCACGGCCACGCGGTAACTGTCGCGGAGGCCGTCGTTCTGGCCTTCGAAGTTCTTGAAGTCAGACCATTTGTAGCTGGCGAAATCCGCGGCCAGCGTCAGGTTAGAGCCGTTGTCGACGCTGAAGCCAACTCTGTAGTTAGAAGGCAGCGTAACACTGCTCTCGGCACTGTCGCCCAGCACCGGGTTTGCCTGTGTGCGTCGCTCGTAAGACAGCTTGCGCTCGGCATCCAGCTCCGAGTTAAAGCTATATACCCCACCGGCGCTCAGGAACAGCTTGTCGTTGAGCTTCTGCCGGTAGTTGGCGCCGGCCCTGAAGAGAAAGCCGCCATATGTGGTACGGTTCACCACAGAAACGCGCTCCGTGTCCACTAGTTCCTGCTGCGGGTCGCTTACGGTGCTAGCTGACTCGCTGGCGGTATTGCCGAAGATATAAGAGGCGCTGCCGCCAACGGTAAGGCCGCCCACCAGTTTCACGCCATGGCCAAAGTAAACCTCCGACAAACCCCCACTGCCCACGTACTCGCGGAAGATGGTGGCCCCAGGGTTGCCTTCCACCGCGTCCGACACCGTTGTCTCGTAGTTGACGGTGGAGAACGGGCGCAGGCCAGCTGCGGCGCTCCAGCGCTTCGTCACCGGCACGGCCAGCGACAGGTTGTGCAGGTTGCCGTTGCCGTCTACCTGCGAGCCGGTTTCGTTGCTCACGCGCTTTACCTGCCCCGCAATGCCCATATCGAAGTTGGTGATGCTGTTGTAATACAGCAGAGCCGGGTTGGAGGTATTTACCTGATAGCTATTCGCGGCACTCACACCGACGCCTGCCATGCCAGCCGTGCGGATATTGCCGTAGTTTTCGTTTATTTCGCCTATCCCAAAGCGGGAGTACGGGGTGTTGCTGATGAGCTGTGCCTGTGTAGTATGCGCCAGACACAGCGCGGCAAAGCCTACCAGTACTCGGAATGTCTTATACATTATGTGTCAATATTCTGTGAAGCCCGATTAAGACCAGTTCGGGAATTACAAAGATGCGACCTTTTAAGTGACTTTCAAAAAATCCTGCATCCCCCCCGCAAAGTATAACCACCAGATCGGCAGCTTTTTCGGTATATGCCTGAATAAAACCGTTTAATTCGGCCACGGTGCCAGCCAGCACACCGCTGCGGATAGACTCCTCCGTCGTTTGCCCCGTTAGCGGAAACTCCTTAGTCCGGTGTACTAACGGCAGCCGCTGGGTAAAAGTATGCAGGGCCTTGAACTTCATCGCCAGGCCCGGCGAGATGCCCCCGCCGTGGTAGTTGCCGCTGCTGTCTATGTATTCATGCGTGATGCTGGTGCCGGCGTCGAACACGAGGCAGTTGCGGCCGGGGAAAAAGTAATTCGCCCCCACCGCGGCCGCTATCCTGTCGGCTCCCAGGGTTTGGGGCGTTTTATAGCGGTTAGAAACAGGCAAGGCTGTCTGCGCCGTAAGCTCGATGAGCTTACCGGTTACAGACAGCCTTTGCTGTATATGCTGTGCGCTTTGTGCCACCGAAGCAACAATGGCATGGTCAAACGCCTGGCTTAGCAGCGCCTCGGGCAAGTTCTCCTGCCCTTCAAAATAACCCTGTGCTGCCAACGCATCCCCTTCGAAGATGCCGTACTTTGTGCCGGTGTTCCCTATATCGATGGCGACGCTGCGCATGGCTTACATGAAATACTTCAGCCGCACGACTTCTTTCTCGGTGAGGTAGCGCCAGTTGCTGCGCGGCAGGTCTTTTTTGATCAGGCCGGCATACTGCACGCGGTCCAACGACACCACCTCATAACCCAGGTGCTCGAAAATACGGCGCACAATGCGGTTGCGGCCAATGTGTATCTCCAGCCCCAGGAACTTGTTGGATTCCCCCAGCAGCGCCACATCGTCTACCACCGCTTTGCCGTCTTCCAGCTCCACGCCCTCGGCTATTTTTTTGAAGTCTTCTTTCGTGATCGGCTTGTCCAGCTCTACCTGGTATATCTTCTTGATGTCGTTGGAAGGGTGCGTCAGTTTCTGCGCCAGCTCACCGTCGTTGGTGAACAGCAGCAGGCCCGTGGTGTTACGGTCGAGGCGGCCTACCGGGAAGATGCGCTCCGTGGAGGCATTCGCCACCAGGCTCATCACGGTTTTTCTGCCCTCCGGGTCCTCCGTCGTTGTCAGGAAGTCCTTTGGCTTATTCAGCAGCACATATACCAGCTTCTCGCGGTTCAGGATTTTCTTGCCGTACTGCACCGTGTCGGACGGCTGCACCTTGAAGCCCATCTCCTTCACCACCTCGCCGTTTACCTTTATCTCACCGGACTCAATCAGCAGATCGGCCTCACGGCGCGAGCAGATGCCGGCATTAGCGATAAAGCGGTTCAGGCGGATCGATCCGTCGTCTTCGCCTTCCTCCTTGCGGTTGGTCTTCTTGATGCGTGGGTTGTCGTTGTAGCGGCTCAGGTTGTAGGTTGGTGCCTTCGGCTCTTCACCGGTGTTCTCACCTGGCCGGTCCGTGGAGCGGCTACGGTCGCTGAAGCTCTTGCCTTTTCCATCCCTGTCGCCGCCATAGCCGCGCTTTTCCCCAAAAGAGGGCCTGCTGTCGCGGCTATAGCCACGGTCGTTGTCGCCGCTTCGACCGGCACTATATGGCTTCCTGTCTCCGCCTTCGCGCTTATCACTGTAGGAACGGCGCTCGCCGCCCTCTCTCCTGTCGCTGTTATATGGTTTGCGCTCGCCATCGTCGCGCCGTGGCCTGTCGTTGCCGAACGAGCCTCGCTCGCCGCTGTCTCTTCTGTCCGCCCTGTCCGCCCCAAAGGAACGTCTTTCGCCACCGTCTCTTCTCTCTGGCCTGTCAGGGCCAAAAGAGCGGCGCTCGCTTCTCTCTCCGTCGCGGCGGTCCTCTCTCCTGTCGGAGTTATACCCTCCCCGGTCGTTGCTGCGCCTGTCTGATTGGTCTGAGTTAAAGGATCGGCGCTCGCCGCCTTCCTTCCTGTCGCCAAACGAGCGTTTTTCTCCACCCTCTCTCCTGTCTCCGTAGGTGCGCTTCTCGCCGCCCTCTCTCCTGTCCGGCCTGTCACTGTTATAAGGCTTGCGCTCTCCGCCTTCGCGCTTATCGCCGAAAGAGCGGCCTTCGCGTCTGTCTGCATTGTAGGGGCGGCGCTCGCCGCCTTCCCTGTTCGGGCGGTCCGCGTTATAGGGGCGTCGCTCGCCGGAATCTCTTCTGTCGTTATCTCTTCTGTCAGGCCCGAAGGAGCGGCGCTCGCCTCTGTCGCCCGGCCGGTCGTCTTTGTCTCTCCTGTTGAATATTTTCTTGCCGTCGCGGTCGTTGTTCACCGGCCTGCCTGAAGCGTTTCTGTCAGCGCCTCTTCTGCCTGCTCCCGCGTTGTCGCGGTCAGGTCTTTCATTGTCTCTTGCCATGGTAATATAGTTATGGATGCAGTATCGCTACTGTACCTTTTATGGTGTGCAGTATTAAGGAATTAGGGTGTTATATAGTTCAATGGGGGCGTTGCGCCGGCTAATCGGCGGCCTGGCCGATGGTGTTCTCTTCGGTGGCGAAGTCTTTCAGTTGCGGAAGGTCTTTGATATGGTTGATGCCGAAGTAATCCATGAACTTCTGGGACGTGCCGTACAGCACGGGCCTGCCAATGGTTTCGGCCTTGCCCTTTATCTCAATCAGCTCTTTCTCCAGCAGTTTGTGCAGGGCATAGTCGCAGCCCACGCCGCGTATCTGCTCTATGGCCGACCGGGTAACGGGCTGCTTGTAGGCAATAATGGCCAGCGTCTCCAGAGAAGACGCTGACAGTTTTTTCTTTGACTTGTGTTTCAGGTAAGTGCTGACCGTATCCTGGTACTCCGGCTTGGTCAGGAACTGATAGCCGCCGCCGATCGCGTAGATCTGGAAGGCAAACCCACTCTCGGCCAGTTGCTCGTTTATCGCCTCTACCGCTTCCAGCACATCGCTCACCAGAATCTCCTCCATCCCCATCGACTCCTGCAGGCAGCGCTGGATCTCCTCGATGCTGATGGGCGATTGGGCACAGAAAACAAGTGCCTGAATATGGTTTTGCAGAATATTCAAGTGGTAAAAGTAAAGGTACGGGTACTAGTCGTTACGCTGCAGCTTGGCCTCAATTGAGTGCTGTGTATGTGGCACGGCACGCAACCGCTCCTTCGGGATAAGCTTATCCGTAACAATGCAGACACCGTAAGAGCCGTTCTTGATGCGGATCAGGGCGTTCTCGAGCTGCTGGATGAATTTCATCTGGCGGGAAGCCAGCTGGTTCAGGCTCTCCTTCTCTGCCGTATCCGCGCCATCCTCCAGCACTTTGGTAGGGGAGGCGGTGTTGTCGGTGCCAGAGTCGTTTCGGCGGCTAAGGGTTTCCTTGATAAAGGCCACTTCTTTGCGGGCGTTTACCAGCTTTTCCCTGATGATGGTCTCAAACTCTGCTAACTCCTCTTTGGAATATCGCTGTTTTTCTTCGTTTGTATTCATTCTAATGAATTAGGTCGTGTTATAGTATTAACCTCTCTTATATAAATCGGCTAACTAAAACTATACTTTTAAGGGTGTAGCCGCATAACATACGGCACAAAGATAAAGTTTAAAATATCTATATATACCCTTTCGACTTTTTTGCCGGCACTGCTGCTTAGCGTAGTATTAAGTCTAAATTTCGTGCAAAAATAGCAGTAATATCCATACTTTGCTACGTGTAAAGATAATTTAACAAATTTATCTTCCGTATAATTGCCACGTCTCCCGCCATCTAAAAAGCGCGGTGTTTCCGGTGCATATTGGAACGGATGTTGCTATAGCTGGTGAAGCCCGGACCGGGACCCATTTTAAGATTGACTCATATGAAAAAATTTACTTTATCCGCTGTTCTGCCCCTGTTGCTTGCCTTTGTGGCAATAGCACCAGCAAACGCCCAGCGCAGGACAGATAACCCAAACTCCCGCAACACCGTGCTGAAAGTGAACGTGCTCAGCCCCTTCGTGCTCACGGCCTCCGGCTTCGTGGAACACGCTTTCAGCCCCCGCATCAGCGCACAGCTAGGCGCTTTCAAGACAGGCGCCAGTGTGAAAGACGTGGATTTTGAAGGCCACGGCTTTACGCCCGAAGTGCGCTACTATCTGGCAGAGCAGGCTCCGGACGGCTTTTATATAGCCGGCTATGGCCGCATACTCAATTACAAGCTGACGGTGGAGGACAAAGAGAAAGGCGAAACCTACGAGGCGACTTACAAGCCGATTGGAGCCGGTGTGGCCGCCGGTAACCAGTTTATCTTCAACAGCGGCGTGTCTCTGGACCTTTTCCTGGGGGTTGGCGTGAACGGCGGCAGCCTGAACGTGAAGACGGGCACCGACGAAGACTTTGACCGCGGCGTACTGGACTATCTGAACATCCTGGGCAGCGGCTTCCGGGTGAGGCCCGGCCTCACCGTGGGCTACAGCTTTTAAACCACAGCCATATATAATTCATATACAGAAGGGCGGCTTATCTGCATAAGAGATAAGCCGCCCTTCTGTATATGTTCTTTTCTGCCGTCGTGGGCTCAACTTATTGGAAGTCGCTTCCATCGCTGTCCCTGCACGGAACAGTGGGTTTTGTGCCAATACCTTATCTTGGCTTCTGCTTGATCTATCGATCTATATATGGCAGATCCAGGTATCAGAAACTAAGCATGCGGATAGCCGCCGCCGCTGCCTCCACCCCTTTGTTGCCGTGCTTGCCGCCTGCCCTGTCCAGGGCCTGCTCTAACGTATTGGTGGTTACCAGCCCGAAGGAAACGGGCTTGTTGTATTTCATAGACACATGCGTGATGCCCTGCGCCACTGCATGATTGATATAATCATCGTGCTTGGTATCGCCTTTAATCACGACGCCAAGCACGATCACCGCGTCTATCTCCTCCTGCTGCGCCAGGAACTGGGCGCCCAGGGTAAGCTCGAAACTGCCGGGCACCGTGTTAACGAAGATGTTCTCCTTGGCAGCGCCGTGCTGCAGCAGCGTATCCACGGCTCCCTGGCACAGGACACCGGTTATCTCCTCGTGCCACTCCGCTACCACTATCCCGAATGTCTTGCCGGATATGTCCGTGAATCTGTCTTTGTTGTACTCGTTCAGGTTTTTTAATGCTGTCGCCATGATGGATTCGTTTTTCGTTGCGCGTTTTTCGTGTTTCGATAGGTTCTGCTGCATTCTTTTACCGGCAGCTATATATAGCTTGTAACAAAAAAGCGCTTCTGCCTGGCTCCCCAGCACAAAAGCGCTTTCTATATATAGGCCTACGCCTGTTGGTGCTTATTCGGCGGCGGTGCCGCCTGCCAGCATCGCGGCACGGGCCTTGTTCTTCTTGGCATCCGTTACTTCAGCAGAGGCAGCATATTTGGTGATGATGTTGTCATACATTTCGGCGGCCGAGGCAAAGTTACTGTCAGCTTCGTAAGCGATTCCCGCTTTCATCAGGTACTGTGGCGAGAAGTAAGGGTTGGCATTGTGGTTGGCCGCTTTCACATACAGGTCCGCGGCCTCCTTGTTCTTCCCCTGCTCCAGCAAAGCATCGCCGGTCAGGCTGTAGGCGCGCGCCTGCAGCAGGTAGTCATCCGATTCGAACTCCTGCAGATAATTGGCCGCTTCCTCAAATTTACCCTGCTTCAGCAGCGCCACACCCGCATAAAACTTGGCGAGGTTACCGGCGTCCGTGCCGCTGTAGTTGTCTGCTATCTGCAGCAAGCCCTCGTACTGCCCGTCGCCGTTCAGCGCCTTGTTCAGGGAGTCGGCTTCGAAATAATAAACGGCCTGGAACATGGCCTGCTGCGCTTCCTGGTTCTGCGTGCTGCGGTAGTTGTAATACAGGAAACCCCCAACCACAATAGCAGCGATCAGGGCGAAGACACCGAGTAGTTTTGACTTGTTTTTCTTTACGAAGTCCTCTGAATGCGCGAGGCGGTCTGCCAATGCATCCGGGTTCTCCACCAACTCCTCAAACTCACTGTGCTTCTTAACTGTTTCTTTTGCCATTAATATTTAAAAAATTAGAAATTTAAAATTAGAAATTAAAAGCCTAAGAAAAAAACACTTATAGATTCTGAACATTGAATTTATAATTTTTAATTCCTAATTTTTAATTAAAATTCAGATTAGTCCATTATATATGGATAGTCTTTCTCTGCGTAGATGTCGGTGTAGAGTTCGGAAGGGTCCGGGTAAGGAGAGTCCTCGGCAAACTGCACGGCTTCCGCCACGCGCTCCTTGATTTTCTCGTCAATCTGGTCCAGTTCCTCTTCTGTGGCCCAGCCGTTCTGCAGGAGGGTGCCTTTCACCGCCTCGATCGGGTCTTTGCCTTTGTAGTCTTCCAACTCTTCTTTCGTCCTGTACTTGGCAGGGTCCGACATGGAGTGGCCTTTGTAGCGGTACGTCCTGAACTCGAGCAGCGTCGGGCCCTCGCCGGCACGCGCACGCTCGGCGGCTCTCGCCACGGCATCGTGCACATCTTCCACGCTCATGGCGTTTACCGGCTCCGACGGCATGTCATAGGCCTCGCCCAGGGTATATAAGTCGGTTACGTTGGAAGTGCGCTGCACCGAGGTTCCCATGGCGTAGCCGTTGTTCTCGATCACGAAGATCACGGGCAGCTTCCAGAGCATGGCCATGTTCAGGGCCTCGTGGAAGGCGCCCTGGCGCACCGCGCCGTCGCCCATGGAGCACACGCACAGGTTGCCGGTCTTGTTGTATTTCTCAGCGAAGGCAATACCCGCCCCCATCGGGATCTGGGCACCCACGATGCCGTGGCCTCCCATAAAGTTCACCTCTTTGTCGAAGATGTGCATCGAGCCGCCCTTGCCCTTGGAGCAGCCGGTTGATTTGGCAAACAGCTCAGCCATTACCGCACCCGGATCGGTGCCTAAAGCCAGCGGGTGCGCGTGGTCACGGTAAGCGGTAATCCACTTGTCGTCTTTAGTGAGCGCGGTGATGGCGCCGGCCGCACAGGCCTCCTGGCCGATATAGAGGTGGCAGAAGCCTTTTATTTTCTGCTGGCCATATAGCTGGCCGGCCTTTTCCTCGAAACGGCGCATGAGCTTCATCATCTCATACCATCTCATATAGGTTTCTTTTGAAAACTTTGGCTCAGCCTGTACCTTTGCCTTCGGTGCCTTTCCTTTTGCCTTTTCTTTCGTATCAGCCATAAGTATTAGTCTATGCGTTATCTTGGATGTCCGTTTGCTGCTCTCTGGCAGGTCTAAGTCTCTTAAACTACGGCAAATATAAGCCACTAACGGAATTAGCTTGCGAAATTAAGGAAAAAGATATCAAAGTAGAAACGAATGCTCCTCGAAAATCTAAGTTTGCTGTTTTTCAAGAATTACGAGGAAGCCGCCCTCAGCTTTTCGGAGCATATCAACTGTTTTATAGGCGATAACGGCAGCGGCAAAACCAACCTGCTGGACGCCATCCACTACCTCTCCATCACCAAAAGCGCCTTCCCGGGCACGGAGCTGCAGAGCATCAAGCAGGGCGAGGATTTCTTTATGGTGAAGGGCCGTTTTAACATAGAAGGCGAAAAGCACACGGTGCAGGTGAGCCTGAAGCAGGGGCAGAAGAAGACCGTGACGCACAACAAGGCGCTCTACGAGAAAATGAGCGACCACATTGGCCGTTTCCCGGTGGTACTCATCTCGCCCTACGACACGGACCTGATCCGGGAGGGCAGCGAGGAGCGCCGCAAGTACTTCGACAGCCTGATCTCGCAGCTGCACCACCCCTACCTCGAGCAGCTGATCCAGTATAACTATATCCTGCGGCAGCGCAACTCGCTGCTGAAGCAGTTTGCTGAGCGCCACTACTTCGACCGTGATTACCTGCATATCCTGAACGAGCAGCTGGTGCCCTGCGGCGAGCAGCTGGCGCAGGAGCGGCAGAAGTTCCTGGCGGATTTCGTGCCGGTTTTCCAGAAGCATTACCGCCATATATCCGACAGCCACGAGGAAGTGAGCCTGACCTACAAAAGCCAGTTGCCGGGCGCTGATTTTGCTGCCTTGCTGCTCCAGGCTGAGCGCAAGGATATGGCGCTGCAGCGCACCACCGTGGGGCCGCACAAAGATGATTTCGTGTTCCTGATGGACGGCAACCCCGTAAAAAGCTTCGGCTCGCAGGGGCAGCAGAAAAGCTACGTCATCGCGCTGAAGCTGGCGCACTTCGAGGTGATCGCCGAGAGCCAGCACCACAAGCCCCTCCTGCTGCTGGACGACATTTTCGACCGCCTCGACGAGAAGCGAATCACGCAGCTCATGCAGATGGTAGCCGCCCACACCTTCGGCCAGATCTTCCTGACGGACACGCACCTGGAGCGTACGGATAAGATTCTGGAGGGTCTTTCGGAGAGCATCCGTAGGTTTGAGGTGAAGGAGGGGACGGTTAGATTAATTGCTTAAATGTAGATGGCTAAATTGTTGATTATTGAACTATATGAAATCCTACGATATTGACATCTATCATGAACTTAATGATGATTTAGCTTATAGATATACTTTAGGGAAATCAGGCCAAAAGCCATTGATAGCGATTGGGCTTAACCCAAGTAAAGCCACCAGTGGAAAGACTGACGTAACAGTTTCTAAAGTTATCGGCTTTGCTGAAAGAAATGGTTTTGATGGCTTTATAATGCTGAATCTTTATCCGCAACGAGCTACTTTACATCATGAGTTGCATGAAGAAATAAATTCAATTATTCATTCTGAAAACATCAAAGCTATTGTAAATTGTTTAGCTGGATATGAAGAAGTAAATCTATTAGCTGTCTGGGGAGAAACGATTAAAAAGAGAGCTTATCTCAAAACTGCCTTGCAGAAATTAATTCAGCCATTTCAGAGCGAGATGTTAGATGGTGGCAGATAGGCTCTATGACGAAAAGCGGCCATCCAAGGCACCCGTCCAGAGCTGCTTATAATTTAGGAATTGGCTCCTTTTGTATTGACACTTACTTAGCGTCGTTATAGAACTAATAATCACTTATTTATCCGCTCTCGCTCGCCTCTGGCGAGTGTGAGTTACCATCGGCCTCTGGCCGCTTAGACTTCATGCTGTTATTAACATGCCGGGACGCCACCGGTAGCTCACACTCGCCAGAGGCGAGCGAGGGCATAGTACTTCATAGGTGCATCTCCACCTACCCCTAATGCGTTTCCAGGTAAGCGGCGGTGTAGGGATGCTCTTTGGCTACGCCTTCACTCATGATGTGCATCACCGTCCAGCCTCTTTCTTTGAGATAATCTGAGATAATGGCGCGGTGGCACCGCCACCACACGGCTTCCGAGCACATATAGGCTACCCGTTGCTGTTCGGCCACATCTGTTAGCCGCGCTATTCCTTCCTCAAATTCCTGGGTTTCAGAGTAATCAGCATAGCCCCGGAAGGCTTCGTTCCGCCAGACGGTGTTGGCCGAGTCGGGCTTCAGTTTCCGGCGGCCGCCCAACTCCAACTGCGGCATATAACGGATGCCCGCCTCCGGCAGGAAAGCCTCCATAGCGGCCACGTTGAAGTGAGGATACTTCCTAGAGCCGGGATACCTGCGCACATCCACCAGCACCTCTATTTCAAAGGATTTCAGCGCAGCTATGAATCCCTCCGGGCTGCGGGTGGAGTGGCCAAAGGTCCAGATGGTGTTGTTTTTCTCTGCCATATAGGCTTGCTATCTGTTGAATCCGTTCCCCGAAGCGAGTACATTCCGAGCCAGAGCAGAACGGTATATATACAGTCTATATATCCGATTGCTTCTTTCTCCTTATGCCATGGCTCCTCCTTGTCTTACTCAGAGCGGCGGAAGCATTATTTGTTTGTCGGTGTGATGGCGAGGGTCAGCAGGAAAACAGACTCTTCGGTGGCATACACGCTGTGCGGGATGCCGGCGTGAAGCGCCAGCATCTGCCCCACTCCCATCTCAGCGACCTGCTGCGCTGTTGTGAACTTTATCTTTCCTTCCAGCACCTGCACGCTGATGATGCCGGGGGCGGTGTGCATCTTCATCTCTGCGCCCTGGTGCAGGGCCACCAGCACCAGGCGCATGCCGCTGGTCTTGAAGACGGTGATGGCGTTGCGGTCGCTGTTTTGCCAGGCCTTTTCCTGCTTTATCTGCTGCCTGAAAGCGCTGAGGTCCATCTCCACCAGCGGCGCATCCAGCGGACGGTCTCCTGCCGGGCGCTGCGGCGTGGCCTCATTGTACTTTTCCTCCGGCGCGGTCGGCGCTTTGTCTGTGGGGCTGGAGGCTACTTTTTCCTTCAGCGCCTTTACCAGTTCGCTAGTCACGCCATCGCTGTACATCCCGTAGCCGTCTACGAGGGTGCCCTTTACGTTGTGCTTTGTGGAGGAAATGGCATATACCACCGCTTCATCGCCCGGGTCTGAGATGCCTTCAAAGCGGAAATGCCTGTCCACCACAAACTCATCGGGGTATATCTGCAGCGAGTTTCCATGACAGATCAGGCAGTTGTCGTCCAGGTTAAAATCAACGGTGTAGCCTTCGCTTTTCAGTTTGTTCAATACTTCTGAAACGGTGGTCATGGTATCCATAGGAGATTGGGTTAAGTGGTGAAAAATAATTAGCCGAACCGGGGAAAGGCAGTAAGCGAGAAGCTCGTGGCGGCCTTTTCAGGTAAGCCCGGTAAAGGCTTGGTCAACGATAAGAGCCGAAACCGCTTGTCCTGTTCTACGGCCTTCGGCCCGTGGGGTATATGGGAAGGCGCTTTACGGCGCCGCGAAAGCGCTGTTACCTAGCTGCCAGCCCTGCTTCCTCCAAATCCTGTAATCCTTCGTAACCAGTCATTTGAAAAGCCCTTTTTGCCTTGGCCACTGACATATACACACTGCTGCGTTATATATAAATCAAACCTGCCTCTCCTGAAAGAGGGGCTTTATATACCGGAAGCCTTCAGACAAAACCTCAATAGCCGCCCCCTGATCCTTCTACTACCTCCACTTCCAGGCCGTTGATGTGCCTGTCCACCATTATCTGGCAGGCTAGGTGGCTGGTCTCGTTGGTGTTGCCCAGGCGGCTTAGCGTCGTGTGCTCCACCCCATCATGAAAAACCAGGCCGGCAGGCGCCCTCAGCACATGAACGTGGCACGTGCCACAGCGGCCCACTCCTTTGCACTCGCCGAACTCGTCGATATAGATCTTATCATATAGCAGCATCATCAGGTTGCGGTACTCGCCGTCGTAGGTCTCCAGCACATGCTCCTGGCCATACACACGCACCGTTACCTTTATGTCTTTTTTCATGCGCTTGCAAAATTTTATATACCCCGCCCGGCGCTTCCGCCATGGTGGCCTTACGGTATGTTCTTGATGAACGAGGTCCCTTCCTTTAGCTCCTGGGCCAGGTGCCGGATGGTGGTTTGCTGAAAAACGTCCCGCAGCGATTCGCGCGCCGCCTTAAACCTGTCGTGCATGGGGCAGGGGTGTGTCTCAGAGCATCTGGAAAGGCCCAGGCCGCACTCCCTGAACACCGCCATGCCGTCAATGGCGTTCACGATGTTGATGACCGGTTGCTCCAGTTGGTAGTCTTCCACGTAAAAGCCCCCATAGGGCCCTTTGAGCGAGGTAATGATGCGGTGTTTGTTTAGCACCTGCAGGATTTTTGCAGTAAAGGCCTCGGGGGCATCCACCTCCACAGCAATGTGCTTTACGTTCAGCTTAATGCCTTCACCAGATTTGGAAGCCACGTAAACGGCCGCCCGGATACCATATTTACACGCCTTGGAAATCATTTTATCTGCCGTTTACATGAAGCCATTTCAATTACACGCTATTAGTTGAATTAGGACTCTACGCGATGGTGTCAGGGCTGGTTTTGCACCCGGAGCCGACTCGTTTCGCAGCCACTCGTTTCGGTTGTTACAGCGGTGTATACTCCTCCGCTCACCGGCGTGTTGGCGGCAATCCAGCGCTTTATAATTGACAGGCACACCCCACACTGCGCTTCATCCAGAATTCATCGGGGTACGCGTCTTTGAAAGTTGCGGTGCGTTTAGCCGCCCCGATGCGCGCCAGTTCGGCCTCTCCCAGCACCCGCAGCAGGTGCGGAAACAGTTCTCTTTTCTCAAACCGGATATGGCTGTTCACCGCGTCGGCCAGTTGGTGGAAGGCGGCTGGCTCCGGAGCCGTGTCGTTGCTTACCACCTGTTTTACGAGTGCCTCGATTTCCTGGTGCTGGCCCAGCGATTTCCGGCTCAGGACATCGTCCACTTTCAGCAGCAGGTGCTGCGCTTCGCCCTCAAAGAGCGGCTGAAAATAAATCTCCCAGAAATAAGCCACGTACTTCCGGATGCGCAGGATAACACCCTCCCGTTTTAGCCCCTGCCTGACTCTCCAGCAAAACAACAACCCCGCATGATGCTCATGTGAGAACAGAAGGATACTTTTATATTGCTCCATAGGCATCTTTCAGGAGGTTACCGGTCGGTGAACTTGATTTCTGCCCCGGCGGCCAGCACCACGAAGGCGCTGAAATCTTCCAGCACCTGCAGGCTGTGCGGTTCGCTGTCCAGCACATGAAACGTTGCCCCCTGCTCCAGCACCACCTCCCTGTCGGGCAGTTGCAGCCTGGCTTTTCCCTTCTCCGGAATCAGGAACGCATCCGACGAGGCATAATGGCGTGGCATTTCCTCTCCCCCAGCCAAGGTGACCTTCAGGACCTTGAATGTTGCGTTGGCGTATATTTCTTTCATTTCCATATCATTCTGATTTAGGCGCAGGGTAGATTCCCTGCTCGTTTATATATAAATGCAAGGCAAGTTGTGGTTCTTCGCTCCATTAGGCTTAAGCCATTTCCCCCGGTGCCTCCTGGCCATATATACCGCCACCGTTGGGCTTAGCACTTATATAGCCGGGTCTGGAATGCTGCCGGAGGCTACAGAACAACAAGGGCTGTAAAATCCTCCGAAGCGGTCAGGCTGTGCGGCTCCCTGCCCGGAATATGCAGGGTGTCGCCCGGTGCCAGCGCCGCGCTGCGGTCTTGGAAAACGACTTCCGCCTTCCCTTTCTGTGCGATGACAAAGGCGTCTGTGGCGGCAAAGTGGCGCGGCATGGTCTCACCGCTGGCCAGCGTTAACTTCAGCACCCTGTAAGCCCCGTTGCTGTGTATTTCTTTCATCTCCATGTTGCCCGGCCTTATCTTCTGTTCCTTCTTATATATCCTTATATATAGCTGGCAGCCGCGAAAAGCAGGCCTCAAGCCATTGCCTTATATATGCACCCGTACAAAATCAACCTACACTCTCTTTAGAGGCATCACACCTCCCAAACAGCTGATATCAAGCTCAATGCGACACAAAAAGTCTTGTGCCTTGATACCTGCTACTTGTGTCCTTTTACTTATACCAGCGTTACCTTGCCCTGCCCCTTCAGGCCGTTTATCCGCCGCTCAAAGTTTGTGGCCATGATCAGCGCCCGCTTCTTCGCGTCCTCCGCCACCGGCCCCTCAAAATAAGTATCGACGGTAGTGTTGAAGAGGGCGAGCCAGCGCGTAAAGTGCTCGCCCTCCACGGGCATGGTGGCATGCCTAGCGAATGGGTTGCCGGTGTAGCCCCTCACCCCGAAAAGCGCGGCGTTCCAAAAGGTGTACATCTTTTCGAGGTGCGGCTCCCAGTACGTGTTGAGCCTGTAGAGAAAGATAGGTGCCAGCAGTTCGTCGTGGCGCACCAGGGTATAGAACTCATCCACCAGCACTTTTATATCGTCCAGTCCGGTTATATCATGTTTCGTTGTCATGTGGTAATAGCGAATTGTGTGATCAAATAATAGATGGCCCAGCCGCCAAACACAATGTGCAGGATCCAGACCCAGTTGGGGATGCTGCGCGGCGTCTCGCTGCCTTCTATCAAGAATACTTTCTGGTCGCCTTTGCCGTAGGCGCTCACCATAATGGGCAGCACGCCGTCCACCACCTCGTTCTCTGAGATGCCCTCCACGTTTATGTCCGGGCCGTTGCGCACGATGAACGGTATTTTGCGGATGCCTTCCTTGCCGGAGGGGTCTTTGCTGACGATGCGCAGGAAATGCTCCCCGTCTACCAGCTTCCGGGTGTCCAGCTCGAAGTTGATGGGCGATTTAAAGGAGCCGATGGGTTGCTGTTCGTCATCCACAAAAATTATAACAGAGCTTTTGTCTTCCATTTTATCAGAAATCTAATACCGTTCTTTTGATGTGGTCACTGCCTTTTTCGCCGGGCCTAACCAGCCACTTTATGCTGAAAAACAGGCAGAGCACCACCACAAACATGGTGGCCCACACCAGCACGTAGTCCCAGTCGCTTTGCGGGCCGGCGCCGTGGCTGATGCCCTGCAGCACCTTCGGCTGCTGCTTCTCACACACCGGGCAGGCAAAGGCCGCCAGGCTCAGCAATGTGGTGAATAGGGTTAGCAGTAATTTTTTCATAGGCTCAATCTTTTGTTTTCCAGTAGTTATTTGCCTGCGCAATCGTCTGGAACTCCACGGCCACCACCTGCGCAGAGGCAATGAGCTGTGCCGTGTCCGAGGCATAGGCCGCACGCAACTGCTGCCGGATGCCGGCGTCCGGCTGAATGGCGCCAATGGATTTGCGGGCAAGCTTAATGGCCAGTTGGCGTCCTTCAAAGGGTGTGGCCGTGATGAGGCTTGGCAGGTAATCTTCTTCCTGGTTTTCCATATAGGTTTGATGTTGCTTTATACTTTCTTACTGCGTCTTTTCCCTGGCCTTCGCTGGTGCGAGCTGCAAGCTCGCACCAGCGAAGGATTGCTTTACCTGCTGGTTTTGCCTCAAGTGAAGCCTTTCCTTTCTTACTGCGTCTTTGCCTCCAGCTCCAGCATATCCATGATTTTCTGCACTTCCTCCACCGGCACTTTGCGGGCGTTGTTGCCCCAGCTGGTGCGCTCGTGGTTGATGATGGCGGCTACCTCTGCCGCCGACAGGTTCACGTTGTCACCCACGGCTGGCATCACTGCATAGTCTGGCCGGGCGTCGTAGCCGTTCATCACCACATCTATCAGCACCTCCGGGTTGTCGTCCAGCACGATGGGGCTGCCCTTTAGTGGCGGGAAAGCGCCTTTCAGGCCCTCGCCGTTGGCCTGGTGGCAGCTCTGGCAGTTGGCCGAGTACAGCGCCGCGCCATCCAGCCCCAGGTCTTGGCCATCGCCTGTCACCTCGTCCGGCAGCGCCTCGCGCTTGTACAGGAACTCCGGAGCCGCCATAGCCCCCGGCAGCTCCGCCTGCTTCAGCGACTGCAGGTAGGCCACCAGGTTCAGGGCGTCTTCTGTCGCCACTATCTTACCCTTCACGCCACGGCGGAAGGCATCCGGCACGGGAACCTCCACATCGCCTTCCCCCAGTTCCGCCTTCACCTCGAACAGCCACGGGTAGGCCGGCATAATGGATTGCTCCACCACCGCGCGGGGCTGGTACAGGTGCAGCAGGTTCCACTCGGCGCTCGGCTGGCGGTTGCCCACATTGGCCAGGTCAGGGCCGGTGCGCTCGGTGCCCATCAGGGTGGCGGTGTTGCGCCAGAAGTCGGTGCGGTGCTCGTCGGCGTAATCGGCGGCGATGCTGGGCCGGTCGCCCCACACGGCGTCCATCTCCAGGTTGCGCACCTGCTGGGTGTGGCAGGCCACGCAGCCGTTGCCCACATAGATGGCTTTTCCGGCCAGGGCCGCCTCGCTCATGGGCTCTTCGGTTGGCAGCGGGGCGTTGTTGTTCTGGTTGCTGATGGCCGGCATGATGGCCACCAGTATGGTCAGGAAGACAAACAAGCCAAGCGCCGTGAGGTATAGCTTCCTGTAATCGTTAAAAAAGTCCATCATATGCTTGGTGTGCTTTGAAGCAACTTTTGTTTTTTAGATTTATATATGGCTCCTGAACCTGCTATTCGTTTGCGATGTCCACCAACTCGTAATCCTTCTGGTTTAACTTCCTCACTGCCGCATCGTTGATGTTCACGGTTTTGCGCGGGTTTATCATGCGGTACATGTTATAGGCGAAAATCAGGTGCGACACCCACATCAGGGAACCGCCGATGGCGCGCCACAGCCAGTACGGCGCCATCATCACCACGCTCTCTATAAATGGCACCCCGTCCATCCACATCAGGCCGCGCAGGGTGCCGCCCCACATCAGTGGCACGGTATAAAACATCATCCCGATAAAGGCCATCCAGAAGTGGATACCCACCGTAATTTGGGGCGGCTCCTGGTGCGTGAGGCGCGGCACAATGGCGTAGATGCCGCCCCACAAAAAGAAGGCGATGATGCCGTACATGGTCAGGTGCGAGTGGGCTACTGTGAAGTCGGTGAAGTGCCAGAGGAGGTTGGTGCTGCGGAAAGCCTCCGCCGTGCCCTGCAGCGAGCCGGTGAAGTAGAAGATGATGCCCACAATGAAGAAAGGCAGCGTGTAGCTCCCCGCCACCTTGTGCCACGATCCCCGGAAGGTCATCACGAAGTTGGTGGTGCCCGACACGACAGGGATAATCATACCGGCGCTGCCCACGATGGCCACCGTCTGCAGCGACCACGGAATGGCACTGAACACGAAGTGGTGCGTGCCGATGAGGGTGTAAAAGAATATCTGCGACCAGAAAGCGAGAATGCCCAGGCTGTAGGAGTAGATGGGCTTGTTGAGCTGCTGCGGCAGGTAATAATATACCAGACCCAGCGTGAAGAGCATGAACCACATGCCCACGCCCTGGTGCATGTAATAGCCCTGGATGATGGTTTCGCCGAGGCCGTTCTGGAAGTTGGGCACATAGGCCACAATGGAGATAACGATGGCAAACATCACGGCCGCCACAATGTACCAGTTCGAGACGTATATCTCGGTGGTCTTGCGGTTGGCCACTGTCTTCAGGAAGTTGAACAGGGTGATGATAAGGCCGATGCCGAACAGGAGCTGGATGGGCCATATATACTCGCGGTACTCGCCGCCGCCGTTGTTGATGCCCGCCATCAGCGCGATAGTTCCGAACACGACGGAGGCATTTATCAGGATAAGCGTCCACCAGCCGGCCTTCAAACTGTGTATTTGGATGTTGCTTACGCGTGGCACCACGTAGTAGCCCAGCCCCAGCATGGCGAGCGACGACCAGCCCCAGAACACGGCGTTGGTGTGCACCGGCCGCAGCCTCCCGAAACTCAGCCAGCTTACCTGGTCCACGTCGGGTGCCACGAACTTAATGCCTACGTACTCCCCCACCGAGGTCCCGAACACCAACCAGAACGTGGCAGTGCCGAGGAACCAGAGTATCAGCCTTGAGAGGCTGGGGTCTATGTTTGGCCGGTTTAGGGCTTTGCGCTTGGCCTCTATAAAGCGGATGTTAGCCCGCTCGTTTATATTGCTCAGCAGCCCTTTGGAATCCTGAGGCGAAAAGGGGCCGGAGAGTTCCTTGTTGTTCAGGTGATACTCCTGGTGCTCCCTGTCCTTCTGCAGCGCCTCCAGCTGCTCCACGTTCAGGGTTTTCAGGTACTCCGAAAAACGCGTGGCCTCCTCGGTGTCTTTCCTGGTTTTTATGCTTTTGAAGAGGGCGTTTGCCTTTACCACCAGCAGCAGTAGTGCGGCAACAACCGGAATTATCAGCAGGGTGATGGTGATCAGGATACCGGGCAAGCTCATCAGGCCCTCGTCGGTGCCTGCCTGGGCAAATGCAGCCGTGGTAGCGGCAAAACTCAACACCACCACGAATAGGGCTTTGACCAAAGGCGGGAAGATAGGCTTTCGCCGGGCGGGAGACGGTGCTTTCATTCTATATTGTCTTTGCATAAGCGTACTGTTCCAATATCTGCATTAAAATCTAAAAAGGATAGTTTTATCTTAAATTGAATCATAAAAAAAGGCTGTCACTTCCCTCTGAAACTAAGCAGTAGTTATATATAGGTTGGGGTACAGCTGCTGTAAACCCGGTGTAGTTTTGCGCTTCCATTATGTTTTGCATCGGTTTCAGATTTCCAGGTAAAAGTGGCGTTTCTGCTCAATTTCGGAGGAGGGTCTAGCGGAGTAAATACCGTAGCCGTTCACCAGCAAGTCTTTCAGGCCGTTACTGGCTTGCACCCCATATACAAGGGTTTCGTCAGCCGGATCTGAGGCGCTCTCAAAGCGGTAGCACTCCGGGATTCCGAATTCATCTGACCCCGAGCTGCTCGGTGCGGCAAGCCTGGCAGTTGTCATGCAAGTTAAAGTCGAGGACATATCCCCGTTGCTGCAGAGCCTGAATTACCTGTGACAATGTTTCATAATAATTCATAGCGCGTCGTCCTTCATTTTTAGTGATTTCCTGCAAATGCGGCCCGACGTCCGCAAACGCCGCCACAGCCCTTCCTTCGCCCCTGCCTTGATTGCATCTGCCGTGGCAGAATCAACAAGCCAGCTGGTTCATAAAAGGCCAACGTCCATTATGATTAAAGGTAGAGCACGTTTTTCTCTGAAAGAATGACCCATATCAGCCAAAAAACTGATAAAAGTCATTTTTGGGAGAGGGCGAGGATAGATGGTATATATAAAATGGGTAGAAACTCCGGAAAAGGAGATTTGAAAGATAGATATAAGTTATACCTTGACAAATAGAGGAGCATTGATACTTGCTATATTTCTGTTCCGCTGGTGTATTGCCCTGAGCTGTTGTTGGTTGTTTGATTGTAGGCTGAAATGGGAACAGATTACCTGCTTTTAGAAATTATATATAGCCGGCCTCTCAGAAAGTATCTTTAGATTTGAAGTGAAGGAGGGGACGGTGAAGGTGATCGGGTGATGGTTGGATCATTAACCAGCTGAATTATGTATATTGAACGTATGGGCCTCAAAGAAGAAATAAGAAGCAAGGCAGAGAGCTTCGCCGCGCTTTGCAGCAACCACCAGGTGAAATATCTATATGCGTTTGGCTCTTCTATGACGGATCGTTTTGATGAAGAAAAAAGCGACATAGACCTGCTGGTAGAAATTGAGGTGGCAGACCCGGTGGAGAAAGGTGTGAAACTGATGTCGCTTTGGGATGAGCTGGAAGCGCTTTTTCATCGCAAAGTAGACCTTCTGACTGCATCATCGCTTACCAACCCGTTCCTCCGCAGATCTGTCGACGAGACCAAAGTACTTATATATGACGGATCAGGAGAAAAAGTACTTAGCTGATATACGCGAGGCTATCCGCAAAATTGAGTTTTTTATCCGGGATACATCTACCTTTGAGGTATATGTGCAGGATATTGAAACCCAAAGTGCCGTAGAGCGGCAGCTGAGCATCATCGGTGAAGCCGTGAATAGGTTCACCAGGCTGGGCGCACCTCACACTTTAGAAAGCGCGCGGCAGATTGCAGGTTTCCGGAACAGGCTGATTCACGCCTACGGCAGCATGGATAACACCATTGTGTGGGCAATTCTAAAACGCCATATACCTTCTTTGAAAGAAGAAGCAGTAAAGAAGTTAGCAACCAAGTGAGTGAGGCTCCAAGCGACAAATGGCAACATGGCTCGCTCGCCTAAACAAAACCATATATACGCTTTTACCCAAACCACGTGCGCTATTTTAAGAAGAAAGAGGAGATTGACAGGCGCAAGGCCGATATACAGCCGATCGGCGAGAGCCTGAAGGCGCTGATGAAGGCCTACCGGCTGGATGGCAAGCTGAGCGAGGTGAACATCGTGCAGAGTTGGGAACGCATCATGGGCAAACCCATCGCCATGAAGACGCAGGAGCTGTACTTCCGTGACCATAAACTTTTCGTGCGCCTCACCTCCGCCCCGCTCAAGCACGAGCTCAACATGTCGAAGAGCAAGGTAATCGAGCTGCTGAACCGCGAGGTGGGCACCGACGCCGTGAAGGACGTGGTGTTTTTGTAAGCGCAACAGCCGCCGCTCTAACAGAGTATAGGATTTATATATCCGCTACTATATACCTGCGCCCATATGACAGTACCTGCCTTTCGCACCGTTGCCTTTTCCCAAACGACCCTCACGGAGCTGATGATCCCGAGCTACGCCAACTTTGGCGGCAAGATACACGGCGGCATCCTGCTCTCGCTGATGGACAAAGTGGCCTACGCCTGTGCTGCCAAGCACGCCGGCAACTACTGCGTGACGGTAACGGTAGACGGCGTGAACTTTCTGCAGCCCGTGGAGGTGGGCGAGCTGGTGTCGTTGCTGGCCTCGGTGAATTACGTTGGCAACACCTCGCTGATGGTAGGCATCAAGGTGATCTCGGAGAACGTGAAATCGGGCTTCGTGAAGCACACCAACACCTCCTACTTCACGATGGTGGCCAAAGGCGACGACGACAAGCCCACGCAGGTGCCCGGGCTAAAACTGGTAAGCCGGGAAGACGCCCGCCGCTTCCTGGAGGCCATCAAGCGCCGCGAGCTCTCGCGCCGCTACCAAACCGAGCTTGCCAACTCCAAAACAATTCTGCAGGTGGAAGATGAGCTGCACCTGCTACAGAATGAGCGCTGCGAGATCGCGTTCTGATATATAAAGCACAAAATAAGTTTTCTATTTAACAACTATTTAGATACGGCAAAGGGCCGGCACTGCTATATACCAGTGCCGGCCCTTTGCCGTAGGATTTCCTATTTTTCCTTCAGTAGTTTGCCACTTGCTATCTTTCCGTTACCCGCTACCTGATATAGGTATAGCCCGCGGCTCACCGGCTTTCCGTTACTGTCTGTGCCATCCCACTTCAACTCGTGCTGGCCTGCACTGAGCCTTCCGAATCTAAGCTCCCGCACTTTCTGGCCTGAAGCCGAGTAAACAACAAGGCTGACAGGCTCTTCTTCCTGCATGCTCACAGAGATGGTGACACCCTCCATGAAAGGATTAGGATAGGCCACAGCACGCTCTGCTGTGGTTGCTGCGATCACTTCAGTTATCTTCTCCGCCCTATCGGCAGAATGCAGCACAGTATAGGAGAAGCTGCTGACTACCTGGCCACCGCCCGCCAGCAGCACGGTTATTCTTCCGGTCGTGGCCCCCTCCGGTACAGTTACCTTCAGCAGATGGTCATTATATACACTAATGTCTGAGGTCGGTACCCCGTTAAAGCGCACCTCACTGGCAGTGGCAAGGTACTCACCCACTATGAACACCTTGGACCCTTCATACCCTCTCCAGGGGGCAAAGACATATATGCTGGGCCGAAGCACCCTGAAATCCCTGTCGCTGGTGGCCTCTCCCCCGTCGGTTGTGACAGTGATTCTACCTGTGGTTGCCGTAGCCGGAACAACAGCCTCCAGTTGCGTGTCGCTGAGGACGCTGAAAACTGCTTCTACGCCATTGAACCGGACTGAAGTTGTGGTTGCAAGGGCGGTACCGGATAACCGAACCGTAACTCCGGGCAGGCCCCGGCGGGGCGAAAAGGAGGCAAGGGTTGGCGGCTCTACCTCAGGCTCCTCTATGGTGATTGTGTAATCTTCCGTTTCTCCATAGAGAAAAGAGTCTGAGTCGGGGCCAACAGGATCTGAATCATACTCAGCACAGGCCCCACCAACTCCACGGAATGGGAAGGAATTCGACCGCACCCGCATGCGCAAAGGGCCTGCAGTAGCCGAGGCAGGTATCACAACCGTTCCAGTGAACGGATCGGTGCTGACGGATGGGGAGACCAGATAGCCTTCGTCAATGTAATCCTCCCCCGTAACCGGAGAGGCATAGACCAATTCCCCCTCATCATCAAAGTCAAGGTCATTGTTGAAGTCTATCCATACGCCGAATGCCTGCGCCACAGGGCCCGACTGTACGCTGAGGCTGTAGCCCTGGCCTTTTGTGACCGTGGTGGTTAGCGTGCCGGTGGGCTCATAGATGGTGTAGCCGGGCGCATCATACCCTGAATTGTTGTTGACAAGTGTATGGAAGCTGAAGTTATCTATGTAAGACCCGTTGTTATTCGTAGAGGCCGGGAAGGGGGCGCAGTAACCGATGGCGATGGTGTAGTCCTGGGTTTCGCCGTAGGAACCGGCTGTACAGGACTCCGAAGCCGTGAACACGCCCTCTGGCCTGCTTCGCACCCGCATGCGCCTCACACCAAGCGAAGCGTCGGCAGGTATCGTAACGGTGCCGGAAAAGTCAGCGCCCACAGCAGGCGAACCGTAGACAAACTCTCCCGGATCATCAAAGTCCTTGTCATCGTTGTAATCGATCCACACCCCGTAGGCTTGTTCCTCAGAAACAGCTCCGTAATAGGATTCTGACTTCAGGCTGATGGGGTAGCTTTGTCCCGGCTTCACCGTTGCCTCATAATACGATTGGTTTAGTTTATCGTCAAACGGATAGAAGTCCGTGTAGCTGTTATTATTCCGGCATCCCTGACCCAGCGCATTATAATACAAATCGGCAAAGGAAAAGTAAGCAATATAATGATCATCTGCGCAGCCGTTGGCCATTGCTGGTACGCAGTAGGGATTATCAGTCATCTTGACAACCCAATAGTCAATGAAACTTTTTGAAGCCTCGCTTTTGTCACCACTAATACCCGACCTCGAAGACCCTCCTAACAGGAAACCACCATCCCAAGCAGCCACCACAGCTGTGAAATCCTCATCATCGTCGCCACCGAAAGTCTTGTCCCAAAGCTTGATTCCGCTGCCGTTTATCTTCACGATCCAATAGTCGTTACCACCATATTCATAGTCACCGCCACGACTAGCCTCGCTTTTATCGCCACTTATGGGAGAAGAGGAACCACCGCCAAGTATATAGCCTCCATCAAGAGTAGCCACCATACTCAAAAGACGATCATAGTTACTACCGCCGAAGGTTTTATCCCACTCCTGATCGCCACTACCATCGATCTTTACAACCCAATAGTCTTCGCTACCACGACTAGCATCACTCTTATCGCCGCTAATACCAGAGTCCGACCATCCCCCTAATAAATAACCACCATCCAGTGTAGCGACGATCGTTGACAGTCGATCATAGTTACTACCTCCAAAGGTTTTATCCCACACCTTGTTGCCACTACCATCGATCTTTACAACCCAATAGTCAGAATACCCCCCTTTACTAGCCTCACTTTTATTTCCACTTATACCCGACCTCGAAGTTCCTCCTAATAAATAACCCCCATCTGGAGTAGTTACTATAGCTTCAAGGTCTTCAAAGTCATGTCCGCCAAAGGTCTTGTCCCACAGTTTGTTGCCGCTGCCGTCTATCTTCACTACCCAGTAGTCATCGGGGCAGTCTCCCTCTAAACAAATATCATCAACATGATTATCCTGGGTCTTGTCGCCACTTATAGGCGAATCGGAATATCCCGCGAGAAGGAAGCCTCCCTCGGGAGTGACAACGATGGCAGTGAGTTTATCAAAGCCGCTTCCGCCAAAGGATTTATCCCAGACTTTATTGCCGCTGGCATCAATTTTTACGATCCAGTAGTCTACCGCACACCACATGCCATCCCTGCAGTAACCACCACCGATTGACATAGACCACCCCCCTAACAAATAACCACCATCCGGTGTAGCTACGATAGTTGTAAGATAGTCATAGTTACTACCGCCGAAGGTTCTATCCCACACCTTGTTGCCACTACCATTTATCTTTACAACCCAATAGTCATTATAAAATGGGCCATCTTCATACAGAAATTCTGTATAATTATTCTCATCCCGACTTTCCTCGCTCTTATCTCCGCCTGCTTCTGAGTCAGAGGATCCGCCTAACAAATAACCGCCGTCCGGTGTACGGATCATCGTGCTAAGGATTGAAGCGCCGTATTTTATATAATCCTCATAATATATATTCAGTTCAGGAGAAGTGGTAATCACACCACCATAGGTTCTGTCCCAGACTTTAGTCTGGCTTGTAGCTGTAAAAGGCAGAAAAAAGAGCAGTAGCATAGGATATATCCAGTGCCTTTGGTACCTGAAAACTGCAACGTTTGCGTTTAAAACTGTTTGAGTTGTGTGTTCTTTCATAGCTTTAAGATTAATAGATTGGAAAAGAGGAGATGACCGTGTGTAGGAGAGAAGCCGCACAATCTTGCTTAAAGCAAAATAACATGCTGCACCATCAGAGTCTAAGGCAAGGGTTAGCCGAGAAAATAAGATGTATGCGTCTTTTCTGGATAAGGGCGTTCCCAGAAACAGGGTTGTGCTTGAGTAGCGGCTACTAAGCTAAAATTGAGAGATGCCTGTTGCCTCGTAACTGGGGCAGAGGCATATTTATCAAGAGCATATTGTAATCACGCCTTATACTTTAAATATACTAATATTATTTTATACTTTTAAAACAATTCTGTGCTTTTTTTATCAACCCCTATAACATTATTATGAACGAACATGCCGTTGTAGTCGTGCTATATTGCCCCTAACATATGATCGGATACCTGAAAGGGTGTTGGAAACACACACCATCGGCAGCAAAGTACCCCCTGCCACCAACACCTTCCCAAACAATGATTATATAAATCTGCTTAGTATCTTTAAGGTTTACTATCCTTACACTTTACCAAATATGACCTATAAGATTAAACTTTCCCGGATGCTGGCGCCCGTCCTGCTTTCCGGCTTTTTCCTGACCTCCTCTCCCCAAACCCTTGCCCAGGAGGCCGTGCGCCAGGACGGCGAGATCAAGCAGATGGTGAACCAGCTGTCGGCGCAGAACCTGGAGCAGCTGGTGCAGAAGATGGTGAGCTTCGGCACCCGCCACTCGCTCAGCACCACCACCAGCAAAAAAGAAGGCATCGGGGCGGCCCGCGAGTGGGTAAAATCAGAATTCGAGAAATACGCCAAAACCTCCGGTGGCCGCATGACCGTGGAGATGGACCGCTACACCGTGAAAGCCGATGGCCGCCGCATTCCGCAGGACGTGGAGATGGCCAACGTGATGGCGACGCTGAAGGGCACTGACCCGAATGACGACCGCGTGATCATCGTGGGCGGCCACCTCGACTCGCGCGTGACCGATGTGATGGACGCCAAAAGCAAAGCGCCGGGCGCCAACGACGACGCCTCGGGCGTGGCCATGGTGATGGAGATGGCCCGTGTGATGGCTTCCAAACAGTTCCCGGCCACCTTGGTTTTCGTGGCTTTTCAGGGCGAGGAGCAAGGGCTATATGGGTCGAAGCACCTGGCAGACCGGGCCAAAAAAGAGAACTGGAACCTGGTGGCGATGCTGAACAACGACATCGTGGGCAACTCTTACTCCGCCGAAACCGGCCTGCACAACAACACCACCGTGCGCGTGTTCAGCGAGGGCATCCCCGTGAACGAAACCGAGGAGCAGGCGCGACTGCGCAGAACCCTGGGTGCTGAGAACGACAGCCCGAGCCGCAACCTGGCCCGCTATATGGAGAACGTGGGGGAAAGGTACGTAGACCAGATCGATGTGGTGATGGTGCACCGTGCCGACCGCTTCCTGCGGGGCGGCGACCATACCCCGTTCAATCAGAACGGTTTTGCGGCGGTGCGCATGAGCGAAACGAACGAGGATTTCGACCACCAGCACCAGGACATCCGCAAGGAAGACGGCAAGCAGTACGGCGACCTGATCGAGTACATGGACTTTGAGTACCTGCGCAAGAACACAGGCGTAAACCTGGCCACCATGGCCAGCCTGGCCTGGGCTCCTGCCGCCCCCGACAAAGTGAGCGTGCTGACCGCTGACCTCACCAACACCACGCAACTGCAGTGGGAGGCCCCGGCCAAAGGCGAGAAGCCGGCCGGTTATTATGTGCTGATGCGTGAGACCAACAGCCCTGCCTGGGAAAAGAAGTTCTTCGTAAAGGACACCAAGGCAGACATCAACTACTCCAAAGACAACTACTTTTTTGCCGTGCAGGCCGTAGACGCAGAGGGGCACGCCAGCCTGCCGGTGCTGCCGGTTCCGGTGCGGTAGCATGTATATATAACCTTCGCTGATCATGATAAAGCGTCTCGTCCTCGGCCTGCTCCTTCTCAGCGCCACCGGTGTGTATGCGCAGGAGATACAGGTAAAAAAGCTGGCGCCGCAGGTGTATGTGCATACCTCCTATAAGCAGGTCGGTGAGGTGGTCTTCCCGTCGCATGGCTTAGTGATCGCTACGAAAGGCGGCATCGTGCTGGTAGACACCGGGTGGGGCAACCAACCCACGGAGCAGTTGCTGGCATGGGTAAAAACCAACCTGAGGCGGCCTGTGATAGCGTGTGTGGCCACCCACTGGCACGAAGACAAAATGGGAGGCATTGATGCCGTGCAGGCACAGAACATCCCGCTCGTCACTTCGAAGCGCACGGCTGCACTGGCCGCCGAGCACGGGAAAGGGACACCGGATATCACCTTTGCCCGGGATACCGCCTTTGCAGTGGGGAAACAGCAGTTTGAAGTGTACTACCCCGGCGGCGGCCACACAACCGACAATGTGGTGGTGTACCTGCCGCAACAAAAAATCCTGTTCGGGGGATGCCTGGTAAAGGACTTGCAGACAAATAACTTAGGCAATGTGGCTGACGCGGACGTCAGGAGCTGGCCTGGAGCCATAAAAAACCTGCAGCAGCGCTACCCAAAGGCAAAGGTGGTGGTGCCAAGCCATGGCCCCTGGGGCGACCAGTCCCTGCTACGCCATACGCTGGGGCTATTGCAGGACCAGGAGAAGTAACCAACCATAGCATATATAGCGAGAGGCCGGTACTGTTTTGCACCGGCCTCTCGCTATATATATGCATGAAGCTCTTTTAATCCCGCTTCACCAGCTTGTTGAAGTTGCCGTTCGGGTCGTGGAGCAGGGCCAGTTTGCTGTGCTCGAACTCCTTAAAGAACTCCTCCCAGCTTACTTCCTCAAAACTTTCGTTGCTGTCGCTCTTTTTCGGGAAGTGGATGCGGAGCACGCCCTCGCCGCTGCCGTCCTTCTCGGTGCCCTTGATGATGGACGGTTTGCCGCCGTGCTGCTCGGCCCATTTCTGAATCTCTTTGTGATCGGTTGTTTTCTTAGCTTCGCTCATAGGTATATAGGTTTGTGGTTTCTGATACTGCCTTTTCTATACGGGGCGCCTCCGCCAAAGGATAAGAACAGGAGGTCGCATAAAAAAAGCAGCCCAGGGCGAGGCTGCTTTCAAAAATAGAAGTCATATATAAAAATCAACAGAGGCCCTGTGCCGCTTTACAGCTTTGACACTCTGGCCGCCGACGATGTTTCGGCCGTGATGCGGGGACTGCCTTTGTAATACACCGATGTGGCACCGGAGGCGTCTATGTCCAGCGACTCGGTGGCGTGCACCTTTACTTTGCTGGCACCGCTGGCCTCCACCTTCACGTTCTTCGCCTGCAAATCGGCCGCCTCCACTTTCGAGGCCCCTGACATGTTCATGTCCACCTCGTCGGCTTTGCCCGCCAGTTCTATTTTGCTGGCGCCGCTCATATCCGCCTTCAGCTCCTTGGTGTTGATGTCCAGTTTCACGTTCGAGGCGCCGCTCATGTCCAGCTTCAGGGCATCCGTCCTGAAGGCAGACTTCCCGATCACCTTCACGCCACCGCTGATGTCCATGCTGTTCAGCTCCCGCATCGTGATATAGGCCTTCATGTCTTTGTTGGTGGTCACGCCGTCCTCGTTATATATGTGCAGCACGCCGTTGCGCACCTCTGTTTTGATGTTGCTCAGCAGGTTCTCCTCCGCCTCTATGCGCAGGCTCTCCCTGTTGCCCTGCGTTACTTCCACGGCAAAGCCGCCGCTCACGTTAATGCCCTCAAAACCGGACACGTTTCTGTCCTGGGTCTGCATGTTGCCGTTTCCGCGCAGCTGCTGGGCCATCAGCGGAGCGTCCGTCATGAGAAGCGCGATCGTGAACACCGCAAGAGAGGTTAGGTAGAATTGAATGATCTTCATGGTTTCAGGTGGTATGGTTTAAGTTCTTTCGGATACAGGGGTCAGCTCCTGTGGGAAGCGTCTGTTCAAAAGATGCGGATTACTGCAAAAGGTTGCTTTGGGGTGAGAAAAAATTTACCGCAAAGGGGAACAATGTTTTATATATAGGCATAACCGGAAAACGGGGGAGTCGAAACCGCTCAGCCCTCCGCTGCCGCAGCAGGTCGGTCGAGTGGCTTGTTCAGGTATATATAGAAGATAAGCGCGCCCAGCATATAGGCCAGCACATCCAGCGCATCGGCGGTATACAGCGTTTTGTAAAGCGGGAAGAGAAGCTCAAAGCAAACGCTGAAGGCCGCCACCGCAAAAACGATGTGGCGCACCGGCAGCACCATGCGCGGGTTCCGGAAATACGCGCGCTGCACCGCCAGCACGATCCGGAGCGTGACGGGCAGGCACAGCAGGTCGTCGAGGTGCGTGTGCAGCGGCCATATATAAACCTGCGCCTGCTCCAGCGCCTGGTTCAGGCAGAAGAGGGAAAGGCAGGTCAGGAAGAGCGGGTGCAGCAGGGTCCTCATATATCCTCATATCACAAAGCCACTAAAAACACGCCCAGCATCAGGCTGCCCAGCACCAGCAGGAAGATCTCGGTTGGCGTGAGGGCCCTCAGCCAGTGCCGGTTCTGTCTGGAGCTGCCGCCCAGCAGTTGGCCGCAGTTCGGGCACTGCTTCGCCCGGAGGGGCACTGTTTCGCCGCAGTTCGGGCAGGTCTTCATTTTTTTATCTTCGGGGGCAGCCATGGCAGCAGTAGCAGGTTGGTACAAAGGTAAAAGGACTTCTCCTGCTTCCTATACTTGCTTCCGGCGATCAGGTTTAGCAGCAGCAACCCCGCCCGCCAGATAACCTTCAGCAGCCTGAAGGGGTACATTCTTAAAAAGCAAAAAGCGATGACACAAACAAAAACAGATACTGCCTACTATACCCTTAAGCGTGGCGACAGCCCTTTGGTGGCCACCGCCATCCACAGCGGGCACAACGTGCGCCAGAACATCAGCAACCTGTTCGCCCTGGCGGCGGCAGAGCGCCTGCGCGAGGAAGACCCCTTCACGGACGTGTGGGTGGCCGTGGCCGACAACCAGATCATCGGGCACAACTCCCGCTTCGAGCTGGACCTGAACCGCTCCCCGGACAAAGCCATCTACCGCCTGCCCGACGACGCCTGGGGCCTGGACGTGTGGAAAGAGGACCTGCCGGAGGAGCTGGCGAAGGAATCGATGAGCCGCTACGACCGGTTTTACGCCGATGTGAAGCAGATGCTGACGGAAATCATAGCACAGCACGGCTGCCTGGTGGTATATGACCTGCACACCTACAACCACAAGCGCGACGGCGCCTCCGGACCCGTCGCCAGCCCCGACGAAAACCCGGAGGTGAACATCGGCACCGGCAACATGGACCGCGCGAAATGGGCACCCGTGGTGGAGGCCTTCATGCACAGCCTCCACGGCTACGACTACCGGGGCCGCCACCTGGACGTCCGCGAGAACGTGAAGTTCAAGGGCGGCCACTTCATGCGCTGGATCCACGACACCTTCGGCGACAAGGCCTGCGTGATGAGCATCGAGTTCAAGAAGTTCTTTATGGACGAATGGACAGGCGAGCCGGACGAGGAGCAGGTGCAGGAGATCAGGAGAGCCCTGGAGCAGACGACAAAGCCGGTGCTGCAGGCGCTGGCGCAGGTGTGCCAGCCGTGATGGCTGGTTGTTGATTGTTAATTGATGAATGGTTAAGAACAATTAGCCATTGGCCTGTGCGAGCCTGAACGCCATCCGGTTTCTCTGGCGCGGGTTTCCGACCCGTGCCTTTCAATGAAAGTGAAGTCTCCGACTTCACGCGCCTGCAAGGCACAAGCGCTACGCAGCAAAGGTCACGCGATACTTGATGCCACAGTTTATACTTCATCTGTCGGCTCCCGCGAGTCTGGAGACTCGCACACATCTTTGGTCACGGGTCGGAAACCCGCACCAGAGCCCAGAGAAACATACTTAAAAACCCAATGACCGACGACATATCCGACAGTTTCATAAAGAAGGTAAGCAGCAGCCTGAAGCGCGGCAAGCAGGTGCACCGACGCCTGCCGCAGGGCGGGCTCATCTACATAGACAGGCCCCTGCCCTTCCTGGTGCTCTTCCGCCACCCGACCGGCAAACCCGACCATGCCACCGCCGACTTTGCCAAAGCCACGGCTTCCTATATCATCTCGCATGAGGAGCAGATGCCGCAGCTGCAGGAGCTCATCAGGGCCGTGGCGGAGGAAATGGCCGGACAGTTCGGCGCTTTCATGATACTGGAGTTGCTGGCCGCCCCCTCCCCTGATCGGGAAACGCCCCTGTTTAAGGTGCTGGGGCCGGAGAAGCAGCTGCCCGCCACCATCAGCACCCTGGTGCAGGAGCTGGAGCAGATTAAAATCAGCGGCATCCACACCGCCGTTAAGACGGCCTCCAACAAGGCCCTGCTGGAAGGCCCGCTGCGCCTGATGCCGGAGGAGGAGCTGAAGAAGCACAGCTACCTGATGCTCGGGCTGGAGCTGAAGCCCATCTACTGCGACAGCAAGACCGGCAGGCCCTATCCCCTGCTGCTCCGCACGCTCCGCGAGAAGCTCTCCAACGCCATCAAGAAAACAGTTTTCGATTTCGTGAATGTGCAGACCACGCACAAGGCCATCCATTTCCAGGCGCTGGGGCGGCAGGCCGTGAACCGCGTGGTGTGGCGCATCGACAAGCAGCTCACCGGCATCAGCGACCTGTTCCAGTTCCTGCTGCTGGTAACGCCGGTGAACAACAGCGAGGCCTGGGAGGAGTTCCGCAAAGCGAAGTTCAGCAAGGCCCCCACGTTCCATTACCGCCTGATGCCCATAGACGCCGACCAGCTCAAGCGCCGGCTCTACAACATCCCCATCGAGAAGATAGACGACCCGACCCTGGCGTTCCTGTTCCGGGACAAGCGCCACGAGCTGGACAAGATGCTGACCATGCTCGCCGACCGCAACACGCCCGACTTTATATATAGCAGCATGCAGCTTTTCGGCGGCGTAGACGACCAGTTGCTGAAAGTGGCGGAGGGTATTCTGGCGGCCATCCCGGAGCCCACCCGCCACACGAACGTCGAGCTGATACCTGTGCCGGAGTTCGCCGCGCTGGCCGAGCAGGAGATCGACTTTCTGAAGGCGCAGTACAAAGGCGTGGACTCGGGGGTGGATGTGCGGGACGATGTGGTGGGGCTGATCGTGTCGAAGGGCAGGCTGAACGTGGGCACCGATGCCAAAATACCGCGCCACCGGGCGCAGGCGCTGATCCAGCACGAGGTGGGCACGCACATCCTGACCTACTTCAACGGCAAGGCGCAGCCGCTGCACCAGCTGTACGTGGGCAGCCCCGGCTACGAGGAGCTGCAGGAGGGGCTGGCCGTGCTGAGCGAGTACCTGGTGGGCGGCCTTGACCAGGACCGGATGCGCATGCTGGCGGCGCGCGTGGTGGCGGTGTACCACCTCACCAAAGGCTGCGGCTTCACCGACAACTTCGCCCGCCTGACGCAGCAGTACCATTTCGACGAAGAGACAGCCTTTGATACGACCATGCGCGTGCACCGCGGCGGCGGCCTCACTAAAGACGCCGTGTACCTGCGCGGGCTCGTGCACCTGCTCGATTACCTGAAGCAGGGCCATGAGCTGGAGCCCCTGCTGATCGGCAAAATCCGGCAGGACTATATCCCGATTGTGCAGGAGCTTATATATAGGAACGTGCTGCGGCCAGTGCCCATCAAGCCCCGCTACCTCCTCGACCCGGCCATCAAACCAAAACTGGAACAACTAAAAGCGGGCATATCAGTATTTAACCTTTTATAAAATTCAGTATTTATTACACCAAACTTATATATAAGCCGCACTCAAAACATGAATATAGCATTTGTAGTAAACGACGTAAACACCGAAAAAGCCTCCTACACCACCATCTTTCTGGCGCAGCGCATGCACAACCAGGGCCACAGCGTGTACCTGGTGGGCGTGGGCGACCTGGCCTATTACCCTGACGGCTATATGGGCGCCACCGCCGTGCAGGCCGACCCCAAGCACAAGTACAAATCCCCGGCTACCTATATAGAGGCCGTGCAAGGCGAGAAGGCCACCCGTACGCGCATCACCGCCCCGGACTTGGATGTGCTCATGCTCCGCAACGACCCCTCCTCGGAGGGCGAGGGACGGTCGTGGGCCCAGAATGCGGGCATTATTTTCGGGCAGCTGGCCATGCGCCACGGCGTGATCGTGCTCAACGACCCCACCTCCCTTTCCGACGCTGTGAACAAGATGTACTTCCAGCACTTCCCAGAGGCCGTGCGGCCGCGCACCCTCATTACGCGCGACAAGAATGAGATCAAGGAGTTTTTCAGCGAGCAGAAGAACAACATCATCCTGAAGCCGCTGCAGGGCTCGGGTGGCTCCGGCGTGTTTATGGTGAAGAAACAGGATTCCACTAACCTGAACCAGATTGTGGAGGCCATCAGCCGCGACGGCTACGTGATTGCCCAGGAGTATCTGCCGGAAGCCACCGAGGGCGATGTGCGCCTTTTTGTGATGAACGGTGAGGCGCTGCAGCACAAGGGCAAGTACTGCGCCATCCGCCGCGTGAACAGCAAAGACGACATCCGCAGCAACATGCATGCGGGCGGCTCGGCGGTGGCGGCCAAGGTAGACCAGCGCATGTTGGACCTGGTGGAGCTGGTGCGCCCGAAATTGATCCAGGACGGGATGTTCCTGGTCGGACTGGACATTGTAGGCAACAAGCTGATGGAGATCAACGTGTTCAGCCCCGGTGCCCTGCCGGACGCCAGCGAGATAGAAGGCGTGGACTTCTCAGAGCCCGTGATCGCCGCCCTGGAGCGCAAGGTACACTACAAGAAAACGTACGGCACGCAGGTAGATAACAAGACCGTGGCGATGATTTGATTTAGCTATAGCTGCCAGCATAGCAGTTATATACCTGGTACACATGAATGGCTAAGCGAACGGATACCCAAACCGGTGGCTTAGCCATTTTCATGTCCCGGAGGTGGCTATATATAACACCGGCTTACAGCAGTGATAACGGCAGCGCGCCAGAAGCTTCCCTGTTTCACACAGGATCAGGAGAGGCCCAAAGTTTTTTTCGGAACCTAAAATATTAATTATAAATATGTTAAGACTAAAATCGGATATGGAGCAAAAATATTATGCCATATTCTTTCGCAACAAAAAACTAAATAGTAGTTTTGCACCCGATTTAAGGAGAAGGGAAATCTGAATAGCTAATTTATATAGCGGCTGCTTGACATACAAGTACTGTTACAACTATTTTTCATTTTCCGGTTTGCGCTGCTGTTACAAAAGCCAAAGCTATTCAAGAAAAGACGCGCTCCTGCCCCGCAATAGAGGTTTCGTAGACAAAAAATAAGGTTAGTAAAGTTTAGATTAGTTTGTTTTAAGGTGAGAGAAGGCCCCAGCATTCGTTGGGGCTTTTCTCATATATGCCCCTAAAGTTCTTGCCTTTGCCTGTCCTCTGCCCGTGCTCCGGAAACCGCGTTCTTTATAGAGCAGCCATTGTAGCTGAAGCAGTAAGCGCATTTTATATTATTCCAAGGAACAGGAGTAATACAGGCAAGGTGGCTCTGCTGGTGAGAGGGTTGCATGCCTGCTGAAGGCACGCAAAGGCGCCGGCTATTCCCCGACTTTACTCATGCGCGTTCTTTACAGCTTTGGCATCAGGATAAACCAGGTTACTACCACAGCAAGCGGGATGAGGGCGAGGATGATCTTCAGGAGGAACCCGGGCGCGGTGGTGCCCGACCCCCAGGAACCCCTTCTGAATACGTAACGCAGGCTAACGATAAGCGAAAGCAGTACCAGCCCCGACATGACGGCATGCACGATCAGTATCACCTGTATAAAGGAAACCTCGGAGACCAATATCCGTTGCCAGGCCCTGACGGCCCAGGGCACCATCGTGAGCAGGCACAGCAGCGCCAGCAGCGCGCCGGGCTTCACCTTAAACAGCGTGAGCCACGAGGCCATCCCAAAGAGCGTCATCGCCCCCACCAGGGCCGCATCGGAGTACACCGTGTGCGGCGCACCCCCGTAGCCCCTGAAGAACAGGATGAACGTGGCCACGGCAAAGCCCGTCAGGAAGTACAGCAGGTATCTCGTCATACAGATACCATACTGCAAAAAGGGGGTTTCAGATGCTTCTTCCGAAAGAGGATGCTGTCTCGCCGCTACCGATATAGCCCACGTTGCGCTGCACTTACCATATCGAAACATGCCCACACCCGCCACTCCGTTGACAAGGGGTCCCAACCTTTGGAGGGGAATTCACGCAGAAAAGGTGTTTTTATTCCCCACCAGGAAGGGACAGGTTTTCAGTCAGCAGATTTTTATAGCGCAACTTGGGCTATATAATACGGGCAAGTATCCCGGGAGCAGTATTTGGGAGTTTGTATGTCTGCTGCTATCCGCTATTTAATTGAGTTCCTTACCGGCACGTAGTAGCGTGCATCAACAGGCTTTATCTCCTGCAGTCCCGGTTCCCGGGGAGGCATACTGCTTCTCCCCGAAAAATATCGTTTAACTTTATACCCCACAGGCGACAAGCGTCAAACATATTCCGCCCCGGGAGGTATAGGTATATGCCATCATGGCGAAGGCACGGAGAGAAGTAGATATGGACAACCCCAGAAAAGGCACACGGGCTGCTGCAGGCCAGAACGACACCAATAAGAAAAGCTTCCGGGAGCAGTTGGGCGCGCTGAAAAACCTGCCTAAGTTTTTCCGGCTGATCTGGGAGACAAGCCCGCGCATGACCATCGCCAACATGCTGCTGCGCCTGTTTAAATCGGCGCTGCCTGTTACGATGCTCTATATAGGCAAGCTGATTATAGACGAGGTGGTGCGGCTGATAGACGTGGCTGGTGAGCGCGACCTGAGCTACCTGTGGGTGCTGGTGGCGCTGGAACTGGGGCTGGCCGTGCTGTCGGACCTCATCAACCGGGGCATCACCCTGATGGACAGCCTGCTGGGCGACCTTTTCTCGAACCGCACCTCCGTTACCCTCATAGAGCATGCCGCCACGCTGGACCTGGCGCAGTTCGAGGACGCCACTTTCTATGACAAACTGGAGCGGGCCCGGCGGCAAACAGTGACGCGGGTGGTGCTCATGTCGCAGGTATTGTCGCAGGTGCAGGATATGGTGACCATCGGCTTCCTGGCAGCCGGTTTGATTGCGTTCAACCCCTGGCTCATCCTGATTCTGCTGGTTGCCGTGGTGCCCTCCTTTCTGGGGGAAAGCCACTTCAACGAGCGCACCTATTCCCTCTCCCGCTCCTGGACGCCCGAGCGCCGCGAGCTGGACTACCTGCGCTATATAGGCGCCTCCGACGAAACCGCCAAAGAGATCAAGACCTTCAACCTGTCCGGTTTCCTAGCCAGCCGTTTCAAGGAACTCTCCGACAGGTACTACACCCTAAACAAAAGCATTACCGTGAAGCGGGCCATCTGGGGCAGCGCCCTCTCGGCCATCGGCACCCTCGCCTACTACGGCGCCTATATATTCATTTTGTTTAACACCGTGATGGGCGTCATCACGATCGGTAGCCTCACGTTCCTGGCCGGCTCTTTCAGCAATATGCGCGGCCTGCTGCAGGGCATTATGACGCGCTTCTCCCAGATTGCGGAGAGCGCCCTCTACCTGCAGGACCTGTTCGACTTCCTGGAGCTGAGGCCACAGATCACGCCGCCTGTCAACCCTTTGCCCCTGCCACGGCCTATCCGGCAGGGCTTTACCTTCGAGAACGTCGGCTTTAAGTACCACAACAGCGAACGGTGGGCCGTACGGCACCTGTCTTTCCATCTGAAGGCCGGCGAGAAGCTGGCGCTGGTGGGCGAGAACGGCGCCGGCAAAACCACCCTGGTGAAGCTGCTGGCACGGCTGTATGAGCCGTCGGAAGGCCGCATACTTTTAGACGGCGAGGACCTGCGTGCGTATGACCTGAACGATCTGCGCCACCAGGTCGGCATTATTTTCCAGGATTACGTGCGCTTCCAGATGACCGCCTCCGACAACATTGCCATCGGCCAGATCAGCAATATCCTGGACAAGGCACGGATCCAGGGCTCTGCCCAAAAGAGCCTCGCCGACCTCGTGATCCAGCGCCTGCCGGACAAGTATGACCAGGTGCTGGGCAAGCGCTTCGACAAAGGAGTGGAGCTTTCGGGCGGAGAGTGGCAGAAGGTGGCCCTGGCCCGCGCCTATATGCGCGACGCGCAGCTCCTGATTCTCGACGAACCCACCTCCGCCCTCGATGCCCGCGCCGAGCATGAGGTTTTCCTGCGCTTCTCCGAACTGATCGAGGGCCGCACTGCCGTCCTTATCTCCCACCGCTTCTCCACGGTGCGCATGGCCGACCGTATCCTGTTCCTGGAGCAGGGCCAGCTAAAGGAGCTGGGCACGCACGAGGAACTTCTGGCCAAGAACGGCAAGTATGCGGAGCTCTTCCTGCTGCAGGCGAAAGGCTATATGTAAGTAAGTAAGATTTTTGGGGTGGGATATAGGTGGCTAAATCCTATATAAGCTGTTGGTCAGAACGGAGCAAAGGACACGTTAAAAGAAACACGCTACTTTTTTATATCTGCCGGATCCGCATCCTCCTTCTTATTAAGATTAATTTTGTGAAAGATCATTAGGCTGATGATGTCCCTGCTGAAAAATTGGTTTCCTGTCACTCTTTGCTGAAACCAGTACAGATAGCCTGCCTCTATATTGATATTCTTGTGCAACGCGTAGTTCAGTCCTACATATATCCGGTTCTGGTTAAACCTGTTGTACAGGATGCTCTTCCCGGCATTAACATGAATCTCTTCACTTGCTTTCACCTGTAGTGGCAGGTTGTTGATGTTTGCTATATGATACTCTAACCCAAGGCGATACCTGAAACGATAATTAGTATTATACCCTTTCGCCAGTTCGCCGTAGGCTGTATTTCTGAAGAAGCGCTTTTCTATCATATAACGATGCCCAATAGAAAGCCTGCCAATGCGCTGCCTGTAGTCGAACTGGACGTACGGCCGGAGTTCCGGCACTACAAGATCGTCGGTTGCATGAGGGTCCTGGGGGCTTTGCAGCAAATAGGCAAATCCCACCGAAGCACCCCAGCTTTTACCCAGGCTGTAGTACAAGCGGCTACTGATCTGGAACTGGTGCTGCTCATCCGGGTTTCTGAACCTCCTTTCCTGTATCTCCGTAGTTAGAGCCCACTTAGGCCTGAAAGCAAGGGTGTTATTATAGGTGTATGTAACCAGTTGCTGCTTTGTCACCTGCTTCCCTAGGCTTTGGGCAAACAGCGGTGAGGCGAAAAGGAGCCCTATCATCCCGACGAGGTATATACCGCGTTTCTTCATGCTACCCACAGCGCTTGCTGCCCCTCCCCTGTATATTAATCAGCGATATAGCCTGTTTCTAATTGGAGGTTTCAGGCACCCCGGGCTTTCCCAGCTCTTTGATTTCCACTTTGCGGAAGTCGATGGCCTGGCCCTCGCTTTGCAGGGCTATATATCCCTCACTCAAGAGCTTGCCGTCCTGCTTCAGGGCTAGGTCAAAATTGTTGACCACGCCGCCGCCAATCTGCGGCTTGGTATATTGCAGCACCGTGTCTCCGTTGATGATGTGCTTCACCAGCGAGTCTCCCAGAACAATGAGCTCCGCCCGCACCCACTCGTCTATGTCGTAGGTTTCAGAGCTGGAGTTGATGCAATGCCGGGGGTCGATTTTGCCTTCATATACCACGTCCGTGCCCGGTGAGCACATGTTGCCGGTGGGGCGCGGCTTGCCATCGCCCAGGCCCGCCAGAAACTGCATCTCCACCGATATAGGCCAGTCCTGCTCGCGCGGCATGGTTCTCGGGTCCTGGGAGTGGAACATCACGCCGCTGTTCCGGATGGTGTAATCCGGCGCGTCCGGATGCCACTCATCGGCAAAGCGATACTCCACCACCAGGTGGTAACTGGAGAAGGGCTGCTTGTAATAAAGGTGCCCGTACTGCTCGTTGAAGTCGTCGTACTGGTCGTAGCGCACCCTAATCATACCGT
Source organism: Pontibacter saemangeumensis (assembly GCF_039541895.1). Taxonomy (NCBI): domain Bacteria; kingdom Pseudomonadati; phylum Bacteroidota; class Cytophagia; order Cytophagales; family Hymenobacteraceae; genus Pontibacter; species Pontibacter saemangeumensis. The sequence continues at coordinate 286,112 of NZ_BAABHC010000001.1, forward strand.
CCTCCACCCGAAAGGTGTTTCCGAAGTTCTCCCCCACCTCGTGGTGATGTATCTTCACGATCCAATCCTCTATATCCTTCCCGTTGAAAAGCGATACCCACTCTCCTTCTCCGGCTGGTTTGGTTTCTTCAGCTTCGGCAATATTTTGCTCCGGCGCAGACGAGGTGCAGGCCAGGAGGGCAAAGGCCAAAACCCAGGCGGCATATTTCCCCGCTCGGTTTCTTAGGGTAATTTCTCTTGACATCTTGTATCTGTGGAAGGTGTAGTAGGTTATTTAATGATCTGCTTGACTTACTCGTAGCAGCCTTGCTCCTGCTAATATAGGAAGCTTCGGGTAAATATACCCTATATATCCGCCGGTACCTTCTCCACGTGGAACACCCGTTTATATATGCCTCAACTTAAAACGGGAAGAAATACGGCAGGATGAGCGAGGCGAGCAGCCAGAAGAGCAGGTTGAGCGGAGTGCCCACCTTAAGGTAATCTATGAAGTGGTAGTTGCCGGGGCCATATATCATGGTGTTGGTCTGGTAGCCCATGGGTGTCATGAAGCTGAGGGAGGCCCCGTAGGCGACCGCCATCAGAAAAGGGCGCACACTCACTCCCAACTCGTGAGCGGTTACGATGGCAATGGGCGCAAGCAGGGCCGCCGTCGCGTTGTTCGACATGAAGTTGGTGGTCATAAAGGTGATGAAGAAGAACACCGACAGCAGCGCGTGCGGCCCGTAGTCGCCGACGCCCGCAATCAGGAAATCGGCCAGGAGCTTGGCGGCGCCCGTTTTTTCGAGGGCGGCGCCCATTGAGAGCACGCCCGCCAGCATGAAAATCACTTTCCAGTCGATCGCCTTGTACACCTCATCCACCCGGATGCACTTGAAAAGTATCAGCAACACCACCCCTGCCATGGCGCTCAGCACAATCGGCACCAGGCCTGTAGCCGCCGCCGTCACCACCGCCACGCTGATGAGGATAACCGGGATGATTTTGCTGTAGTTGAACCGGCTGTGCTCTGTCTGGGAGATGATCAGCAGGTCCTCGTTGTTCCGCAGCTTCTCCGCCTGGTCCTGGTTAGCGGCAATAAGCAGCACATCGCCGGCAGAGAGCTTGATGTGGCCGGGCTTCTCGTTCACAATCTCATCGCGGTGGCGGATGGCCAGCACTGAAGCCCCGTGGTTATAGGCCCTGAAATCCAGCTCCTTCAACGACTTACCCTCCATATAGGAGTTGGGTGTGACGATGGCCTCATAGAGCTTACTGTCGGTCAGGCGCAGGTTATTGTCGTCGAACTTGCGCTCGGACTTCAGTTGGATGCCTTTTTCCTCTTTCAGCAACTTCAGCTTCTCCACGCCGCAACGCACCTTCAGCACATCGTTCGCCTGCAGAATGAGGGAGGGGTACACCGGGATCTTCTGCCTGCGGCGCGTTACCTGCATCACCAGCACATCCAGGTTCTGCACCAGCCCTATTTTTTCCAGGGCCATCCCCACCGAGGGGGAATCCGGCAGCAGCACCACCTCCGTCAGGTACTGCCCCAGGTTAAAGTCCTCGGACAGGTCTTCCGCCAGTTTCCGGCTGGGCAGCAGATGCCTGCCCACGAAAAACAAATAGGCAACACCTACCAGCAGAAAACACAAGCCGGCGGGCGCGAACTCAAACATCCGCAGCGGCTCCTCGCCCTGCGCCTCTGCAATACCGCTGACCAGTATGTTGGTGGAGGTGCCGATGAGGGTGCAAACGCCGCCCAGCAGCGCGCTGAACGACAGCGGAATCAGCAGTTTGGACGGGCTGACGCGGATGTCCTTGCTTAACTGGATCACGACGGGCATAAGCAGCGCCACCACTGCAGTATCGTTGATGAACGCGGACAGGGTGCCGGAGATAAGCATGAGGGAGAAAAGGCACAGCAGGTAATTCTTGCGGCCGATCCGGGTAAGGCCAATGCCGATGCTGTTGAGGGCCCCCGATTTGAATATGGCTGAGCTGATGATGAACATGGCTGCCACGGTAAGGGTGGCAGGGTTGCTGAAGCCCGCAAATCCCTCTGCCGGGGTCAGGACGCCGGTGACCATAAACAATACCATGGTGAGGATTGCGACAGTGTCGATAGACAGGCGCTCAGACACAAACAGAACCACTGCCAGTGTTATTATCCCAAGCACAAGCGCAATCTCAAAGGTCATAGGCGCGGTAGAAAAGCTATAGCTGCCTGCGTTCGGGTGCTTTATACCGCATTAGCACGTGTTCCGGCAAAATCAGCAGCAGGCAAAGTCCAGAAAGTGAAATTATATATGCCTGATACGGCTAAACCTACAAAAGGCTTTATATTTTATTGATAATGTGCAGTTTGGGAAACAAAATCAGGCAGTCAGCCAGATTTCCGCCTCCACAACAGAGGAGAAGTTCTCAGAAGACATCGTGCTTTTGCTGTTTATTTCCTCCACCTGCAGGGTAGCGATCCGGTCAATGGGTACCACAATCGCGGCTTTTGACAGGCCGGCTAACTTAATGAGGTTGTGCGCCTCGATGTGCAGGCTGCTGAGGCGCTGCGGATGCGTTAGCATGGTGCGCAGGTCCGACAGCAGGCTGAAGTCTGGCTTAACCAGCCGGAGGGCTTTCTGCAAATCATCCAGGAAGTGCGGCACGGCTTCCCTGTTCTTCCAGAAACCCTTCACCGTTAGGTATATCCTATTTTTACTATTGTCGTATATAAGCTCATAACAGGGGTTATGAGCCACTACTATTTTGGACTCTTCTGGGGCGGTATGAGGGTCTGTATTGTACATAGGTTGTTACTTCTTCTACGTACTTCTACAGCCAAAGCATTTCATAATGCTTAGTTTCTATTATGCAATAAGAAGATTTAAAGAAAACAATCCGTAGTTAATGCTGCCTCCCAGGCAGAAAACTCTTCTCCTGCTTCCCAGCTTATTTTGCACTCAGTTTACTTCAGAAAGAGGGTAGTTTATAGATTCAGCTTCCCGGAGAGGCTGTGTAATATCCCATTTTTTACCTCCACAGGCTCGTGGCCGATCTGCATGCCGTCGATGAGGGTATAGTCTTTCTTACGGCATACCCTGATGTTGGTGTGGGCCAGCGTCTGGATGGTGGCCCCGTCCTTAAAGTCCTTCTCCTGATAAAGACCTTGCAGTATATGGCCTGACAGCACCGCCCTTAACCTGACGGCGGGCAGGTCCTTGAGCTTTTTGAGCTCTGCCTCAGGCGGGGCCAGGATGGTATAAGGACCGGCGTCGGAGAGGATCGGGGTGAGGCCCGCCTTGGTGATGAGGTTTGCCAGCACCGGCCTTTCCTGCACCATGTATTCGATCATGTTCATGCGGGCTGCCACGTCCTGCGCCTGCGCCGGACTGCCCAGCGCCAGCAGAAGTGCCAGTACCGTAAATTCTATATATAACCGATGGTGCAATCCCCTCATGGTCCGATGTTTTATCACTGGTTATATATACGTAATAATATATAAAACAGCTACATAACCCCGACCCAGGTTGATCAGGATTGCACAGACCTCTCCTGCATCAGAACAGGCGCCAGTTGGCGATCTGCTCCACAAAGCTCGGCAGTGCCCGAGGCACCAGCACCAGGCTTAGTACGAAACCATACACGGCTCCATACAAGTGCGCATCGTGGTTGATGTTGTCGCCCATGCGTTTGCCGGAGTAGTACGAGTACAGGATATAGAGCACGCCCAGGATAAATCCGGGAATGCAAAGCAGGCCGTACAGGCATATATCGTTGGTGGGATAAAACAGGATGCTGGAGAATACCACCGAGGCCACGCCGCCCGAAGCGCCCAACGCCCGGTAAGGCGGATCGTTGCGGTGCTTGAAGTAAGTGGGGATATCCGAAATAATGATGCCTCCTATATAGAGCAGCAGGTACACCAGGATGCCCGTCTCGGCTCCGAAAATAACCGCAAACGTCTGCTCCACCGCCTGCCCGAAGAAGAACAGCGTGAACATGTTGAAGAACAGGTGCGTGAAATCGGCGTGCAGAAAGCCCGAGGTAACGAAACGGTACCAAGAGTTGTCGCGCTGCACCGCGTAAGGCTGGAAAATCCACTTATGCATCAGGCTCTCGTTCTGAAAGGCATACAGGGATATTCCGACGGTAATGATAATTAATATAAGGGTAACGCTCATTTCTGGTTGTTGGTAGTTAATTGTTAGCTGTTAATTATTATGTTGTTGAATGATTGAATAGCTAAATGGCTGAATGGTTTAATGGCTATGTGGATATTGAATAGGATATAGTTATTCGCTATATATAAACTCCTGGTAAAACTGCGAAGCGACAATCAGCAACCAACAACCTAACAATTAGCTACACCTCCGAACCAATAATCAGCAACCTAATAGTTAACCATCGCTGCGAACCAATCCATTTAACAATATAACCATTCAGCCATCAATTATCCCGCTCCATCAGCTGCAGGGCCAGGCCCCGGATCGTGCTTTTACGCTCCTCGGGTAGCTGAACGGCATCGAGGTGGTGCAGCGCCTTCCGGAAGTAGGAATCGATCTGCTGCTCTGTCTGGTGCCGGATGTTGAGCTGGTTATAGATGGCCGTGATGGCGTCCACTTTCTCCCCGGCTATACTGCTGTCCGTTTTGTCGCGCCAGCTGATGATGGTTTGCCGCTGCGCCGCGTTAGCCTGTTCCAGCGCCGTCAGCATCAGAAAGGTTTTTTTATCCGACAGGATATCGCCGCCCACCTGCTTACCGAACTTGGCCTTGTCGCCATACACGTCCAGCAAATCGTCGCGGAGTTGGAAGGCGATGCCCACGTTGATACCAAAGTCCTTGAGGTTCTCCGCGTCCACCAGCGGGGCGCTCTGGAGAATGGCCCCCAGTTCCAGGCTAAAGCCTAAGAGCACCGCCGTCTTCAGCGTGATCATGTGGATGTATTCCTGGATGCTTACCTGCTCCCGGCGCTCGAAGTTCATGTCCAGTTGCTGGCCCTCACACACCTGCGCGGCGGTTTCGCTGAAGAGTTCCAGCACCTGCGCCAGCTTGCTTTGCTCCACCCCCAGCAGCAGCTGGTAGGCCCGCACCACCATCACGTCGCCCGACAGGATAGCCGTGTTGGCATCCCACTTTTCGTGCACGGTTTGCTCGCCGCGGCGCAGCGGGGCCTTGTCCATGATGTCGTCGTGCATGAGCGTGAAGTTGTGGAAAACCTCTACCGCTGCAGCAGGCAAAAGGGCCTTTTCTACATCCTCGTCGTACATTTTAGCCGATAACAGCACCAACAAAGGCCTGACGCGCTTGCCGCCCAACGCCATGATATACCGGATCGGCTCATATAGTTCCACCGGGTGCTCACCGTAACGCAACGTGGACAGGGTATGATGTATCTTTTCGGAAAGGGTGCTGATATCCACTGAATTGAAATGTAACGGGTCCGTGATAAGTAGGTGTGTCGCCTATGTGTTTTTGCTCAGTTTCCAACAGCACCTCGCCCCTCCTTGTTTAAAGGAGGGGACTGTATGCTTGGCTACACATGTAAACGCATCGCTAAAAGGCTTTCCTTAACTATTTTTTCAAGGTTTCTATTAACGTCAGGTCAATGGTGCGGTCGGCCAGGTTGGCGCTTTTCACCTCTACCATCACCTCGTCGCCAAACGATATAATGCGCTTGTTCTGGCGGCCGATGATGCGGTAATTGGCCGAGTCAAGTTCGTAGTAATCGTCGTTCAGATCAGACAGGCGCACCATGCCCTCACACTTGTTCTCCTCGATCTCCACAAATATACCCCATTCTGTGACACCGGACACAATGCCTTTGTACTGGTTGCCGATGGTGTCCTTCATAAACTCCACCTGCTTGTACTTGATAGAGGCACGTTCGGCATCAGCGGCGCGTTTCTCCATTTCAGAGGAGTGGCGGCAGCGTTCCTCATACTCCTCCTTGTCCTCCGACTTGCCCCCGTCGAGGTAGTGCTGCAGCAGGCGGTGCGCCATCATATCGGGATAACGGCGTATGGGCGATGTGAAGTGGGAGTAATGCTCGAAGGCCAGGCCGAAGTGACCTTCCGGCTCGGTGCTGTACTTGGCTTTGGCCATGGTGCGTATCGCCAGGTTCTGCAGTACGCTCTGCTCCGGCTTGCCTTCAATCTCCTCCGTCAGGTTGTTCAGCTCTTCGGATATATCGCCGTCGGGATCCACCTTGTAGCCGAACTTGCGGGCGAACAGGGAGAAGGTGCTCAGTTTGTCAGGGTCGGGCTGGCCGTGCGTGCGGTACACCATGGTAGGGCGGCGCTTGCCTTTGCCGAGGTTGTAGACATACTCCGCCACCTTTTTGTTGGCGAGCAGCATAAATTCCTCGATCAGCTTGTGTGCGTCTTTGCGCTCCTTCACATATACCGACAGCGGGCGTCCTTTCTCATCCAGCTTAAACTTCACCTCCACCGTCTCAAAGCTGATCGCGCCGTTTTTGAAGCGCTTGTCTTTGAGTTTTTTGGCGATGCCGTTCAGGATGTTGATCTCTTCCACAAAGTCGCCTTTGCCGGTTTCGATGCGCTCCTGTGCCTCCTCGTAGGAGAAACGCCGGTCGGAGTAAATGATGGTGCGGCCAAACCAGGACTCGTGCAGCTTCCCGTTCTCATCCAGCTCAAACACCGCCGAAAACGTCAGTTTCTCTTCATTTGGCCGGAGCGAGCAAAGGCCGTTAGAAAGGCGCTCGGGCAGCATCGGGATGGTTCTGTCGACGAGGTACACCGAAGTGGCCCGATGGAAGGCTTCTTTCTCCAGAATGGTTTTGGGATGCACATAATGCGTGACGTCGGCGATGTGCACGCCTATCTCGTAGTTGCCGTTCTCAAGCTTTTGGATGGAAAGGGCATCGTCAAAGTCTTTGGCGTCTGCCGGGTCTATGGTAAAGGTGGTCACGTCGCGGAAATCGCGGCGCTTGGCAATCTCGGCGGCCGTTATCTTATCCGATATGCTCTCTGCCTCTTCCTCCACCGACTCATCGAACTCAAACGGCAACCCGAATTCCGCCATGATGGAGTGAATCTCCGCCTCGTTCTCACCGGCCGGCCCAAACACGCGGATTACTTCGCCGGTAGGATTCTTATCGGGTTTGCTGGGCCATTCCACTATCTTCACCAGCACTTTATCGCCGGCGTTGGCGCCGTTCAGGCCGCGCTCCCCTACAAACACATCAAAGTATAGCTTCTTGAAATCAGGAACCACAAAGCCGAAGTTTTTCGACAGCTCCATAATCCCGACCAGCTCGGTGCGGGAGCGCTCCAGCACCTCGAGCACCACGCCCTCCTGCCGGCCGCCGCGCACTGTAGGCGACACTTCCACCTTCACTGTATCGCCGTCCATGGCGTACTTCAGGTGCTCGCGGTACACGCGCACATCGTCCTCGCGCCCCTCCGACACGATATAGGCGTATTTGCTGTTTGCCAGGTCGACGCGGCCCGTGATGATGTCCACCTTCAGGTTCATCATGTACTTGTCGTCGTCGATCGGCAGCAGCTTGTTTTCTTTTACCAAAGCGTGCAGGATTTCATGTACCTGCTCGCGGCCTTTTTTGTCTGTCACGCCAAGGCGGCGATGCAGGGAGCGTTCGGTATATACGGTGTCCGGGCTGTTGGAAAAGGCCTCTAGTACAAGCGCTTTCGCTGATTTAGGGCCTCCTTTGCGGTCTGAGGAACCGCCGCTGCGCCGGGAGGAGGAGCCTCCTCTGTCGGATGATTTGCCTCTGGATGAACTGTTTCCTCTGGATGATGATTCGCCCCGTCCTCTGGAGCTGCTGCGGTCGCTGCGGCTTTCGTCGCCGCCTTTATTTTTTTTACTTCTCATGTAGCTTTTAATGCATCTGGCAGCCACTAAAACAGCGGCCACTCCTAACTTACAAACTTTTGCTTAAATAGTTTATCCACTATACGCCGGATGTGGTCGTATGGCTAAATTGGCGGGTTAATTTTCAGTCCAATTTATATATAATATTCCATATATGAACATTGCGCTGTAAAAGAGCGCCATATAGGTACCTTGGTACCTGTACTTGCTGCTACGCTAAAGCTGTTACATTCCGCTCTTTTCTTCCTACAGGGCTTTCGCCCGATGCGAGGGGCTATAGGCCCGCAACCTTCATCGCCTCCCGCTTCTGCTGCGCCGCGATGATGTCCCCGGGTTCTCCCTTCGGTATGGCGCTGAGCAGGGTGCGGGTGTACTCCTGCCGCGGGTTCCGGAAAAGCTCTGCTGGCGTGCCGCGCTCTATGATCCGGCCGTTGTGCATCACCAGAATGCGATCTGACATATACCGGGCCACGGAGAGGTCGTGGGTGATGAAGATATACGTCATCTGGAACTCCCGCTTCAGCTTGTTCAGCAGGTTCAGCACCTGCGCCTGCACCGACACGTCCAAAGCTGACACTGACTCATCGCAGATGATGCACTTTGGCTGCAGTGCCAGCGCGCGCGCAATGCTGATGCGCTGCCGCTGCCCCCCTGAAAACTCATGTGGATAACGCTGGAGGTGCTCCGGCTTAAGGCCCACCATATTAAGTAGTTCCATCGTTTTTCCACGGCGTTCTTTGCTGTCGCCGTACAGGTTGTGCACCTGCATCGGCTCCATAATGGCCGCGCCCACGGTATGCATCGGGTTCAGCGAAGCATACGGGTCCTGAAAGATCATCTGGAAATCGCGGCGGCTCCTGCGCAGCTCTTCTGCGCTGAGTTGGCCAAGGTCGCGGCCCTTAAAAAGAATGTTGCCTTCCGTAGGCTCCACCAGCCGCAGCAGTGCCCGGCCCAGCGTGGTTTTGCCGCAGCCCGACTCCCCCACCAGCCCAATGGTCTCGCCGGGCTGCACATCGAAGCTCACACCGTCTACTGCCTTAATATGGCTGGTGGTGCGGCCAAAAAAGCCTTTCCTGACCGGGAAGTACACTTTCAGGTCCTTTACCTCAAACAGCGGTGGCTTTTGCTGACTCTCCTGCCGCTGGTCCGTGGCAGAGCCTGAATAACCGTTCACGACCTCGGCCGAAGACGGATTATATATAGCTTTCTTCTTCTCGATGATGTTGCCCGCGCCATCCTCCCCCATAAAATCGGAAACGGTAGGCAGCACAGAATGCGGCACAGCCGAGAGCTTTGGGCGGCAAGCCAGCAGCCCTTTTGTGTAAGGGTGCTGCGGATTTGTGAAGATGTCCAGCACCTTGCCCTGTTCCACCACTTTGCCTTTGTACATCACCAGGATACGGTCTGCTATTTCGGCCACCACGCCCAAGTCATGGGTGATGAACAGAACAGCCGTATTTTCTTTCACGCGCAGTTCGTCGATCAGCTGCAGCATCCGCGCCTGCACCGTTACGTCCAGCGCCGTCGTGGGCTCATCGGCGATCAGGATACCCGGCTCGCAGGCCATGGCCATGGCGATCATCACGCGCTGCTTCTGGCCGCCGGAGATTTCATGTGGATAAGCATCGTATAACTTCTCAGGCCGTGGCAGCTTTGCCTTCTCAAAAAGCTGAATCGTGCGTGCTTTGGCGGCCGTTTTTGTTAGCGTAGTGTGTAACAGGAGCACTTCTGCCACTTGTTTTCCACAGGTGAGCACCGGGTTCAGGCACGACATGGGCTCTTGGAAAATCATGCTGATCTCGCTGCCGCGCAGCTGTTGCATTTGCTTCTCAGGCAACTGAAGCAGGTCTACTTCGCCAAACTTCCCCGACTGGAAAATGGCCTCTCCTCCCACAACCCGGCCCGGTGGCGTGCTGAGCAGGCGCAGCACCGACAGCGCCGTCACTGACTTGCCTGAGCCCGACTCGCCTACAATGGCCACCGTCTCGCCCGCATATATGGCAAACGTAACCTTGTCCACGGCTGTGGTTATGCCGTGGCGCGTGGCGAAAACGGTTTCTAAATCTTTGACCTGCAGAATTGGTTTAAGAGTAGCCAAGGGTAAGCTGGGTTTGGGCATCAGGTAAAAATAAGGGTTTTAAAGGATTGTTGGTTGTCTCTTGCTGATTGTTGTGACGGGTTATAGATAAATCAGCAGTCTATATCGCACCGAACGTACACAGCCATGCCCCACCATTTGCGAAGCTAAGAGACACGCAGTACTTTTATACCTTACATTTTGAGAATACAGATTATGACGAAAACGATCATTTTTGATCTGGGCGCGGTGCTGATCGACTGGAACCCGCACTACCTGTACCGCAAAATATTTGAGGACGAAGCCGAGATGCGGCATTTCCTGGAGCATGTTTGTACCCCGGACTGGAACGAGGAGCAGGATGCGGGCCGTCCGCTGGAGGAAGCGACAGCACTGCTGGAGGCCAAGCACCCGGAGCACGCCGAAAATATCCGCGCCTTTTACGGCCGCTGGGAAGAAATGCTGGGCGGCGCTATTGAGGGCACGGTAGAGATATTCCGGGAGTTGAAGCAGAGCGGGAAGTACAACCTGTATGCCCTCACCAACTGGTCGGCGGAGACGTTCCCGATCGCGCAGGAGCGCTATGAGTTCTTAAGCTGGTTCGATGGCACGGTGGTGTCAGGCACGGAGAAAGACCGCAAGCCTTTCGCCTCGTTTTACCACACGCTGCTGAACCGGTATGACGTGCATCCGTCAGATGCGCTGTTTATTGACGATAACCTGCGCAACATCAAAGCGGCGGAGCAACTCGGGATTGCATTCATCCACTTTACCTCACCGGAGACTTTGCGGGAGGCTTTGCAGGAAAAGGGAATTCTTTAGATTTCACTGCCTCACAAGATCTGAAAGATCCCGGAGCGTGCACAGCTCCTGCGAGCCTCTGGCGGGAATGGCTATGGCTTCGTAGTGCAGACGCTCGCGGGATCTTTGAACACCGCGAGGTCTCAAGGTCCTATATATAAAAAAGGGGCTGTTCCTGATGGTGCAGCCCCTTTTATATATATAAGTGGAAGCAGAATCTATAATCCCTGCTCCCGTTCCATCATGCTTTTATGCTGCGGCTCCTCTTCGTGCTCTCCGAAGAAGCGCTTCTGGTTAAACAGGATCAGCAGCACGCCTATGAAAATGGCGGAATCGGCCACGTTGAAGATCGGCCAAAGCGACATGGGCTGCCCCCCTAAAACAGGTACCCAGTTCGGTATGATACCTTCCCATATATCGATGTAAAACATGTCGATTACCTGCCCATGAAACCAGGGCGTGACAGCGCCATAGGCGGCATTATCAAACCACACACCGTAAAACGTGCTGTCGATCAGGTTGCCGATGGCACCGCCCAGGATAAGGGCAATGCACCAGATGAGCCCTTTCGGTGCCCGGTGGCTGACGAGGTAATACAGGTAATAGCCGATACCGAACATGGCCACCAGCCGGAAGAGCGTCAGGAGCAGCTTGCCGTATTCGGAGCCCAGCTCCACACCAAAGGCCATGCCGGGGTTCAGGGTATAGTGCAGCTTCAGCCAGTCCCCGATCAGGTGTATCTCGCCGGGCAGGCCCATCTCCATGTTGTAGTGCACAATCAGCTTCACAGCCTGATCCACGAGGATAACGGCAAGCGCGGCAAGGTAATATTTCAGATATTTCATATATGGCTGTTAAGCAGGGCGCTCTATACCTTCCGCCGCTGCAAGTATACTCGTTGAAGCACAAAAGCACCGAAGGAAACTCTCTCCGGTGCTTTTGAAATTTAGAACACAGTGCTCTCCACTGTCTGTATATGGATATATACTTTGTAATCGTCGATATCCAGCAACGTTGCGTCCTGCAGTTCGCCTACCATGTCCAGCTTCAGGGCCTGTGTTTCGGCGCATATATAGGCGCTGTAGTTCTCTACGGCGGCATTCACCTCCGGCTCTGCGCGCTGCATCGTGATGTAGATCTTGTCCTGCACCTCCAGGTTGCTGTCCTTGCGGAGGTTCTGGATGCGGTTCACCAGGTCGCGGGCAATGCCTTCCTGCTTCAGCTCTTCCGTCAGGGTGATGTCCAGGGCCACGGTCAGTTTGCCTTCGTTGGCTACCAGCCAGCCCGGGATGTCCTCTGAGGAGATCTCCACGTCGTCCGGCGTCAGCACGGCTGTTTCGTCGTCATTCAGCAGGAGCTCAAAGCCGCCTTCCCGCTCCAGGGTAGCGATGTCGTTCTGGTCCATTTGCTGCACGGCGGCGGCCACCAGCTTCATCTTCGGCCCGAACACCTGGCCCAGCTTCTTGAAGTTCGGCTTGATCTTCTTCACCAGGATGCCCGACGTATCATCTATATACTCCACGTGCTTCACGTTCACCTCACTCATGATCAGGTCTTCCACGGCCTGTACCTGCTGCTTTGTTCTTTCGTTCAGCACCGGTATCAGGATGCGCTGCAGCGGCTGGCGCACTTTGATCATCTCTTTCTTGCGCAGCGAGTGCACCAGCGACGATATGGTTTGGGCCAGTTGCATCCGCTCCTCCAGGTCCTTGTCGATTGCGCCTTCCGCCACCACCGGGAAATCAGCCAGGTGCACGGACTCCACGCTGTTCCTGCCGCTCACGCTGTTCAGGTCGCGGAACAGCTGCTCGGTGTAAAACGGCGCGACCGGGGAGGCCAGCTTGGCAATGGTCTCCAGGCAGGTATAGAGTGTCTGGTAAGCAGCCATCTTGTCTTCGTTGTACTCACCTTTCCAGAAACGCTTGCGGTTCAGGCGCACGTACCAGTTGCTCAGGTCGTCCACCACGAAATCCTGGATGGCGCGGGCCGCTTTGGTCGGGTCGTAGTCGGCGAGGTAGCCATCCACCTCCTGCACCAGTGTGTTCAGCTTGGAGATGATCCAGCGGTCGCTCTCTGTTCTTCGCTCCAGCGGCACGTCGGCCTCGGCATAGGTAAAGTTGTCGAGGTTGGCATACAGCGCGAAGAAGGAGTAGGTGTTCTGCAGCGTGCCGAAGAAACGGCGCTGCGTCTCCACCACTCCCTCCGGGTTGAACTTCAGGTTATCCCAAGGCGGAGCGTTCGCGATCATATACCAGCGCACGGCATCCGGTCCGTAGGTACTGATCATCTCAAACGGATCGATGGCGTTGCCGAGGCGCTTGCTCATCTTGTTGCCGTTCTTGTCGAGCACCAGCCCGTTCGCGATCACGTTCTTGTAAGCCACACTGTCTTCCAGCATCACGGCCAGTGCGTGCAGTGTAAAGAACCAGCCGCGTGTCTGGTCTACTCCCTCGGCTATATAGTCGGCCGGGAAGTTCTGCTCGAATATTTCCTTGTTCTCGATCGGGTAGTGCCACTGTGCATAAGGCATCGCGCCAGAGTCGAACCATACGTCGATAAGGTCTGTCTCTCTGTACATTGGCTTCCCGGAATGGCTCACCAAAACGATGTTATCCACGTAAGGGCGGTGCAGGTCGTTTATCTCAACACCGGCATCCATAAAGCCTTTTTCCACCGCTCTGTCTATCTCCTCGCTCAGTTGCGCGATGGAGCCGATGCAGATTTCCTCCTCGCCGTCCTCAGTCCGCCATATAGGCAGCGGAGTGCCCCAGTAGCGGGAGCGCGACAGGTTCCAGTCCACAAGGTTCTCCAGCCAGTTTCCAAAACGGCCCGTGCCAGTAGATTCCGGTTTCCAGTTGATGGTCTTGTTCAGCTCGATCAGCCTGTCTTTTACCGCTGTCGTTTTGATAAACCAGCTGTCGAGCGGGTAATATAAAACGGGCTTATCCGTACGCCAGCAGTGCGGGTAGGTGTGCTCGTATTTCTCTACCTTGAAGGCTTTGTTCTCCTCCTTCAGCTTGATGGCGATCTTTACGTCCGTCGGCTTATAGTCCGGGGCGCTCTCGTCCTCGCCGGTATAGTTCTTCACGTACATGCCGGCAAAGTCTGTGATCTCCGGTACAAACCGGCCTTGCTTGTCCACGATGGGCATTGGCTTCCCGTTCTCATCCATCACCAGCAGAGCCGGTATGTCGTTTTGAGCGGCTACCCTGAAGTCGTCGGCACCAAAGGTGGGTGCTATATGCACAATACCCGTTCCATCCTCTGTCGTCACGAAATCGCCCACTACTACCCTGAAAGCAGGTTTCTCCGGCTGCACGTACGGCATCAGTTGGTGATATTCTACGCCAGCCAGGTCAGCGCCGGTAAACTCCTCTACCACCTTATAAGGGATCAGTTTATCGCCGGAACTGTAATCTGTCAGCGCCAGGTCAGCGGCTTTCGGGTTGAAGTAGCGGCTCACCAGGTCTTTGGCCAGAATAACTGAGATTGGCTCAAAAGTGTAAGGGTTATATGTCCGGACCTTCACATATTTGATGCCCTTTCCAACGGCCAGTGCGGTGTTGGCAGGCAAGGTCCAGGGCGTGGTTGTCCAGGCCAGGAAGTACACTTTCTCCTCCTCGTACCCGAACAGGAACATGTTGCGGGTGATTTTCTTCACCTCGAACTGCGCCACGATGGTCGTGTCCTTCACCATCTGGTAGCAGCCCGGCTGGTTCAGCTCATGCGAGCTCAAACCAGTACCGGCTCCCGGAGAGTAGGGTTGGATAGTGTAACCTTTATAGAGGTAGCCTTTGTCGTAGAGGCGCTTCAGCAGGGCCCAGCAAGATTCGATGTACTCGTTCTCGAACGTGATGTAAGGGTTGTTCAGGTCTACCCAGTAGCCCATCTTCTCGGTCAGGTCGTCCCACTGGTGCTTGAAGCGCATCACGGTTTCGCGGCAGCGCTCGTTGTATTCCGCTACTGAGATAGTCTTGCCTATATCCTCTTTCGTGATGCCCAGTTCTTTCTCTACCTGCAGCTCGATGGGCAGGCCATGCGTATCCCAGCCGCCTTTGCGGTTCACCTGAAATCCCTTAAGGGTTTTGTAGCGGCAGAAGATGTCTTTCACAGCGCGGGCCATCACGTGGTGGATGCCCGGTTTCCCGTTGGCCGAAGGTGGCCCCTCATAGAAAACGAATGGCTTGTTCCCTTCACGGGTAGCCACTGATTTCTCAAATATGTTGTTCTGCTTCCAGAACGCCAGTACTTCCTCGCCTACTTTGGCGTAACTCAGGTTTTTATACTCGTTGTACTTCACCGTTTTCAGGTTATTTGTCTTGTTCTACCTTTCCAAATTTTGCCAGGTACAGGTTTAATCTTACTCCGAAGGAAGCTAATCTACCGAAATTGGGGTACTATATGTCCGTCGCAAGCCTGAATCATCCAATGTGGTCTGCATCCAGGATCTCTTCCGCTGTTACCTATTATTCAAAGCTCGGTTCCCCGGCACTTTTAATCCGGCAAAGGTAAGCAATTCTGCTCTTTTTTATTGATTAAAAGCTCCTGCTACTCAGGTTCGTGGCTTTCGGTTAATCCCATAGCTGTCGGCACGGGCCTTATACCTGCTGTGCATACATTATATACTTGCTCTGCTATTAGTATTTATATCCCAGGAAGTTACAGTTCTTTCCACAAGCCTAACAGTAATTTTAAGCTTTCTGTTTCCACATTCCCTGAAGAACAGAACTTAGCACATTGTATCCTTGCTAACTTCAGAAACTAACACTGATACAATGGAATGTCTATGTTAGTAACTAAAGAATAATATCGCTATAAATGACTTAAAGGCATATTCTATATATTTTTTCAACATAAACCTTAACAGCATTCATAAGCTGATCATAATCATATTTAACATAATTTTTGCACTATAATACAAATTTTTAACCTTTTGCCTCCATATTGTATCGATAGCATTTATAATAATAAGCTCTATTACGGAAAGAACGCTCCTGCTTTATATCTACCGAAGCTCCAGGTCATATATAAACTTCAACATGGAAACTTATAGCATTACCAACTACATGCTGCACACGAAGCTATTCTACAGAACCTGCCCCTCCCAAGACGGGAATCTGCAACCAGGTTAATTGCAGTGTGCATGAACCAAGTGATGTGAATAGTATACTAAAACGTCTAATCCCTCTTCCATTTAGGGCTTCATTCTTTTTAAACCAGTTAAAAGGGAATGTCCATTGTCCTTTAATTCTGGAAGAGTCTATATATGATCTGGGATTATACATCGGGTGCAAGATTCAGTACAGCTATAAAAGCAAAAGCCGGAGGCGCTGTTCCTCCGGCTTTTGCGATAACAGTAATTTATATATGGCCTAAGCCAGTTTCTCAAAAATGCTTTTGAAGTTTACGGCCTTGTCGATGTAGCTATTCAGTTCACTGATCGGCATGCGCACCTGCTCGCGGCTGTCGCGGTCACGCACCGTTACGGTGTCATCCTCCAGTGTCTGGTGGTCGATGGCGATGCAGAACGGCGTTCCGATCAGGTCCTGGCGGGTGTAGCGCTTGCCGATGCTGTCGCGCTCTTCATATATGGTGTTGAAGTCGTACTTCAGCGCGTTAAACACCTCTGTTGCTTTTTCCGGCAGCCCGTCTTTTTTGGTGAGCGGCAGGATAGCGGCTTTCACCGGGGCCAGCGACGGGTGCAGCTTCAGGAACGTGCGGGTTTTGGTAGCGTCGCCTTCTGTGATTTCCTCTTCCTGGTACGCGTTGCAGAGCGTCATCAGGAACAGGCGGTCGGCACCGGCTGATGTCTCGATCACATAAGGAATGTAGTTGCCATATGGCTTGCCGTCTTCATTCAGGTCGTTGTCGAAGTACTGCAGCTTCTTGCGGCTCAGCTCCTGGTGCTGGCTCAGGTCGAAGTCGGTGCGGGAGTGGATTCCCTCTACTTCCTTAAAGCCAAACGGGAACTGGAACTCGATGTCCACGGCGGCGTTGGCGTAGTGGGCCAGCTTGTCATGGTCGTGGAAGCGGAGCTTATCGGAAGGGATGCCCATGGCCTCATGCCACTTCTTGCGCGTCTCCTTCCACTGGTTGTACCATTCCATCTCGGTGCCGGGGCGCACAAAAAACTGCATCTCCATCTGCTCAAATTCACGCATCCGGAAAATAAACTGGCGCGCCACGATCTCGTTACGGAAGGCCTTTCCGATCTGGGCGATACCGAAAGGCACTTTCATACGACCGGTTTTCTGCACGTTGAGGAAGTTGACGAAGATGCCCTGCGCAGTTTCGGGTCGCAGGTAGATGGTCTGCGACTCCTCAGCCACGGACCCAACCTGCGTCGAGAACATCAGGTTAAACTGGCGCACCTCTGTCCAGTTGGCAGTGCCGGATACAGGGCACTTTATACCTTCCTGCACAATCAGTTCCCGCACACCATCCAGGTCTTCTGCCCCTAACAGGCGCCCCATCTCTACCAGCAGGTCTTTTGCTTTGTCGAAATGGCCGTCTGCCTCATACTGTGCGGCTTTATCTTCCAGCAGCACATCGGCACGGTAGCGCTTTTTGGAGTCCTTGTTATCGATCATCGGGTCGTTGAAGCTGTCGATGTGGCCCGAGGCTTTCCAGGTGAGCGGGTGCATGAAGATGGCTGCATCCAGACCTACTACGTTCTGGTTCAGCTGGGTCATACATTTCCACCAAAGGCTCTTGATGTTGTTTTTCAGTTCGACGCCCATCTGGCCGTAATCGTACACGGCCTGCAGGCCATCGTAGATCTCGCTTGACGGAAAAATGAAGCCATATTCCTTCGCGTGTGAGATTATATCTTTCAGCTGTGCGTTTTCTACAGGGGTTTTCTCTTGTGTTGCCATGGCGCAAAGATAATTTTTAGCGGATGATAATGCACAGTAATTACTTTGTTTTTCAGATACTACCTTTATTTTGTCTGCCCTTGACCTGCCGTCACCTTCACTAAACCTGCCTCAGCGCCCCCCGTAGCCCTTCTCCTGCCTGCGTTAACAATTTCTTAACATTGGTATATTACCCATAACTTCATTTTACAGTAACTTGCATCGTTTTTTGTTTCTCACTCAAACCTAAAGATGGCTAAGACTAAAAAAAGCCCGAAGCATGTAGCCCCAATTAAGCCATACAAATTCCGGAGGCGTTACAGTCTACTCGACATCTACATCCGGAAGGAAAAGAATTTCCTTTACTTCATTGCCTTCTCTCTTATCCTGGCCGGCCTGGTTTATCCCTATGCATCCATCGCCATGTGGGTCGGCTTTGCCTTTGCCGGCTACTCCGCCATCGCCAACGACAGTATCCAAACCATCGGCACGTTCATCGTCTCTAACGAGGATAAAAAATGGTACTGGCAGTGGCTCTTCATGGGTGCCATCTTCTTAGGCACCGTTTTCTACAGCTGGTATGCCTTTGATGGCGATGTGACCTACCAGCGCCTGTCATCCAAGGGCTTCGACCAGACCATCGACAGTTTCGTGTACCTGCAGCTGGCAGCACCCATTGTGCTGTTACTACTCACCCGCTTCAGGATTCCGGTGTCTACCACGTTTATGCTCCTGAGTGTGTTTACGGTTAGCTCAGGTGCCATCATCGGTATGGTGAGCAAAAGTCTGATGGGCTATGTGGCAGCTTTCCTGGTCGCGCTTCTTCTGTACCTGGCGCTTTCCAAAATTATCAAGCGTTTTATAAAGGGTGAGGCACACGGCTCCTGGATCATAGCGCAGTGGGTAATAAGCGGGTTTCTATGGCACACCTGGCTGGCACAAGACCTGGCCAACGTAGCTGTTTACCTGCCACGCCAATTGGATGTTATGGAGTTTGCTGCCTTTGCCGGCTTCATCTTCCTTGGCCTCGGTTTTATGTTCTACCAGCGCGGCGAGAAGATCCAGCACATCATCAACGAGAAATCCGATGTGCGTGATGTGCGCAGCGCCACCATCATCGACCTTGTTTACGCAATCATCCTGTACTACTTTAAAGAAGTGAATAACATCCCGATGAGCACTACCTGGGTGTTTGTGGGCCTTCTGGCCGGCCGCGAACTGGGTATGCGCCTGCGCGCCCATGACAGCCCGGTAAAGTTTGCCAAAACCTTCCGGCTGATTGGCAAAGACATCCTTTCGGTTACTATTGGCCTGGTGATTTCCATTATCCTGGCTGTGGCCATCAACCCGGTTATCCAGGAAGAGCTGGTAGATTTCCTGTTCAAGTAGGCGGTACTTCCGTACATATAATTTTACCTAAAAGGCCCTGCATGTGCAGGGCCTTTTTCTTTTTTATAAAGCGCTGAGGCACCTGATGCTATATGTGTAAAACGCAACGATTCTATTTATACACAATTATAAAAAACTTCTTTTTCCCTGCGTATACACGTTTTTCCCGTTTTTTATCCACAGCCGTTCCAGCTGGCCTTTACACCATTCTGGCATTTTAGAAGCTTCAACTTAGGCTATGATCGGGTCGTCATTGATGGGAACTTGACAGTATAACATCTTGGGGTTGCAGGAAGAGGTATACCGTTTTAAGTTTTATACAACCCATACCCGTATAATTTCAGTAAAAACCGCCTTCGCATCAGACCCGGCATATATAACTTACGTTTGCTTATCATCAAAAAGCCCCGGCAGAATCTTCTGCCGGGGCTTTTTATATATGCTTGTAAGGCGCTTATTTCTCAGGCCACATCACTTCCAGGTTATCGTTGATGAACACGCCGAAATTGATGGCGATCAGCTGGTCATCGTCGAAGTACAGGTCGATCATCTCTTTTTCAAAAGACACCCTTGTTTCACCGGTCTCCGCTTCTTCCTCTTCCGGGTTGGTTATATCGTTATCTGCAAACAGCTGCAGAATCTGCTCCTTGCTCATCTCAAAAACACGCTCGCCCCAGATCTGCACCTCGCGGTTAGCTGTTTCGATACAGCTCAGGCGGTAGTCGTCTTCTTTGTCAAAGTACAGGGAGTAGCCTTCTTCCCAGTAGTTCCAGGCCTGATGCTCAAACTCATCTTCCTCATCAGACTCTTCTACCTCTTCCGGTTCGCCAATCAGCTCTTCCACTTCTTCCATTGTCAGGCCAAACTTGATCTTGCCAAGCCCCTTGCCTAACCTGATGTCTTTGTTGATCATGTTCACTTTAAGGTTTATATGGGCAAAGATACGCGATTTACCTTTCTATTGATTTATCTTTTTTGCAGAATTTTCCTGTGGCGCCGCTTCGTAGGCAGCCCTAAATCGCTGGCTCATCTGCTGATAGACCTCGTGCTGCTTTGCCTGTTCCCACTTCTCCTTGAAAATCGCCGCTGACGCGGCCTTCACCGGATCCGGATCCGCTGGCAGCTGCTCGCGGCCGTGTGCCCCGCTCTGTCCCTTCTTGTCTTCGGGTACCGGGCCCTTGTATTTTTTGCCCGATTTGTGGTTGGCATAGCGCCGGCTGCGGGTATAGCCCATCTGCAGAAACTTGCGCGCTATATCGGCTCCCACAAAATCGTCCTGCTGCAGGTACTCCTCAAAGAGTTCATAGATCTTCTCGGATGACTCCCGCGCGATATCCGGTGTTTTAAAACGCCAGTGCGGCAGAATCTCCGATTTATACGGCTCTACCAGCAGCACCCCCTGCTCGCCTTTGCCGATGCGGTATAACTCCGGGTGCTCTCTGAAATTAACGGTCGCGAAATCGAGGCCATAATCAAAAGTTTTCTTCTTCACTGGCGTTGCTGGCATAGGCAGCTGGTCTTGTGGGTGTCGGTTGGTACACCGGGTACTGTTCGGGGTAGATAACGATAAAACTGTTGTCTTTGTAGTTTCTCGACAAAACGCGTGGTACGTAATCGAGGTTGCTGTTGTACGACAATGTTCCTTTCCTGGCCGAGATCACCACGACCATATCGTCCTTTTTAAGCTCAGACTTCATGGTGGCTATCTCATTCAGACTCTCATATGGCACGTACTCCGCCTCCACGGTTGGTTTGCTCTCCGCAATCACGCTTTTGAGCTTGTTTAACGTACGCTTACGGGCCCGGAACACCACCGGGGCACCCATCTGCTGCGAAAGCAGCTTCACACTCCTGACCCAGCGCATAAAGCCCCGCTCGAGCTCTGCGTTGGTCGGCACAATCACGACCAGGCGGGCGGTAGTGTTCAGGGGCTGTATGATCTTACATACCAGGATCATCTCATCCGTATTGGCCAGCAGGCTGTCGAGCACTGTCCCGAAGATGCGGTCGCGGGTGGTGATCTTTGCATTCCAGCCCAGCACCACTTCCGTTATCATCAGCTCTTTAATCGCCCGCAGGATTCCGCTGGCTATGTTTATATCTATTTTTGAAACCAGCTGTACGTCGTTGTCTGTGGCCGAGGCATGGTGAATCGCCTCCTGCAGCATCTTGTTCTTCTTGTAGATTTCCTCCTCCGCATGCTCGTTGTCTATAACCACCGCCAACGGGTATATGGGCTGACTATGGTCCGGGTTCTTTAGCATGATCGACAAGTCTATCAGGCTTTCTATGGTCTTCGGGTTCCCGACTGGCACCAGAATCCTGTCCGGCTTCACACTTATATCCGGCTTTCTTCTGTTTTCCATAATCGCCAGCTTTCGCCCTACTTTCTCAGTAGTAAACGAGCTCACCATACTTGATACCAGGATCAGCACAACCGCACCATTTAGGGCGCTCTCCCCCAGCAGCCCTATTTCAAACCCAGCCAGCACCACGGCGAGGGTTGCGGCCGCATGGGCGCTGCTCAACCCAAAAATCAGGTTACGCTGCAGTACGCTGAAGCCGAATATTTTCTGAGTCAGAAATGCTGCTGCATATTTCGCCAGGGGGGCCAGAATAACAATTGTACCAGCTATGAGCATGGCATTGGTATCTGTGAACAGCACCGTCAGGTCCACCAGCATTCCCGTGCTTATCAGGAAGAAAGGAATGAAGATGTTGTTGCCGACAAACTCAATCCTGTTCATGAGCGCCGATGTGTGCGGAATCAGGGGGTTTAGCGCCAACCCCGCCAGGAACGCGCCGATAATGGCTTCCATACCCGCGAGCTCTGACAGAAAGCCTGCCGCAAAAATTACCGTCAGCACGAATATGAACTGGGCGCCCTTCTCACTTTCCAGCTGCTTAAACATCCATTTCGCCATCTTCGGGAACAGCCAAAGCACCACCACCACGAAGATGATCATCTCCAAAATCATGAACACCCAGAACCATGCATCTGTGTCTCCCTGTGTTGAGTTGATGATGATCGCCAGCACAAAGAGCACCGCGGTGTCTGTGACGAGCGTACCGCCGATGGTGAGGGTTACAGCCGCATTTTTGCTCAGGCCCAGCCGACTCACGATCGGGTATGCCAGCAGTGTATGCGGAGAGAACATGCTCGCCAACAGTATGGCTGGCTTTACTTCGTAGCCATGTATATAAAAGAACACTGCCGTTCCTATGGTGATCGGGATGAGGAAGGTCAAGGCCCCGAACACAAGGCTTCTCACTTTGTATCGCTTGAAATCAATCATGTCGATCTCAAGCCCCGCCTGGAACATGATGTATAGCAACCCCACTGTCCCGAACAGTACGATACTTGCATCGCGTTCCAGTACTCCAAACCCGTTTGGCCCCAGTATAACCCCGGCCAGTATCAACCCAACTATTCCAGGTACCCGGAACTTGTTCAGCATGATCGGCACTACCAATATGATGAGGAGTACCACCGTGAATATGATGACAGGTTCCTCGAACGGAATAGAGAGATCTACATTTAACAGCATGTTTTTTTCTTCTTTGGGAATTCGCCTTTCGGCTTCTAAATATATCGATTTTTCTCCTGTATAGTTTTAATGTATCCCTTCTGCTTCTTTATACAACTCTGTTTCTTCACCTTTCCACAACTTTTGTTACCTAATAACTTTTTATAAAATGATTTCTTAAATATTCTTCTTTCACTATCAGGTCTGTTCATAAGTGGACAACTTTACCCAGTTTTGTGTATTACGGACAACTTGTTTACATCTGGCTTCTTTTTCACCAGTTCCACGAACAGGTTGTTTATAAATATGTCTTGTGTATCAGTCACTTGGGGAGCTTATCCACCTTTCCACCCTTTGTGTGTATTTCATTCCTCACAATTCACAACAACGTGGACAATGTAATTTTCAGGCGGTGGTTATACACCCCTATCCACTTTTACACCCTTACACTCCTGTGTATTCTTTGTGCCGGATTGGGTAGTGTAAATTATCCATTGCTTTACCCACGCTTATCCACAGTTATACCACCCCATATGTGGATTACCCATTCCTGTTATTATTGCTTTAATTTTTTCTCAAGCCGAAGCTTACTGTCATTGATTGCGGCAATGTATGACCATCAAATCGGATGAGAAACTGTACGTCGACTGCTCTTTTAGTTTCCCATATGTGTAAAGGGATATATAAATGCAGGAGATGAGCAGTGCAAACATAATGTATATAGGGAGGTGCAGATTTTAGCTGCGCCAGCTTTTACATATATGGAGGATATCTGTTCTTTTCACAATTAATAAGCAACAAAGAATAAGCTGCTAAAATGATAGGTTAAGTCCTGAACCGGAAACAGCTAATGATTATATATGGCCATTACATTTTCAGGCACGAGGGGCTATAAACAGAAAGATAGAGGTGGCCTGTGGCAGAATTGAAACTTATAGTAATGCCTATATATAACTCTCTGCTTTAGCGGTTACATATGAATTTCGGGCCCCTGAGTTGGAGCAGAAATGAGAATTGATTAAATGCCGGATGCTTCCACTTAGCTACTGCTGACCCGCCTGTATTGAATGTCGCGCTGGTGTAGATGTTGTGATGGTAGCGCCACGGTTGGCCTCATTTTAATCTGTAAGCTTTCTCTGTAGGTTGAAAAAATTTTTTTCAGGCTTGCTGCTTTCCATAACTCCTATATAACTGTTATGTTTTAACTGTTCTGGTAAAAGGAGACATAGGTGGGTGCGGGTCCAAAGGATTGGCAATTTCTGATGCCTTTATCAACCGCATGCTGCGCTTAAAACTGTTCTATATTAGCTACCTCTGTCCCTCCAGGGAGGGGAATCTGCAGACTGGTTTAATACAATGCGCTTGAAACAAATGATACTGGCAATAGATAGAAGATATGGATGCTGTTCCGGCTGGTTGGGAATAGCGGGCACAAAAAAAGAGGCGCATGCGCCTCTTTTTTTAAATGCCTCCGCTGTAGGTTAAAATGTGAGGTTAATATTTTCTCTTTCCCAATTTGCCCGGACATCAATCACCTCCGGGTATATATAGACTTTCTCTGGTGCCCGCTTCATCTCCGGATCTCCCTTATCCCACTTGCCATTTTTGTTTTCATCTATAAGTACCCGTACTCTATAGGCGCCTGGCTCAATGTCCTTGAACAGGTTTTTCTGAGGGTTCTTTTTCTCCTCCACTACTTTATACTCGCTGTTAAGCAGCTGTACTATATAGGACTCGCTTTTGGTTGTGATAGCGCCGCTTATCGTTCCTGTACCGTTTTCTTCTGCTATAGGTATGCTGATAGAAGTAAAGGTTAGCGGCTCGCCTATTGTCGGAACAAGCGCCGTGCTATCCAGCACCACACTTACCTGCTTCATGCGCCTGTTTAGTTCGGGTAGGTTAAAGCTGATTTCTGTACCTGTTTTATCCAGCCTTACCTGTTCCGGATAGGTTAGCTGTTGCAACACTACGGTGTCCGTCATTAAAGTAACAAGAGTATTACCCTTAATGCTTACGGGCGTCTCCAACACGATGGTCACCGGTTGCTTTGCCCTGTAACTTCCTTTTGCAGGAGTGTTCATAACTTTCAATTGTGCCCCTGTAATTCGTTTCGCCCGCTTTCCCTCAAAAGCTATTTCAATGGTATCAGCTGTAATATTCCCTGAGGAATCAACAGCGGTGAGGATCGTTTTTCCACCACTGAAGTTAACGGTTTTAAACAGCTCTACTGCCTTCCCATCCGCGCTTAATCGGTGCACGAGTGTATCCGCGCCACCGGCCATTGCTTTCAATTCAAACTGTTGTATCCCTTCGTTGTAATTGGCAATGAACCGGTCCAAGTACTTTTCGCGCTGTAACAGGATCGGTTTCTTTGTGTCTATCCGCACCGTCTGCAGCAGCACGGAGTCAGTGCCCGGCATAATCCGGATCGGCTCTGTCAGGTAAGCGACCCTCTCCTCTTCATTGTCATAGAAGGTATTTGAATTTTTATCTACCAGCGCATATACCCGGTAGCTGCCTTCCTTTATGTTCTCTATTTCATAGTTGCCGGCTGAGTCTGTGTTTGTAAGATAATATGGCCTGTGCTTCCGGAAGCTCATCGTATCCTCTGCCTGGTAAAGAGCCACCACGGCTCCTTTTTCCGGTGTCTGCTTCAGAATATTGACTACCCTCCCGCTCACGCTGCTGGAGTCGATGAAGGATCCTGTGCTGAAAGATATTTTCAAATTTACAGCCTTGTTCTGCTCCGTAATGTCTACAATACCCTCCCTGAAGTTGAAAGAAAAGGTCGTGCTGTCCTGCAGCGGCTCTTCAAACTCCAGGGTCAGCTCATTCTTGTCTGATCTTACTTCATATCTTTTGTTTACGTTTGGCGTGATGAGCAGCTCTTTCTGCAGGTTTTTCTGTTGCACTTCCTCATCAAACACCAGGCGTATGGTGTTTGTCTTTACATTCAGTTGCTGGTCTTGCGGGCTGCTTGCCTGCAGCGTGGGCGCTGTCAGGTCCTTGGGTCCTCCTTCGGGGGCGTTAATAGTGGCGCAGGCCGTAATCCCTGCCAGAATGCCTGCTACTATAGTTGCTCTGATTAGCTTCATTTGGGTTATGTCTCAAAATCAAAATAGGCAAACTCTCGCTTGCCTATCAGGTATTACACGTTTATCAGCGTGTTTTATTTTCTTTTCGCCACAAAAATGAGGCTGGAGTAATCGTTTCCGTTCTTCTCGGCGTAGCTGTTCGACTTATACCCGTTCAGCACACTGTTCAGCATCTGGGTTTTACCGTTCTTTTGTTTCTCGCTGAGCAGGCTCACATAGTAGGCGTCAAACTTCATCGGCAACACTTCTTCCAGCTTCATCTTGTGCTTTTTCAGGAAGCGTTTCATGGTAGCCTGCGTGAAATGGTAAAGGTGGCGCGGCACATCGTATGCGGCCCAGTTCTCCTTGTACTCTTTGGCGTCATGCGAGTCAGCATTCGGGACGGCAATAATCAGCGTTCCGTCTTCCTGCAGGCTCTCCAGCAGCTGGCTCATCGTCTCATTCAGGGTGTGGATATGTTCCAGTACGTGCCAAAGGGTTATCACCTCAAATTTTTCTCCCTGCACATCCTGCAGGCCCGCGGCTATAATTTCGCCTGTTTCCGCTGACGCGGCCTCCCTTGCCTTTGCGTTAGGTTCGATGCCTCTTACCTCCCACCCGTCTTTTTTGCAGGCAGCCAGAAATACGCCTGTGCCGCAGCCATAGTCCATGATGCAGCCTTTGGCAGGCGCATACCTGTCGATAAGCTCAACTTTCTGCTTCGTGGTGATGGAGCGCACTACATGGTAGGCTCTGTTGATGATCCCTGCTTTGGTATTGCTGTGCGAAATGTACTCCTCTGATTCATAATACTGCCCGATGCTTTGCGTATCCGGTCTCGGGTTCGTGAACTTGAAGGAACAGTTTTCACATTCCACAATCACGAAACTCTCTTTTGACACAGCGTTGTCTGTTACTACTATAAAATTTTTAAATTCTGTTTTGCCGCAGATCGGGCAATGTTCCAGTCTTTCGTAGCTCATTTATTTTCCCAGGTATACCATAAGCACTGATATGTCGGCTGGCGTGACGCCACTAATTCTCGAGGCCTGCCCGATGGTTTCCGGGTTTACCTTCAGGAGTTTTTCCTTTGCCTCAGCCGACAGGGCAGGTATGTTACGGTAGTCTATTCTTTCCTTGATGATGTAGTTCTCAAGCTCGCTCATCTTGGCGGCCATGCTGTATTCCTTTACAATATAGCTTTCATATTTTACCTGTATGCCTGCCTGCTCCACGCTGTCTGCCCTGAACTTGCTTAGGTATTCTGCTACTGACGGCACCGCCAAGGCTATATGCTCTATCTCGATATTCGGACGTTTGATTAGCTGGCCGGCCCGCTGTTTTTCTAGGATCGGCGCCGAGCCCAAGTCCTCCAACAATGTGTTGATTTCTCCAGGCTCAATCGGCTTATTATTTAAATAGGCGATGATTTCACCCGTTTCTTCTATCTTCTTATCCACATTTTTCTTGCGGGCTTCGTCTGCCAGGCCAAGGTCGTAACCAAGCTTTGTCAGGCGGATATCAGCGTTGTCCTGGCGCAAGAGGATGCGGTGCTCGGCACGTGAAGTAAACATGCGGTATGGTTCGTTGGTGCCTTTGTTCACCAGGTCATCGATCAGCACGCCGATATAGGCCTCTGAGCGCTTCAGCACAAACGGCTCCTTCTCGTTAATCTTGTTGTGGGCATTGATCCCTGCCATCAGACCCTGGCAGGCGGCTTCTTCATATCCGGTCGTGCCATTTATCTGACCTGCGAAATACAGGTTCTCCAACAGTTTTGTCTCTAGCGTCAGGTTGAGCTGCGTTGGCGGAAAGAAGTCATACTCGATGGCGTATCCAGGGCGGAACATTTTGGCATTCTCAAAGCCCACTATTTTCCGCAGCGCCTTCAGCTGCACATCCTCCGGCAGGGAACTGGAGAAACCGTTTACATATACCTCCACTGTATTCCACCCCTCTGGTTCCACGAAAATCTGGTGGCGGTCACGGTCTGCGAAGCGGTTGATCTTATCTTCAATGGATGGGCAGTAGCGTGGTCCCAATCCCTGGATGCGGCCCTGGAACATCGGTGATTTCTCGAATCCTGTTTTCAGGATCTCATGTACTTCCGTGTTGGTGTAGGTGATATAGCAACTGCGCTGTTGCTGCAGTGGAACGGTGTCTGTATAGGAGAACTTGGACGGATTCTCGTCTCCATACTGCTCCTCCATGCGGCTGTAGTCAAGCGAGCGCCCGTCTACCCGCGGAGGTGTTCCGGTTTTCATGCGGCCCGCTTCAAAGCCCAGTTCTACAAGTTGCTCGGTTATGCCTTTGGCTGCTTTTTCTGCGGCGCGTCCTCCCCCTAGTTGCTTTTCACCGATGTGGATAATACCATTCAAAAAGGTGCCATTTGTGAGTACAACGGCCTTTCCACGTATAGTTATCCCCAAGCTGGTTCGTATACCGGCGGCTTTCCCGTCCACTACTTCTATGCCTGAAACCATCTCCTGCCAAAAGTCGATGTTCTCTGTCTGCTCCAGCGTCAGGCGCCACGCTTCAGCAAAACGCATGCGGTCGCTCTGCGCGCGCGGGCTCCACATGGCGGGTCCTTTCGATTTGTTCAGCATCCGGAACTGGATCATGGTCTGGTCGGTGATGATACCGCTCATTCCTCCTAAAGCATCTACCTCGCGCACAATCTGCCCTTTTGCCACGCCACCCATGGCAGGGTTGCACGACATCTGAGCGATGGTGTTCATGTTCATGGTTGCCAGCAGCACCTTTGAACCCATTTTGGCCGCAGCCGCAGCGGCCTCGCAGCCTGCGTGCCCGGCGCCTACAACTATCACATCGTATTCTGGAAACATGTATTCTGAAATTTAGAGACGTTTCACGTGAAACATCTGCAGAGGGTTGGTAATTCCTTTTTGCTGTTAAAACTTTCGCAAAGATAAGGAAGAATCTTCTTGTTTGCGCATAAGCGCCTCGTCCTCTTCAGACTTATCTGAGAAGCCGAGCAGGTGCAGCACGCCGTGGATGATCACGCGGTGCAGTTCGTCTGTGAAAGATGTGCCAAGCTCTGTGGCATTGTCGCGGACACGGTCTACGCTAATAAAAACATCACCTTCAACGATGCCATCTTCGTCGGCATTGTTGAAGGTGATGATGTCTGTGAGGGTATCGTGGTCAAGGTACTCCACATTGATGTGGTGGAGGTAATCATCCGAGCAGAATACGTAGGTGAGGTTATTTAACTCCTGCCCGTGTTGCGCTACAATTGTTGCAATCCACTCTGAAACCTGATCCGGGTTATCTAGCTCAAACTCGATGTCTTCGCTAAAGAACTCAATGGGATGTTCCATTATGTGAGGGTAAGACATTAAAAATTAGCTGTACCTTTTTCCCGTGGTTATCAAAATTTACTTCATCGCAGAGGTTACGCATCAGGAAGATGCCGCGGCCACCAGGGCTCTCCAGGTTCTCAGGGGCGGTTGGATCAGGCAG
Source organism: Pontibacter saemangeumensis (assembly GCF_039541895.1). Classification (NCBI taxonomy): domain Bacteria; kingdom Pseudomonadati; phylum Bacteroidota; class Cytophagia; order Cytophagales; family Hymenobacteraceae; genus Pontibacter; species Pontibacter saemangeumensis. The sequence continues at coordinate 315,145 of NZ_BAABHC010000001.1, forward strand.
GTTCTCGTAGTCAAAACCAGGGCCTTCGTCCTCTACTTCAAAAAGCAACTTGTTGTCTTCTACCTGCAGCGTGAGGTATACGTTCTTGTCCTTGTCAAATTTATTCCCGTGACGGATAGCGTTATTTACAGATTCCGTAACAGCAACCATGATATTGCCATAGATGTCATCTTCAAACTCAAATTCATCTTTTGAGTTGTCTATAAAGCTTTCTATTACTCTGATGTTCTCGATTAGGGAAGGAATCTGAATTTTAACCTGATTCATATTAATCGTTAAGTGTAAAATAGGTGCGTATTATTTGCTGATATTCTGAAAGTACTCGTTTACCTTCTGCTTGTAATAAGGTGAAAGGGCAGGCGGTATTGTTTTAAGTAACTCCGTCTGTTTTTCTTTCGCTTTGATGTATTTATCAAAAGACGGCGGAACCTTCCTTGCAATCTCCTGTGCTGTCTTAGCCTCCCGTTTGTTGTCCAATTCCCGTTCCTTCGCAGCCTTCTCAGCTTCCAGCAAACGGGTCAGTATTTCCCGCTGTCTCATCAGGGTTTGTTCGGTCAAACGTTTATTAACGAGATCAATCTCGCTTTGTTCCATCATCTTACTGATATTTCCCATATCGCCGTTCTGGCCCTTTTCGCCCGGTTTCTGGCCTTGTTTCTCCAGTTCTTTGAGCGCATTGCGAAGTGCTTCCTGCTCTGCAGCCAATTTAGCTAATTCTTCAGAAAGTGCCTTACCCGATTTGCCCCCTTTTTTCAAATCTTCGATTTTTTTGTTCAATTGTTGCTGCAATTCTCCCATGTTACCGGGCTTGGGTTTGTTCCCTTTTTGTTTGCCGGCCATATTCCCCATCTGCTGCATGGCCTGCTGCATCTGTTTCATGGCATCATTCAGCATCAGGGCCAGGTTGTTCATGCTCGTCATGGCCAGTTGCTGCTGCGAGTTAGCCTTGCCCACGTTGCGGTCGCGGAGTTCCTGCACACTGTTGTCCATGCTCTGGTTCATAGCCGTTACCTCGCGCGTGACAAACGACTCGATCTGAAATACTTTTTTGGCCAGTGCGAAAAGGCTGTCCTCTATTACCTGAGCATTGTCGCGGAGACTAAGCTGATTCTCGGAGAGCGTGATAAAGCGCGGGTCGCTTTGGTTTACGCCGCGGAACTCCTTCATCAGGTCCTCCTGGTCAAAGGAGAGCTTGATCAGGTTCTCCAGGATGTCGCGGAGGTTGTCGAGGTTCTGCGACATGCTCTCCATGCTCATCGAGCTGCTCATCTGCTCCATCTGCTTCGCCATCTGCTCCATCTTCTGCCCCGCCTTCTGCTGCGATTCGCTGGCTTTTTTGTTTTGCTTTTTCTGCAGCTGCTCCTGGCTCTGCTGCATCTCCTGTTCTACGTCCTGCTGGTCCTGCTCCTGCTGCTGCTCGTCCATCTGGTTGGGCTGCTCCATCTTCTCGTTCAGCTCCTCCAGCTCCTTCATCTGCTCCTTCACATCCTCAAACTCTTCCTGCAGGGCCTTCTGCTCTTCCTGCAGCAACTGGTTTTCTTCCTGCTTCTGCTCCGTCTTCTCTGCCAGCTGCTGCTGCTCCTTCGCCATCTCCTGCAGCTTGTCGGTGATGTTGTCGAGCTTCTGCTCAAACTGCAGCTGCTTGAACAGCTCCAGGGCGCGCTCCAATTCACGCTCCAGGTTGCGTTCTTTGTTGTCAAGCTTGCTGAGGAGCTTCTGCATTTCAGCATCGTTGGGTTGCTGCTGCTGCAGCAGTTTCTCCAGTTCTTCGTACAGCTTCTTTGTTTCCGGGTCAAGCAGGTCGTTCATCAGCTGCTGCAGCTCCTGTGCCTTCTCCGCCAGCTGCTTGTCCTGCTCGCTCAGCATGTTCTGCTTCTTGTTGAGCTCGTCGAACAGTTCCTTCATAGAGGAGATATCCTGCTCCAGCTGCTTTTTCTTCTCCATCAGGTTTTCCAGCTGTTTTTTGTCCTGCCAATCCATCTCGCGCTTGGTCTTCATCTTCTCCTCCGACCGCGCAAGCTCTTCCTGCAACTGGGTAGCTTTGTTCAGCGTCTTGCTCATCTGGCTGGCCACCGACTGCGAGTTGTTGTCCAGTTCTTTTTGTAGTTCGCGCTTGTCCGGCACTTTCAGCTCGAAGGTGCGGGTGCGGGCGGATTTAGGCCCCTGCAGGCCGTCGTTGTCCCACACCTGCACGAAGTACTCCAGTTTGTCGCCCGGCTGCATGTTTAAGGCAGCGGTGTTCCACTGGTAGTAATAGGTCTGGCTGAGTTGCTGCTTGTTCAGAGGCAGGGGCTGGCTCTTATAAGCAGCCTGCGGATTTTTGTCGTTGTTGATGCGGTAGTGCAGGGAAAGGCGCGTCAGGCCATAGTCATCCGACACATCGCCGCCCAGGACGGTGTAGGTATATAAAGCGGTATCCTGAAACTGCTCTATGCTGATTTGCGGGTTCCTGTCGGGGATGGTGGTAATCTGGTAGTTGATTTCCTCTTTGTTGCTGCTGTGCTTGTTGCGGAGCTTAATATTGTAGTTCCGGCTTTTGTTGAACTGCTTGCTGGCCGTAAAGCTGTTGCCGTCTTTGCCGGCGGGGAGAGTTTCTGCAGGCTCTGCAAAGGCTAAGTCAATGCGCTCTGTCTCGGTGGCTGAAAAGTTCCAGGTAACGGTGCTTCCTTCCGGTATGTTGGCGTTGCCCGTGTTCTGTACCTCCTCCGGCTTGCGCTTCAGGTAGGACGGGTACTGCACCAGCATTTTAAAATCTTTCAGGTTTGGCCGTGAAAGGAGTTGCAGGGTATAATCATCTGACATAAAACCGGAGCCTTCCAGCTGAAAATCCACTGGCTTCTGCAGCTGCTTAAAGGTATAGGTATAGGTGCCATCGGCCGCGGCGTTCAGCTTCTGGCGGCGGCCGTTGTAGTTGATGAACACCTCACTGGGCACGGCTTTGCCTTCCACATCCACCTTCAGCTCAAAATCCTCCCCCCTGTAGGTCTGCAGCGGATCGTTCTGCACCACGAACCTGAACGGCGCTAAAGGTTCGTAGTGTCTTTTGTAGTTGATAATGCGCTCGGTGCCCTGCACGAAAATAGTGGGGTATATCAGCGCAATGAGCAGCGCGATAAGCGCAGGCAAGGCTATATACTTTAGCAGGGGCCTGTTCTCGCGGTACGTGACAGCATCTGTAAAGCGGAAGGACCCCAGCTGCCCGGCACGCTGGTCGATGCTGGCGGCTATCAGGGCATTGGTGCGGTCTAGGTTCTTCAGCTGGATGGCGTTCAACAGCTTGTCCCGGATCTCAGGGTAATGAGAGCCGACCCGCTGCGCCGCCTGCTCGTCGGTAAGCACCCGCTTGAGCCTGGCCAGAGCCGAAATGGGCAGCACGATCCAGCGGACAAAGACGTAAGCAACGAACGCTACAAAGGAGAAAAGCAGAAAGCCGCGCACCCACTCCGGGAAGTAAAACATATACTCCAGCAGGCTGTAGATGATATAAATAGACAACAGGAGCCCAACAGCGAAGATGCTACCCCGCAACAGCATGTTGAGGTAGAATTTCTGCTTGAACTCCTGCAGCTGATGCAGCAACTGATCGAGTGCATCGTTATTTTTCATGTTCTTACTCCTTATGATTTTATCACATGGCGGCTACAGTGGTAAGTTAACTAAATACTGCTAAAGTATTGTACTTAAGTACGGAATGTACTTCGATCTGCCGTTAAAATATTAACTGTAACGGCAGGCACTTTAGTATATCTCCCCTACTCCAACTCCAGCAGCACCGGGCAATGGTCTGAGTGCCTGGCCTCTGTCAGGATCGCGGCGCGCTTTATCCTGTCGCGCAGGTTTTCGGTTGCCATGTTATAATCAATACGCCAACCAAGATTTTTGTTGCGTGCGCCGGCACGATAACTCCACCAGGTGTAGTTATGCGGCTCCGGGTTTACGTGCCGGAACGAGTCGATGAAGCCGCTCTCAACAAACTGGCACATCCAACTGCGCTCCTCCGGCAGGAAGCCCGAGCTGTTGGCGTTCGATTTCGGGTTGTGGATATCGATGGCCTGGTGGCAGATGTTATAGTCACCGCTGATAATTAAACCGGGAAGGGTATGCTTCAGTTCATTTATATAGCTGTGGAAGTCGTCGAGCCACTTGAACTTGAAACCCTGGCGCTCCTCGCCGCTGGAGCCGGAGGGCATATAGACGCTCATCACCGACACGTCCTCATAGTCTGCCCGCAGCACGCGGCCCTCAATATCGTAGCACTCGATGCCGCAGCCCACCTGCACGTGTTTTGGTTTTTCCTTTGATAAAATAGCCACGCCGCTGTAGCCTTTCTTCACGGCCGGGTGCAGGTACACATGATACCCCATTTGCTCGAAGAAGGCTTTGTCAAACTTCGACTCGTCGGCCTTGATCTCCTGCAGGCACAGCACATCGGGGTTCGCGGCCCTCAGCCAGTCGCCAAAGCCCTTGGTAAGCGCGGCGCGGATGCCGTTTACATTATAGGTAATGATTCTCATATTTTTTGCGAATCACGCAGCGCGTATTTCGTATCGCAATTGACTTTCCTTTTTAAAAAAGTAGTAGCAATGCAAGTGCGAAGCCTTAGCTCATATACTTCATATCAGCTACAATAGAAATCGAAAGTCGTGATACTTGATACGAACTACATGATACGTTTTAAACTTCTTCAGATTGGTTAAAGTACTCGATGACGTGCCATTTCAACATGTTTTCCTGCTCGCGCAGGTTGGCAAACGGAATGGGTTTGACAGCCTCGTAATGGGGCCAGCCCTCTTCATCAGTGCCGGTCAGGGTATAGTAGCCGGACAGGCTGAAGACTTTGCAGGTAGCGATGTGCATCAGATCCTGCTTCTCTTCCTTGGTAAACTCCCGGATGCCGATGCCCAGTTCCTGGATGCCGATCAGGAAGAGGATGGCGTTCATGTCGGGCTTCTTGCCGAACTGCTTCATCAGCATGGCCCGCAGCTGCGTCCAGTTATGCTCTAAGTTGTCTGAATCGAATTTCATCTTTTATGATTGTTGATTGGTGCTTGCTAATTGTTTGTTCTCATATGTAAACAATCAACATCTAACAATTAGCAATAACTTACTCCGCACTCCCCCGCGCTTTCAGCTCCTCCCAATACTCCACGGCTCTTCTGAAGTGCGGGATGACGATGGAGCCGCCCACCAAGTTGGCGATAGAAAACACCTCCATGATCTGCTCGTCTGAGATGCCCTCTTCGTAGCATTTACCCACATGGTACTTGATGCAGTCGTCGCAGCGCAGCACCATCGAGGCCACCAGGCCCAGCATTTCCTTTGTTTTCACATCCAGGGCACCCTCGGCGTAGGTGTTGGTGTCGAGGTTGAAAAAACGTTTGATCACTTTATTATCGTAAGACATGATGCGCTCGTTCATGCGCGTGCGGTAATCGTTAAATTCTTCTACTAAGCTCATTGTTTTATATGCTATTGCCCGTAAGCCTTAAAAGGTATATATAATACAGCAAAGTTAACCATAATCCCTTAAACCGCAGTTCCCTGCCAATGTTCGACGACCTGCTTTCGCTGCTGTTCCCCCGGAGTTGCTACGCCTGCGACGGTGCCATGGCCCGCGGCGAAAGCTATATCTGCACCAAATGCAGCGTGAAGCTGCCCTACACCGACGTGCACGTGCATGGGGCGACGGAGCAGAACCCGCTGCAGCGCAGGTTCTGGGGCAAGGTGCCGGTGCGGTTTGCGTTTGCCTACCTCCACTTTGTGCCGAAGGGCCGGGTGCAGCGGCTGTTGCACAAGCTCAAGTACAAAGGGGCAAGCGAACTGGGCGAGCACCTGGGGCAACGCTATGGCTCCCTCCTCTCGGATTACCAGTACCCCGGGCAGTTCGACCTGGTGGTGCCGGTGCCCCTGCACAGGCATAAGCTGCGCCGGCGCGGCTATAACCAGGCCGAGAGCTTTGCCAGGGGGCTGGCCGGGGCCATGCAGCTGCCGCATATAGGGGATGTTCTGTATAGAGCCATCGATACCTCTACCCAAACAAGCAAGAGCAGGTTCGACAGGTGGCAAAATGTGGAGCAGGTGTTTCAGGTGCCGAGGCCGGAGACGGTGCAGGGTAAGCGCGTGCTGCTCGTGGACGATGTGATGACGACCGGCGCCACCTTAGAGGCCTGTGCCGTAGCGTTGCTGGCAGCGGGCGCTGCCGAGGTAAGCGTGGTGACAATCGCGGCGGCGTAAAAGAGGCAGTGCTATATATAGGGCTATATATAATACAGGCACGCAGCATCGAATGGAGGCCCTTTATATATAGAATACAGGGTTGCTGGAAACGCGGCAGATCAGGTGTCCTTAACTCGTCTGCTCCCGGTGTATATCCGACAGGCTCGGCTCTGCGTACTCTATCTCTTCCTGCTGCTCCAGTTCATCCAGTGTGTCTTTTACCACGGCGTAGTTTACGTTGGCGGGTATCTCCAGCACAAAGAAATCCTCGTTCACCTCCACCGATATGCAGCCTAGTTCGGCAAACTGCCTGCGCAGGTCCAGCAATGGCGTCTCCTCGTTTTGGCGGATCACCTGGACCGTGGAGTTACCGGAGGGCGTGACGGTTTCCTGGTACAGCAGGCCTTCCTCCATCGGGTTGTAAGTCGCGCGCACGATATCTTCCGTCGCGATAAGGGGTACATAGTATGGGATACTGTCTATTTTATACAGCCCCTTTGCGGCGTCTACCTCCAGCGCCCACAGCGTCTCGGACATCTCCTTGCCAAAAAGGGCGCTGTCAAAACGGAAGATGATTTTATGGGTTTTTTCCTGCTCGCTCATATATAGGATAGGTTAGGCTGGTAAAAAGCAAAAAGCCCGGAACTGCTTCCGGGCTTTTTATATATGGTAAGTGTGATCTTCTTATTTGTTAGAGCCGGCGTTGATCATCGCGCAACGGAAACCGATGGTAGCTGTGGCAGAATCCTGTGCCATGAAGCGGCGTGTGCCAGGAGACAACCAATAGGCTACGTCTTTCCAGGAGCCGCCCTTGAACACGCGCACCTCGTCGTTCACCAATGAGTGGTAGCCTTCGCTTGAGTCGTAGTTCTCAGACTCATCCAGGTAACCGTCTCTACGGAAAGGGTTCAGGTCTTCCACGTCCTGGTAAGAAAGCGGGCGGTAGATATCCTGCACCCACTCGTTCACATTGCCGGCCATGTTGTATAAACCGAAGTCGTTTGGCGGGTAGCTGTATATATAATCCGTGATCATGGCGCCGTCGTTCAGTGAGCCTGCGATACCGGCATAGTCACCGCGGCCACGCTTGAAGTTCGCCATAAACTTGCCCATCTCCTTGCCGTACGGGTTGCGCACCTGGTGGCCGTCCCATGGGTAAAGGCGACGGTTGTTCTGGTTCTCGTCCTCGTTGTACTGCGTGCCGATCATGGCCTGCGCCGCATATTCCCACTCAGCCTCTGTTGGGAGGCGGTAGTTCGGCAAAACAAGCCCGGACTCAATGCCAGGGGCCTCCCCCTCTACAGGCTCGTCGTTTCCGCGGCGGCCAAACAGGCCCCTGCGGCCACCGCCGCCAGTTTCCTGCGCAGCGAAGTTCTCGTTTACCTTGGCCGTGCGCCATATACAGAAATCATTTGCCTGCAGCCAGCTCACGCCCACCACCGGGAAGAAGCGGAAGCCTGGGTAGCGCAGGTAATACGTTACGTAAGGGTCGTTGAAAGAAAGCTGGCGCGACCAAACGGTTGTGTCTGGCAGGGCAGCCTGGTATACTTCCGGCAGAGAGTCCTTCTTCAGGTAGTGCAGGTACTCCAGCCAATGAATATTCGCTACTTCCGTTTCGTCCATGTAGAAAGAAGCCACCGTTACCGTGCGCTCCACGTTGTCGCGCGTCATGGCGATATCCTCCTCCATCGAGCCAAGCACCGTGCGGCCGCCTTCGATGAACACCAGGCCGGGGCCCTGTGGGAACTCAGCGTAATCCGGCACGTCGAAAGCCTCTTCATCCTCACCATACTCGATACCGGTGGAGCTACTGTAGTCGCCAGGGTTCGTGCTGGTTGGCTGCCCTCCTTTAGAGCAGGATGCCATGAGAAAGCCTCCCATAACCGCAACTGATAAATACTTAATCAACTTCATAAATTAGTACCCAATTAAGATAAGGTTCTTGTAACGGAATTTAATGTGCAATTATAATTAAAATCAGAACGCCGGACAAACAATGTTCCTGTTTAATTTGCGGCCTGAGCGGCTTTTAAACAAATTGTTAAAATCAGACGGTTCAAAAACGAGTGAAATTTCATTTGCACCGCCGGCTTCTGCGCTAAATCCCTGCAAGCCAACGTCGTGGCTGTAGCCAAGGCGTATGCTCCGCAGCTGCAACCCTGCTATGACGGACAGTGTTTGGTCCTGGTTAGTTCCACCTGTTACCGGAACACCTTTGTATATGAGTCCTAACGTGAGAGGCGTGTAAATAGTATATAGCCCTATATCTAAGCGATTTAAATTTTGCTGGTGCATGAAAGTGGCCGTGGGTGAGAAGCTCAGCTCAAACAGCTGGCCCTGCTCTTCATAGGTTTTAGTATAAAATTTATATCCTGCGATGGCTATATAGCGGATGGGTAATTCGGTTTCGCGGTTGAATCCGTACCCGGGTCTGTTGAGGTGCGCCGCCGTGAGGCCGGCCCAGAACTGGTCGGTGTAAGCCAGCCCGCCCACCGTGAAATCGACATAGTAGCTTGGCTCAAAACTGCTTGCCTCCGCCGACGTGACAGCCACTATCCCCTTATCCGACAATTGGTCCCCAAACACGAGGTTGTCGAAGTTTACGCGCAGCGAGGCCACTGCCGCCTGCAAGCCCGCCGACATGGCCCATTTAGAGCTAAGGTTGGTATGGTAGGCATAGCCGCCCGCCACCTGCCATTTCTGCAGGCCGCCCACACCGGCGCGGTCCTGCTGCACCAGCAGGCTCGCCGCGCTCTTTGTACCCGGGATTCTGTAATCGGCGGCAAGCTGGTTGGTGATGAAGGAGCCGTTGAGCGCAGGCCACTGGTTGCGGTGGGACAGCGCCACGCTCCAGCTGCTGTTTATGCCCGCGAAGGCCGGGTTCAGGTACAGGCGGTTGGCATACTGCTGGGTGAGGTGCACATCCTGCGCCGCGGCCACCACGGCACACAGGCAGCACACGCACGCCACGAAAATCTTTTTTAGCCCCATGCCTATACCAAACGAATTAGCAGCTACGCTATATATAAAGAGTATGTCATTAAAGAAGCAATGTATAAATTAGCACGGTTTTAGCTATTGTGCTTCTACTATAGTTTATATAGTCATGCAACCATCGAAACGATCCTAATCCTATATGAAAAAAGTAGCTATCGGTTTTTTTATCTTTGTGGCCCTGCTGTTTGCCGCGGCGGCTTTGGTGCCTCTTCTGTTCAAAGATAAAATCAAGCTGGCCTTAGACAAAGAGATCGCCCGGAATATTAACGCCGAGGTGGTCTACCAGACAGACGATGTGAGCCTCTCGCTCTTCCGCAACTTCCCGAACCTGTCGCTGGGCGTGGAGAACCTGTCTGTGATCGGCAAAGACTCCTTCGCCACCGACACGCTGGCCCGCATCCCCTCCTTCCGGATGGGGTTGAACCTGATGAGCGTGATCTCGGGAGACGAGCTGAAGGTGAACTCCATCACCTTGAACGAACCCGTGATCCGGCTGCTTGTGCTCAAGAGCGGCAAGGCCAACTGGGACATCATGATCGACGACTCCACCGCCGCTGAAACGCCGGAGGATACCTTGGCCAGCGATTTCAGGATGGCCATCAAAGGCTGGGAGGTCAACAACGGCACGCTGTACTACGACGACCTGAGCATACCGTTCGGCATGGTGGGCTATAACGTAAACCATACCGGCAGCGGCGATTTTGAGAAGGATGTGTTCGATATGAAGTCGCAGACCACGGCTGAACGCTTCACGATGACCTACGACGGGGCGAATTATATAGAGAATGCCAGGCTCAATGCCGACGTCACGATGGCCATGGACCTCAACCAGTACCTCTACACCTTCAAAGACAATAACATCCGCATCAACGAGTTCCCGTTTAAGTTCGACGGCACGATCCTGATGCCGGACGAGGCCATTGACTTCGACCTGACCTTTGCCGCCACCGAAACCGACTTCCGCAATGTGCTGTCGGTGGTGCCGGGCATGTACAGCGAGCAGTTCGAGGACATTAAGACAGACGGGAAGCTGAGCTTTGAGGGCTATATGAAAGGGCGCATGCTCGATACCCTCATGCCGGGCTATGGCATGGACCTGAAAGTGATCAACGGGATGTTTAAATACCCTGACCTGCCGGAGGCGGCCCGCAACATCAACGTGGATATGAGCGTCGACAGCAAGGACGGCGAGCTTGCGAACACCAACGTGGAGGTGCGCCAGTTCCACCTCGACCTGGGCAAAAACCCCGTGGACGCCAAAGCCGTGATCAAAGGCCTTGACAAGACCATGCTTGTGGACGGGAACGTGAAGGCGAACGTGGACCTGGCAGAAATCACCAAGGTGTTCCCGGTAGAGGACATGACGCTGCGCGGCCTGCTGAAAGTGGACGCCAATGCCAAAGGAACCTACAGCGAGACCAGCATGCCGGTGATAGACGCCGACCTGAACCTGACCAACGGCTACGTGAAGTCAAAAGACTTCCCGGCCCCGATCCAGCAACTGAACATGGTGACGAACGTCCGCAACACCACCGGCAACACCGACGACACCCGCATCAACATCGAGCGCTTTAACATGAACCTGGACGGCGAGCCGCTGGAGGGCCGCATGCTGATTCAGGGCATCGATCAGCCGGCTTTCGATGGCCGCATCAAAGGTATCCTGGACCTGACCAAGCTCACCAAGATATTCCCGCTGGAGAACATGACGCTTTCCGGCCGGATAAACGCAGATGTGGCGGCCAAAGGCAAGATGAGCGACATAGAGGACGAGAAATACAACAACATCACCGCAAACGGAACGATGGCGGTGAGCAACCTCAACTTTGTGAGCACCGACCTGCCGCAGGGGATGAAAATCAGCAAAGCCAACGCCACGTTCAACAACGAGCGCATCAACCTGCAGAACATGAGCGGGTACCTGGGCAAGAGCGACATCCAGGCCAACGGCAGTCTCTCGAACTATGTAGGCTATGCGCTGGCCGATAACCAGCCGCTGCGCGGCACCTTCAACATCAGCTCCAACCGCTTTGATGTGAACGAGTGGCTGGTGGACGAGAACACGGGCGCGCCGGTAGAGGAAACCGCCTCGGAAGGGGTGGTGGAGGTGCCTGCAAACCTGGACGTGGCCCTGAACATAGACGCCAAGCAGGTGCTGTACGAAAACCTGAAGCTGAACAACATGACCGGGCAGGTGCAGGTGAAAGACAAGATAGCCAGGCTGAACAAGGTCTCCTTCAACACCCTGGGCGCAACCTTTGCCACCAGCGGCAGCTACAATACCCAAAGCCTGCAGCACCCGCTTTTCGACATGAAGCTGGATATACAGGACTTAGGTTTTAAAGAGGCCTTTGATGCCTTTAACACCGTACAGGCCTTCGCCCCGATTGCCAAGGTACTGGAAGGGAAATTCTCTACCAACTTTGCCTTCGCCGGGGAACTGGGCCAGAATATGGTTCCGGTTTTCCAGACGCTGGATGGCGAGGGCGTGATCAAAGTGCTTCGGGCGGCTGTGCGCAACGTGCCGATCGTAGACAAGATCAGCAGCCTGACGCACTTCGAGGAGCTGCGCAACTTCGTGATCGAGAACAAGATAATCGATGCCCAGATTGTGGACGGCAAGTTTATCGTGAAGCCGTTTAAGATGGATGTGGGGAACGTAGGCATGTCCGTTGGCGGAAGCACCAGCGCAGATGGAGGCATTGACTATATCACGGCGCTGGATGTGCCTGCGGGCAAGGTTGGCCGCGAGCTGAACACACGCCTTTCCTCCCTGCTGGGCAACGAGAGCCTGGCCAACTCAGAGCGCGTCACGCTGAAGCTGAACGTGGGCGGCACGTACTCCGACCCCCGCGTTTCGCTGGCGGGCGGCTCTGTGAAAGAGAAGGCCGCCGATATGGTGCAAAGCGTGGTGAAGAATAAGCTGGATGAGGCCAAGCAGCAGGTGGACCAGCGCAGGCAGCAGTTACAGGACAGCGTGCAGAACGAACTGGTCCGTAAGCGGCAGGAGGTGGAGCGCAAGGCACAGCAAGAGCTGGACAAGAAGCGCGCAGAGGCCGAGCAGCAGATCAAGAAGCAGGCCACCGACAAAGTGGGCGGGTTCCTGCGGCAGCTGACCAAGCCAGCCGCTACCCCGGACACTACCAAGGCAGGAGCGAACCAGTAAGTGCGGAAAAGCGGGTAAAACCCTGTTTATATATAAATCTATAGATAAAGCCAGCAGAGATGTTTTTTCTGCTGGCTTTTATTTTTACTTTCCTATATATATAAATACAACTTTATCTCGTTTACCCGTATAATGGGTGCGATTTCACCCGAGCGCAACTAAAACTTAATACAATTTTTATGAAGAGAAAGCACATTATTCCTTTTCTGCTGAGCGGCCTTCTGATCGGCTTCAGCGCATGCGACAGTGAAACCGATGAGGGCACAGGCACTGCTAAAATGGAGGTGCGCCTTACCGATGCCCCCGGCGATTATGAGGAGGTAAACGTGGAGATAGAGTCGGTGCAGGTGCACAAGGAGGACGGAGACAGTGAAGACGGCTGGATCACGCTGGACGAGATACACCCCGGCGTATATAACCTGTTGGACTTCGCCAACGGCCGCGACACCCTGTTGGCCAGTGCTAATTTGCCCGTCGGCCATATCTCGCAGATCAGGCTGGTACTGGGCGATGACAACACCTTGAAGCTGAAAGACGGTTCCGTGGTGGACCTGCAAACGCCAAGCGGCCAGACCTCGGGCGTAAAGCTGCAGATCGACGCTCACCTCGAGAGCGACGTCACCTATATGGTGCTGCTGGACTTTGACGCCGCGAAATCGGTGGTGGCGAAGGGTAACGGCGGCTATAACCTGAAGCCGGTGGTGCGCACCATTACAAAGGCCATTGCAGGCGGCATCAGGGGCAAGGTAACGCCAGCCGCGTATAAGCCGGGTATCTATGTGATCTCGGCAGCCAACGACACCATCGGGGGATTTGCCAACGACAACGGCGACTTCCTCATCAAGGGCATTGAGGAGGGCACCTATACCGTTAAATTCTACACCGAAGGCGCCGCGCACGACACAACCGTAGAGGGCGTAAACGTAAGCAAGGATCAGATAAAAGACTTAGGCACTGTAGAGCTGCCTGAATAAGTTTTTCAGAAGGATGATTTATCGAAAGGCTATTTGGCAGATGATGAGCAGGAATATATAATCGCTTTGCTTCATCAGGCCTGATCATCAGCGTCAAAAATCAAATCTCCCTATATATAAAAAGAGGCTCTTCCGCTGGGAGAGCCTCTTTTTATATATAGGGAGTCTTATGTCTGTCGTCTGAAAGCTGATGCCTTAAAACACCTGCCCCATCAGCTCCCGCACATAGGTCACGTAATCGGTGTTGGGAGGCGTGTGGCCTTTCCTGCGCAACTCGGTGGCGGTTTGGGCGCGGTGGTAGGTGGCGTGGTTGAAGGCGTGCGTCAGGATGTCGAGCACGCGGGTGCTGTACTGGTTGCCGAGGCTGTTGCTGTAATCGATCAGGCGGTTAAACTCAGCCTCGTCGGCGTTTTGCGCCAGCTCAGCAATCTTGTGGGAAGAATACTGATGCAGCTTCTTCAGTTCCTCTAAATCGTGCTCCTGCCATACCTTCACGGGGCTTTCGGTGCCGGTGATGCGGGCAATCCAGATAGCCTGGGCATTCAGGGCGTGGCTGAAGAGGCGTGCAGCGCTGGCGGGTATTTCCGGAAGGCTGCTGAACACATCCAGCATGGTTTGATTAGCCCAGATGTTGTATTCCGATAGGTTTTTCAGTACGTCGTTTCCAGTCATGGTTCCTTATTGTTCTCGTTTATCTTCCCAAATTAAAGTTTCATCAGATCGTTTTTCCGCGAAGTCGGGGCAGCGGCCATCTCCCCTGCCCGTCAGGCCGCCGTCCGGCTCGCACAGCACGTTGCCGTACATGTCGAATACCTTGCTAGGCACATCGCAGCAGCGGCTGGTCAGGTAATATACTTCCTGGTCATTGTAAGTGTAGCGGTAAATTCTGGCGGTCGGATTGGCGGCTTTCTCCTCCTGCAACTGCTGTATCAGCTCGTTCAGCCACGGAGCGCCCATGGCATTGGCGGTGGCGGCCTCCGGTATCATCGGGGATATGCCCGGCTTGCAGCCTGCTGCTGCCAGAACGGCTGCCAGTAGAAATGCCCGTGATGTAGTGCCTGCTTTCGCCATATGCGTGTTGCTGTTGCGGAGCAAAGGTAATAAACACCTCTTTATATACCAGCCTGAAGGGCTAACTGTTTATGTAGGCCTGCCAGTACGGAATAAAGATGAGCAGGCCGATCACTACCGAAGTAATGGCCGCCATCAGCACAGCCCCGGCCGCCAGGTCCTTCGTCTTGCCTGCCAGCACATGCTGCTCCGGCGACACCAGGTCGGTCAGGGTCTCGATAGAGGTGTTGAAGATCTCGGCCATCCACACCATACCCACGCAGAACACAAGCATGCACCACTCCAGGCGCGTCACCTCAAACCGGTAGGCCATCACAAACACAACAATGCCTGCCAGCACGTGCAGGTGCATGTTCGGCTCGCTGCGGAAAACAGCGGTCATTCCCTTGATGGCAAATTTAAAGCTGTTGTAGCGGGTCCTGAAGAAGGATGGTCGGGCCATAGGTTCAGTTATGGGCGGTGCGAAACGTTTACGAAGGGAGTTTACTTGAAGCGGAGTTATAAAGTTGCCCGCCTCCGTCCGGTCTGTTTCAGGAGACAGCCAGGCCCCTGTTAAAAGCGAAAGGCAGATGCGCTTCCCCATCTGCCTTTCGGTCATCACCTTATAGGGCGTTTACAACTCCTCTGCCGGCACAAACTTCATCGACAGGGAGTTTACGCAATGGCGCACGTTCTTTGGCGTCAGGTACTCGCCCTCAAATACGTGGCCCAGATGCGCGCCGCAGTTCGCGCACACGATCTCGGTGCGGCGCCCATCGGCGTCCGGCACGCGCTTCACAGCCCCTGTTATTTCATCATCAAAGCTTGGCCAGCCGCAGTGCGACTCAAACTTATATTCTGATGTATAGAGCGGGTTGTTGCAGCGCCTGCACAAGTAAACGCCTTCCGCCTTGTTATGCTCGTATTCTCCGGTGCCAGGGTACTCCGTGCCCTTGTTTACGATGATGCGCGCTTCCTCCGGTGTAAGCGTGTTATACTCTGATGGGTCTTTCGCTACTTTCATAGGTTCTGTTTCGTTGTTCGTCTTTTTTATACGTGTACTTTTCAGAACAAACAAAAGACCAGAATGATTTGTGGCGGCGAGGCGGCAGGTGGCCCAGGGGCAGCGTTTTTACAGGGGATTTCTGATGAGCGCCTTCGGGGTTTTGCGCTCTCAGGTGGTCTCAAAATGAGCTTAAAACGCTGACCCGCAAGTAGCATAACACAGGGTGTTCGGGCATGCTGGTAACACAAGGTGCAGTTTGCCTTTATTTTAGCTCCGTTCACACCAAAAAACTGATACATAGACAGTTATAATTGATCAGGAAGAACTAGAGCTGAGATTACCTCGTTTCTCATTTAATAAGCCATTCGCAGAGCCAGTGAGTGAATACATCAACCTGCTGACTTACAATTGATCCTTAAAATTAATTGATAACCTAAAAGTTAAGCACTATGACAGTTTACACATCCTTTTTTAGAAATTTGTTTGGCATTAAGGAGCAACCTTCGGGTGCCAGAGAATCAAAGCAGGTCATTATCACGTCTTCTTCGCAACCGGAGGTTTTGCAGAAAAGGATGCAGGAGGAAAAACTGTCTCACGGGGAGACGGTGACTGCAAACCTGTCTCCTGTGCGCCTGGAGAAAAGCCGGGGTAAGGTGGTGATGTATTTCTGCCCGATGAAGACGATTGAGGTGCTCGAAACGGTTGCGGCCGGAGACGGGGGCAGCATTCCGGGTGAGGTGAAAGTGGAAGGGCTGACCACCCCTGCAAACCTGAGAGAGGGCATCTACAAACTGAAAAACGTAACCCTGACCTCTAACGGAACCATGCAGGTGAAGGCAACAGATAAAACCACCTGGGAATCCGCACCGTCTGAGCTATACCAGTGGTAGTTTTAACTGTATATTCAAAACACATTTAAGCACTAGCCTTCCTATATAGGAGGGCTGAATCAGAAGCAGTCACTTGACCGGTGGCTGGATGTTTTCTTTCGATTGAAGTTCACAGCGGCTATGCCATAGTTCTAATGCCTCATTAGCTATAGCATAGCCGCTCTGGGTATATAGAGGCGCAAAGTCTGTAGCCGAAGAACGTAACAGCTTTGCCGTTTGAAAAGTTATCCTACCCCACCTGAAAGGCGCCTGCTTGTCCTGCAAAATGACCTTTATCTCCCTTTATCCCGCAAGTTTGAGCGAAGCGGTAACTTGTGGGAAGTAAGGCAGCAAGTTTTCAACTTGCGAAAGTAGAATTGCATGAACGCCAGTTACAAACTGGCTGCAAAGTATAACCACAAGTTGCGCTATCGCTAAACTTGCGGGATGTGGGGATTATTTTATGTTCGTATTTGGGGTAAGATACTCAAACGGAATGCTACACCTACTCTCACTTTCTTTGATTATCAGGTCAATATATCTAATATAAGATTGGTTAAAAGGAAGTGAGGTGCGAGCCAAGTCTACTCTTTCAGCGAAAGTCAGCAGACCTTCTAACTCATTTCTGAATTCCAGAGTAAACTTTGGGGTTACTTGTAAAAGAGCTAAATAACACCAATTTTGAAATTCATTAAAAACTGGAAAATGATTTTTGATGATATCAATGATGTATATTTTAGACTCCTGCGATTCCAGAAGCTTTTTAGATAAACTGTGCCACTTATCAGATTCGAGTAGCTCCGACTTTAAAATATATACATTCCTTTTTGGAATGTCTGACTCTCCATTGATAGAGAATTCTGTCCCAATTCTTAAATATGAGTTGTGACTCGTGTAGTTTCTTAAGTCTTGAATAAATTTGTGATGTGGGTTCTTATCAAAATATATTTCTTTGCTCCTAATCAACTTACTTTCTACTTCTGGATTCAAAGAGATATATCCCCTCATATTGCTCCTCGAAAAATCGACTGTTGCAAAAATGCTACTGAGATAATTAAAAAGCTGCATTGTTATGCTTCTCTGCTGTCTCCATCTATAAGAAGGGTTATAGTCATCCCAAACTTTAGAATGAACTTCAGGAGAGTTATGATACTCAACAAGTTTTACAAGTTTACTGTAGTTATAATTGAGAAAAGAGTTTACTTGCCTATTTGATTGTAGAAATAGATAGAATTTATAATATTCATCTTTTTTGAATTTCTCCAGTGCTCTTATATAGGAGAAAGTGTCATTAGACTTTACCTGCTCATAGAGATTGATAAGTTTCTTTTTTTCAATTTCATCCATAATTTATTCTCTTATACACAGTATTCTCTTATACACAATTAAACGAAAAAGCAGCTCTTGATGGAGCTGCTTTTTTTCTACGTAAAGAGGCAAAATTTTGCGTCTCTACAGGTTTGATAAGTAATATTTTGCTACAAGAAACCTACTTCTTCAAACTGCCGATCATATCCTCCGGCCTTACCCACTCGTCGTACTGCTCTGAGGTGAGCAGGCCGAGCTCGATGGCGGCTTTGCGGAGCGAGGTGCCTTCTTTGTGGGCCTTCTTCGCGATCTTGGCGGCGTTGTCGTACCCGATGTGCGGGTTCAGGGCCGTTACCAGCATCAGCGAGTTCTCCAGGTTGTCCTTTATCTTCTCGGTGTTCGGCTCGATGCCCACGGCGCAGTGCTTGTCGAATGAGTCGCAGGCATCGCCGATCAGCTGGGCGCTCATGAGCAGGTTGTAGATCATCACCGGCTTAAACACGTTCAGCTCGAAATGCCCGTTCATGCCGCCAATGGAGATGGCCACGTCGTTACCGATTACCTGCGCGCACACCATGGTCATGGCCTCAGCCTGTGTCGGGTTCACCTTGCCCGGCATAATGGAAGAGCCCGGCTCATTCTCCGGTATCAGAATCTCCGCAATGCCGGAACGGGGGCCCGAGGCCAGCAAACGGATATCGTTGGCAATCTTCATCAGGCTTACGGCCAGCTGCTTCAGGGCACCGGAGGTTTCTACCACGGCATCGTGCGCGGCGAGCGCCTCAAACTTGTTGGGCGCCGTGATAAACGCGTGCCCGGCATACTCTGATATTTTCTCAGCCACCAGTTCGGCATATCCTTCCGGCGTGTTCAGGCCGGTGCCGACGGCGGAGCCGCCCAGGGCCAGCGTGCTCAGGTGCGGCAGCGTGTTGCGGAGCGCCTTCATGCCGTACTCCAGCTGTGCCACGTAACCCGACAGCTCCTGCCCCAGCGTCAGCGGCGTGGCGTCCATCAGGTGCGTGCGGCCAATCTTCACCACGTTCATAAACTCCTCCGACTTGCCGTGCAGCGTATCGCGCAGCTTCTGGATCATGGGAAGCGTGTGCTCCACCACTTTTTTGTAGGCGGCTATGTGCATGGCGGTCGGAAACGTGTCGTTCGACGACTGGGACTTGTTCACGTCGTCGTTCGGGTGCACCTTCTTCTTTTCGTCCAGCAGGTTGCCGCCCAGCAGCACGTGTGCGCGGTTGGCCACTACTTCGTTCACGTTCATGTTTGATTGCGTGCCCGAGCCTGTCTGCCACACCACCAGCGGAAACTCCCCGTCCAGGGTGCCGGCCAGTATCTCGTCGCACACTTCGCTGATGATGTCGGCTTTGTCCTGTGCCAGCACGCCCAGCTGCGCGTTGGCCTGTGCCGCTGATTTCTTCAGGATGGCAAAGGCTTCGATAATTTCCTTCGGCATGGTCTGGCCGCCGATGGTAAAGTTCTCTTTTGAGCGCTGCGTCTGTGCGCCCCAGTATTTTTCTGCGGGCACCTCTATGGGCCCCATGGTGTCTTTTTCTACCCGAAATTGCATATAGCTTTATCTATTAAGATGAAAGAAATAAGTGTCTGTGGCAAAACTAAGTAAAGCGGCAAAAGTATCAAGGCCTAAGGCGCAACACTTTTTCGTTTTAGAGGAATCTATCCCGTTTACATAGCAAGGGCCGCTTCAGGAATCCGATGCCCGCCCGGCGCCTTGCCTGCGCTGTCAGTTTATATATAAATCCTTCTAATCCTCTTTCTTATCATACGGGCATCCGCAGGAATGGCTTGCCTCCCCTGCAACTAAGCACCCGATGCAGCCTGGCCCTTACCGGATAACCCGCTTGCCCGATTTGGCCGAAAGCAGCGCGATCATTTCCAGCGTGGCCGGCTTCAGGTAGGTGGTGTTGATGTTGGCCTGGTCGGTGAAGGAGATCAGGTACTCGCCCTCGGCGCCTAAATAGTGAATGCTCTGGATGTCGCGCATGCCGTAGATGCGCTGCTCCAGCAGCAGGTTTGTCACCTCCACTTTTTCCTCGCCGATGTTCACGTGCCAGCGCAGCGCATACCAGATCACAACCCCGGAGAGCGCCAGCATCAGGAGCAGCAGGATGTTGTAGATGCGGTTGGAGCTTTCCCCCTCCACCTGGCGGGTGTAGGTTTTGTAAAGGTCATAATCGTGGTGCAGCAGCGTGCGCTGCACCAGCCGCAGGGGCAGCACGGCCAGCGTGAGGCCCAGCAGCAGGCCCGGCGCGAAAAAGGCCCTGAAGTTGGGGGTGAGCACGTACATATAGGCCGCAGAGGAGTGCATGATACTGGAAGCAAGGGCCAGCATGCCCGCGCAGAACACCGACAAGACGGCCGCGAAAAAGAAATAAATCACCGTCAGCTTCAGTTCCTGCTTCTGTATATACTTCAGCTCATCTGCCGGCATGGCAGCGGTATCCTGCGCCGGCGATAGCCTGCGCAGCGCATACCGCACGACAGGCAGCAGCACCGCCACCGCGAAAAAGGCAATAAGTAAACTCTTAATGATTTCCAGCATGGGACACGTATTGGTGGCGCTAAGTTAATACGGTATCCCCAATTTCCGATAAATAAAGCCGAGCAGCCAGCCCGGGCCTATCAGCAGGAACTGCAGGTCCTTCAGGAAAGACGGCTTTTTCCCTTCCACCTTGTGCCCGTAGAACTGCCCGACCCAGGCCAGCACAAACACAACCAGGCATATAAGCCAGAGCGGTGCCTCGAAGGCCGCGTCTACTGCGCGCACCGCCCACAGTACCAGCAGGCACACCAGCGCCATCCCCAGGAACATGGAAAAAGACAGGCGCAGGTAAAACAGCAGCCCCAGCAGCAGCAAGATGGTGCCGAAATGGACATAGGGCTGTAGCGGTGCCGGGAACGGCTGCTGCAACGCGCCGCTTGGGATGCTGGCCAGCAGGCCCGTGATACTGAAGAATATCAGCGGAACACAAATCCAGTGGATAAGTTTGTTGGTGTGGTTTTGGTGGCTCAGGCCGTATTCGTGGAACCACTGCTGAATTGTTTTCATAAGCCGCCAATTGATAATGAAGCCTTTAGCCACCAACGCCCTGAAGGTGCCATAGCCAAGAAATATACTTATTTTGCCGTACCTTTGCAATGCCGGTTTACGGGCTAAATATAATTTTTCTGCTGCCAGGGGTTTTTAGAGACGGAGGCTTCCGGCATTTTTTCTAAATTTGATAATCAGGGCAAAACTGCCTGTAGGGGAACTATTCGCGGTGGTGGGCGCCTTTTGCTCCTGCCCCAAAGCCTCCACATAATACCATAACGAATGAAAGTAGTCAGGCTGGCTCGTTTTTTAAGGGAATACTACATTGCCGTCTTCTCTTTCCTGCTCATTTTGCTGCTTACGCTCTTCATCTACTCCGAGACAAAAAAGAAAGTGGATGAGCGGAGCGAGAAAGCGTTCAGCATGCGCGCCAACCAGGTGACGGCGGCTGTGGAACGGCGCATGCACAATTACATTCAGGTGCTGATCGGCGCTAAGGCTTTCTTTGTGGCCTCCGACACCGTGGAGCGCCGCGCCCTGCACACCTACTACAACTCTTTGGGCATCGAGCAGAATTACCCGGGCATACAGGGCATCGGGTATGCGCAGTTTCTCCATACCCCCACGGAAGTGGCGCGGCATGAGCAGAACATGCGAAAAGAGGGCTTCAGCGGCTATACCGTGAACCCGGAAGGCAAGCGCTATGCCTACACCCCGATTACCTATATAGAGCCTTTTGCCGGCCGCAACCTGCGCGCCCTCGGGTTCGACATGTTCAGTGAGGACACACGGCAGTCGGCGATGCGCATTGCCCGCGACACAAAGCAACCTGCCTTATCGGGCAAAGTGCGGCTGGTACAGGAAAACGGCAAAGACGAACAGGCCGGTTTTCTGATTTACCTGCCGGTATACAGGAACGACACCGACCCGAAGTCCATTCAGGACCGGCAGCGCCTGATCAAGGGTTTTGTGTACAGCCCCTTCCGGGCCGCGGACCTGATGACTTCCATCCTGCAGCAGAATTACCAGGACATCGACCTGGAGGTGTATGACGGCACCAGCCTCACAGCGCAGAATCTGCTCTACAGCACCGATTCCACGTTGCATTACCAAACGGCAAGCGACAGGAGCTTCAGCCAGCTTAAAACCATTACCATCGGCAACCACACCTGGCGCCTCCATATCTCGGCTGCGCCGGAGTTCGGGTATAACTCTGATACCGACCTGCCTTACTTTATATTGATGGGCGGCGGGATCATCAGCCTGTTGATGGCTTTCATTATCTGGTCGCTGTCCAACACGCGCCGCTCTAACCGCCTGAAGCAGACCATCACAGACAACGCCACGGCTGCCCTCTTTATGATGGATGCCAGGGGCTACTGTACGTTCATGAACCCGGCAGCCGAGGAAATGACGGGGTATACGTTTGAGGAGATCACGAAGAAGCCGCTGCACAACATGATCCACCATACGCGCCCGGACGGCACCCCTTTCCCGCTGCACGAGTGCCCGATAGACAGGGCGCTGCCAACCAACAACAGCATGCGGGCCTACGAGGATGTGTTTATCCGGAAAGACGGCACCTTCTTCGATGTGACCTGCGCGGCGCGGCCGATCATAGAAAACGGCGTGCCGACGGCCACCATCATCGAGGTGCGTGACATCACGGACGAGAAGCGGATACAGCAGGCGATTGTAGAGAGCGAGGCGCGTTTCAGGACCATGGCCGACAACGCCCCGGTGATGATATGGGTCGGCGACCCCACCGGGAACTGCGTGTATGTAAACAAGCAGTGGCTCGACTTTACCGGGCTCACCTTCGACGAGAGCATCAGCATGGGCTGGCGCAAGGTGCTGGAGCCGGAGCACATGCAGGGTTACTCCGACGTGTTCCGGAAAGCCGCCAGCGAGTCGGGCTCCTTCAAGATGGAAATGCGCCTGCGCCGCCACGACGGCACCTTGCGCTGGGCGATGAACACGGCCATGCCGCGGTATGGTATAAACGGGGAGTTCCTGGGCCACATTGGCTCTATCATCGACATCACGGAGATAAAGGAGGCGGAGCGGAAGGTAAAGCAGAACGCCGAACTGCTGCAGAAGCTGTTTCTGGAGGTGCCGGCCGTGGTGGGCCTGGTGCGCGCCTCCGATTTACAATACGTGCTGGCCAACCCGCAGTATCGCCGGCTGTACGGCAACCGGCCGCTGGTTGGCAAAACCATATATGATGCCCACACCCGGGAAGAAGGAAAAGGCTTTTTCAGGCGCGTTGAGCGTGTGCTGAAGACAGGCGAGCCGTTTGTGGGCAATGAGATGCCGGCCACCTTCGACCGCAACAACGGGCAGCTGGCACAAGGCTACTTCAACCTGGTGTACCAGCCGCTGCTCGACACCAACGGCCAGGTAGAGGCGGTGCTGTTGTTTGCGGTGGAAGTGACTGAACTGGTGAGGGCACGGAAAGAGCTGGTGTCGACGAACGATGAGCTGAGCGAGAAAAACGACGAACTGCTACGGATCAACAACGACCTCGACAGCTTTGTGTATACCGCCTCCCACGATCTGAAGTCCCCTATCGCCAACATGGAGGGCCTGGCCACGCTGCTGCGCGATGTGCTGCAGGGCAAACTGAACAGGGAGGATGAGCAGGTGCTGGATATGGTGCAGCACGCCGTAAACAAGCTGAAAGGAACCATCGCCGACCTTGCCGAGATCACCAAAGTGCAGAAGGAACTGCAGTCGGCGGTGGAGCCGCTCTCCTTCGACACCATGCTGGAGGGCATCACAACCGATATAGACGGCCTGATCCAGGAAACTGGCGCTACCATCACCACTGATTTTGAGGTGAAGGATATACTGTATGCCCGCAAGAACCTGCGCAGCATCATATATAACCTTGTTTCCAACGCCATCAAATACAAGTCGCCGGAGCGCGCGCCGGAGGTCCATGTCGCCACTTACAGGGAGGAAGGTTTCCTGGTGCTGGAGATTCAGGACAACGGCCTGGGCATCAAAAAAGAGCAGCAGCACAAGCTGTTTACCATGTTCAAGCGCCTGCACAGCCACGTAGAGGGCACCGGCATCGGGTTATATATCGTGAAACGCATCATCGAGAACAACGGCGGCAGGATTGAAGTGGAGAGCGAGCTCGGCAAAGGCTCTACCTTCCGGGTATATTTTAAACAGGCGGCGGTAGTCGCCGAGGTATGAACAGCGCGGCGCTGGAAGGCTTTTCCTTTTTTAAGCTGGCCTGAGCAGCGGGAACAGGTTTTAATAGAAAGTATCCCGATTACTTACATTGTGGGTAATCAACCAATGCCTGTACAGAGTTATATAGCGTTATATATAGCTTCAGGAAATATTCAACGAAACACGAACAACGACGGCAATGGCCAAGATAAAAACATCCTATTTCTGCCAGAACTGTGGCGCCCAGTCTGCCAAATGGATTGGCAAGTGCCCGGCCTGCGGGGAATGGAATACTTACGTGGAGGAAGTGGTGCAGCGCGAGGAGGTAACCCCCACCACCGCCTGGAAGGTAGGCAGCACCACGGCGCAGGTGGCCAACAAACCAAAGCCGATCGCCGACATCAGCTATCAGGAGCAGCAGCGCATCGTGACGCAGGACCAGGAACTGAACCGGGTGCTGGGCGGCGGCATTGTGCCGGGCTCGATGGTGCTGATCGGCGGGGAGCCGGGCATCGGCAAAAGCACGCTGATGCTGCAGATCGCCCTGAGCCTGCGCGGGCTGCGGGTGCTGTACGTGAGCGGTGAGGAGAGCGAGCAGCAGATCAAGATGCGCGCCGAGCGCCTTGCCGCCCAAACCTCCGACTGCTTTATCCTCACTGAAACCGGTACGCAGAACATCTTCAAGCAAATCGAGCTGGTGCGCCCGCAGGTGCTCATCATCGACTCCATCCAGACCCTCCACTCCTCTTTCATAGAGTCGGGGGCCGGCAGCGTGAGCCAGGTGCGCGAGTGTACGGCCGAGCTGCTGAAGTTCGCAAAGGAGAGCGGCACGCCGGTTTTCCTGATCGGCCATATCACCAAGGAGGGAAACCTGGCCGGGCCGAAGATACTGGAGCACATGGTGGACACCGTGCTGCAGTTTGAGGGCGACCGCCACATGACCTACCGCATCCTGCGCACCACTAAGAACCGCTTCGGCTCCACCTCGGAGCTGGGCATATATGAAATGCTGGGTTCGGGGCTGCGCGAGGTAAGCAACCCCTCGGAGATCCTGATCTCGCAGCGCGAGGATGCCTTTAGCGGCATCGCCATCGGCGCCACGCTGGAGGGCAACCGCCCCCTGCTGATCGAGGTGCAGAGCCTGGTGACGCCCGCCACCTACGGCACCCCCCAGCGCACCAGCACCGGCTTTGACGGCAAGCGCCTGAACATGCTGCTGGCGGTGCTGGAGAAACGCGGCGGCTACCGCCTCGGCGCCCAGGACGTGTTCCTGAACATGGCCGGCGGCCTGAAGGTGGAGGACCCGGCGCTGGACCTGGCGGTGTGCGCCTCCATCCTTTCCTCTTTCGAGGATATGGCTATCCCCAGCACGGCGGCTTTTGCGGCAGAGGTGGGCTTGGGGGGCGAGGTGCGCGCCGTGAACCGCGTCGAGAACCGCATCACGGAGGCGGAGAAGCTGGGCTTCCGGGATATTTATATATCCAAGTACAACAAAAAGGGCCTCGACTACAGCAAGTTCTCGATCAACATCCATGCTTTTGGCAGGTTAGAGGAAGTATTTGCCAGCCTGTTCGGGTAAGGCCCGCGGGGAAGGAAATGCCCGCCTGCTGATCTGAAGCAGCGGCGACAAGAGCAGCAGCCCGTTTTGCCCAGGCGGCAGCGGGTAAGAGCGCACGCGCGGTTTCTGCCGCGTATGTGTTTCAGCCCCTGTTATATACCCCCTCCGGCACCCGTGCCTTCTGTGATTTGCCGTCCTGTCCAGTGGCGTTTTATATCCGGCACTTCAATAACCGTAGTTTGTTTTGCTGCGTACTTTAACGTACCCTCGTTATACAAACGGAGGCGCATTCAAAGAATTTCTTACGCCACTTTTTAATCTAACTTCTATGGCATTAATAAACAAAAGCGACATTGAGAAGATGATAAATGTGCAAAGCAACACCCAGAACGCTTTGTGCCTGTCCTTCTATTTACCCACTCACCGTGCCGGCCAGCAAACCTTGAATGGAGCGGATACCATCAGCTTTAAAAACCAGGTGAAGAAGGCGAAGGAGCTGCTGGAGAGGCACGATGTGCCGGAGGCGGAGATCGCACAGTATATAAAGCCAGCCGAAGACCTGTTGCACGACAATAATTTCTGGCGCCACCAGGGCGACGGCCTCGCAGTGTTTATTACGAAGGGTTTCTCAGCACATTACACGCTGCCCATGGCCATGCCGAATGAAGTGTATGTGCTGGACCAGTTTTACTTCACGCCTATCCTGCCTATCCTGAGCCAAAACGGCCGCTTCTTTATCCTGAACCTGTACCGCGAGAAGATCGCCTTTTATGAGGCTACCATAGATAAGATCCGGCCGATAGATATCAGCTCTTTTGTGCCGGAGACGTTTAACCAGGCGCTTAAGTTCGATGTAAAAGGCAACGACCAGGACTTTACTAACTCCACGACCACCGTGAACGGCAGTAACATCGTGCACGGGGCGGGAAGCACGAAAGGCGATGAGGAGCATGCGCGCGTGCGGGAGTTTATGCTGGAGATAGACAACAACCTGCAGCAGATCCTGCACAACGCCACCGAGCCGCTGGTGCTGGCCGGCGTGGACCACTACTGCAGCATATACCGCAGCATCAGTAAGTACAGGCACATCGTGGCGCAGAACATCAACGTGAACGAGGGGGTGGACGACATGAACACTCTGCACGACAAAGCGCTGGCCGTGATGAAGCCGCTCATGCAGCAGGGGCACACCGACTCGATGACGCGCTATCAGAACGTGGCCGGCACCGGCGCCACCTCCGAGGATATTGCCACCGTGGCGGCCGAGGCGGTGCATGGCCGGGTAGATACCCTGTTTATTTCGCCGAGCCAGCCGGTTTGGGGCAGCTATAACGCTGTGAGCGCCACCGCAGAGGTGCACGACGAGTACCAGCGGGGCGACGACGACCTGATAAACCTGGCGGCCATTAAGACCATTGCACAGGGCGGGAAAGTATTCGTCGGCAACCTGAACGGGATGTCGCAAAGTGCTGACAACCGCGCAAACGTGAAAGCCCTGTTCCGCTACTAAAAAGCCGTAGCCTTGGCCTTTCGCGCCAGAAACCATATCTTAGAGGGCAGCCACTGCGGCTGCCCTTTTATTTTCGGCGGCAAGGCCCCTGTTTCCTTTGTTGCCGCCTTAGCCTTTTTTGCATGAAGCTGCACCTGACTGACGGGTTTAACTTTTTATCGAAACTGACGCCGCTGCGGGCACTCAATGCGCTGCAGGTGGTGAGCAGCTATATGCTCTCGAAGCTAACGGGCCGGGCCAGGCACTGGGGCTTCCCTCTGAGCATTTCGCTGGAGCCCACCACCTCCTGTAACCTGCGCTGCCCCGAGTGCCCCAGCGGGCTGCGGTCCTTTACGCGCCCCACCGGCATGCTGCAGGACGAGCTTTTCAAGCAAACCATCGACCAGCTGCACCGGCGCCTGCTCTACCTCATCTTCTATTTTCAGGGGGAGCCTTACCTGCACAGAAACTTTCTGGGGCTGGTGAAGTACGCCTCAGACAAAGGCATCTATACCGCCACCTCCACCAACGCCCACTTCCTGGACGACGACACAGCCCGCAAAACGGTTGAGTCGGGCCTGGACAGGCTGATTGTGTCTATTGACGGCACCACGCAGGAAACATACGCCGCCTACCGTGTGGGCGGCAAGCTGGAGAAGGTGCTGGAGGGAACGCGCAACGTGGTAAAGTGGAAAAAAAAGCTGAAATCCAAAACACCGCACGTCCTGTTCCAGTTTCTAGTAGTGCGTCCGAACGAGCACCAGCTGGAGGACGTACAAAAACTGGCGCAGGAGCTGGGGGTAAATGAGGTGGCATTCAAGACGGCGCAGATTTACGACTACGCGCAGGGCTCTCCGCTCATCCCGACCATCGACTACTACTCGCGGTACAGGAACAACGGCGACGGCAGCTTTGCTATCAAGAACAAGCTGCTGAACCATTGCTGGAAGATGTGGCACTCCTGCGTCATCACCTGGGACGGGCTGCTGGTGCCCTGCTGCTTCGACAAAGACGCGGAGTACAGGATGGGCGATTTAAAGGAAGCAGGTTTTGAGAAGGTATGGCGCGGGCCGGCTTACAGCCAGTTCAGGCAAACCCTTCTGGGCTCCAGGGCCGATATAGAAATGTGCCGGAATTGCACGGAAGGCACTAAAGTGTGGGCATAAGCAACAACCTAAATAGAATCAACTTGACAAACTATATGAGAGACGTGAACGGGGCGCTGGAGCTGCTTTGGAATAAGCTGGAGGCTTGGGGTGCGCAGACGGTGCTGATGTTGCCGAATATTCTTGTAGCGCTGGTATTACTGATCCTTACGTTTTATGTGGCCGGGCTGATCAGAAGCTGGATCGGGAAATTCATCAACAGGTTCTCGCACAGCGCCGCGCTTAACAACCTCATCCTGACGCTCCTGTACATCGGCATGCTGTTGCTGGGCTTCTTCTTCGTCCTCAGCGTGCTGAACCTCGACAGGGTGGTGATCTCACTGCTGGCCGGTGTCGGTATCATTGGTCTGGCCCTGGGTTTTGCCTTCCAGGACATTGCCGCCAACTTTATCTCCGGGGTGATCATCGCGGTGCAGAAGCCCTTTCGCGTCGGCGACAACATCGAAACCAACGACTACTTCGGCACCATCGAGCGCATCACGCTGCGCACCATCGACATTCGGCAGGTGACAGGGGAGCTGGTGAAGCTCCCGAACAAAATGGTTTTCGAGAACCCGCTCACGAACTTTTCTATATATGGTACCCGCCGCATCGACCTGGAGGTGGGCATATCCTACGCAGAAGACCTGGAGCGCGTGCAGCAGGTGGTGATTGAGGCATTGGAGGACGTGAAGAACCGCGTGAAGACCAAGGCGGTGGAGGTGATGTACGACTCGTTCGGCGACAGTTCCATCAACTTCAAGGCGCGGTTCTGGGTAAGCTATAGCCGGCAGGTAGACTATGTGGGCGCTAAAAGCGATGCCATCATCCGGATTAAGAAAGCCTTCGACGCCAACGATATCCTCATCCCGTTCCCGATCCGCACCCTGGACTTCGGTATAAAGGGAGGCGAAAAGCTGACGGAGCAACTGCAGGCGCTGAATGCCACCGTCAAAGACGGCCAACGCATCGGAGGCAACGGGAAATAACCGCGTTTATATATACCTTATATAGTAACAGGCAGGGCCGGTACAACTAGTTGTACCGGCCCTGCCTGTTACTGCCATTACTTGTTAATTTTATTACTTGTCGTTCTTGTCAAGGTTCTTGCCCAGGTCTTCCACCTGCTTCAGGAAAGTGTCTACGTTCTCGTCGGCATATGGGCCATAGGAGTTGGAGATGGTTCCTTTCAGGCCGGTGGTTGTTTCCACGGCATATAAAATAGACATGTCATCCGGGTTGCTTTCCCCCTCAAATCGATAGTGGTCTACAATGCGCACCTGCTCTGGCCCAAAGCTCTCTTTTTCGTCCATAGAGCAGAGTTTTCCTTCTTTCGATACTTTGAAGTCATGCTTGTACCCGTCCTTGAAAAGCCGGTTATAGACATTTACCAAAGATCTTTCTTCAACTTTATCTTGCATAGTATTTTAGTTATTAGGTTCAGTCTCTCAGTATAAAACTATACGCAAAATTGAGTATTAGATACAAAAAGAAGCGGATTAATAACGGAAGCGCCCGCCTTTGGCAATGCTATATATAGCAGGAATCTTAGAAATAGGAACGCGCGGCTATATATAAGCTTACTGTGCGGCCGCCTGCTTTTTATCAAGCTCCTGCTGGATCTTTTTAAAGTCGATGGCGCCGCAGCTGCCGCACCCCTTTGCACAGCCGCTTTTGGCGGCAAAGCTTTGGTACACCATGCGGGCCATATAGAAAGCGGCCGCCAGAAAAACGAGGAGTATGATCAGTTCCTGTATCATGCATTTATAACTACGCGGAGCTTTAAAAAGTTTATTCCATCCCCTTCTTCCAGTGCTCCCGGATGGTTTCCTGCATCTCGGTGTGGATGTTGCCGTTACTGGCAACAATTTCCCGGCCGAACACGCAGTCCCCGTCAGCCAGGAACTTGCTGAGCCTGCCGCCGGCCTCCTGCACAACAATGGTTCCGCCTGCCACGTCCCACGGGTTCAGGTTATACTCGAAGAAGCCCTCGCAGCGGCCAGCCGCCACGTACACCAGGTCCAGGGCAGCGGAGCCCAGCCGGCGTATGCCGTGCGACTTTGCCATAAACGAGCCCAGCACCTGCAGGTACTGCTGCGTCAGGCCGAAGTCATAGTAAGGGAAGCCGGTGGCGATGAGCGAATCTTTCAGGGCCGGGGCCTCCGATACTTTGATGGGGTTGTCGTTGCAGAACGCGCCGCCGCCTTTGTAGGCCGAGAAGCACTCGTCGCGGTTCGGATCATATACCACGCCCACCACAACCTCATCGCCGTCCAGCAGGCCCACGCTCACGCAGTATATGGGAAGGGTGTGGGTAAAGTTGGTGGTGCCGTCCAACGGGTCGATTACCCAGTTAAAGCGCTCTCCCCTGGTGGTGTCGGTGCCTTCTTCGGTAATGAAGCCGGCTTCGGGCAGCAGTTTCCGGAGTTCCTCCACCAGTTGCTCCTCCGCCTGCTTGTCAACGTAAGACACCAGGTCGTTGAAGCCCTTCATCTCTATTTTGGAGCGGTCGAAGTTATCTCCTTCCTTGCGGATGAAAGCGCCTACACTACGGGCAATGATATTCAGGTTCTGTGACAGTTGGCTCAGGTTCATATGGTCTGTTTTACTTGGGGCTCGATTGTTTCTGTTGCGGTCTTCCTGGAAAACCATACGGTATACGCAGCCCGCAGGCCGATAGCCAGGGTCACGGGCACAAAAGCCTGGTGGAGCATCTGCGGCCACCAGGGCCAGAACAGGAGCAGCACCGCTGCCAGCACGGCTGTGCCCAGCATATACCTGCTCGCCCAGGCGGGGAGCGCGTTGCGCCCGAGGAAGAAAGCCACGATGAGGTGGGTAGGCAAGGCCCACAACAGGTTAAAGTTATAGGCGGTGGCCTGGTGGTCGGTGGCTACCCACAGCAGCAGGAGCACCACGCCCATAAAACCGACGATGAAGAAGAACGTCATGTCAAAGGCGCGGCTGCGGCGGCGGCGCAGCACGTCGGCTACGGTTAAGGCAAGCACGGCAACAAAGAACAGCCACCACACCAGCATCGGGGTGAAGAAACCGCGCGTGAAGGGGATCGGCTCCCGCTCAAAGAGCACCTGCATCTCCCCTACCAGCGGCTTGGTCTGCCCGTTGGCGGTGAGGGTGGCGTTGGCAAAGCCCTTGGCCAGGAAGTCGGGCAGGAACATATACTCGTAAGGGGTCGCCTCCCGGTCAATCGGGGCGCCCAGGGCAAAGTCAATCCCGAAATCAGACCACGGCTGCGGCACCAGGTACAGGTCGATCAGGTTCCGGAAGCTCATGTCCTCGTCGAAGTCGCTGATGTTGAACCGGATCTGGCTGGGGAAAGTAGCCTCCACGCCGTCGCGGATGCGGGTGGCGCAGTTGTCGAAGAAGAAGTCGTAGAGGTAAAAGCGGTTTTCGGGCAGGTAGTTGTTCGTCAGGAAAGCCCAGTACTGTTGCCGCTGCGCCTCCGTTAGGTTCATTTCCTGCTCATATACCGAGCGGTTGTCGCGGGTGTAGCTGTACACGAACTGGTTAAAGTCCGAGATGGAGAGCTTGTACCGCAGCTTGCCCCTGATAAACTTGAGGTAAAAGTTAGGCTCGTCAAAATCGAACGTGCCGTAGTTGAACACCACGTCGAACCTGTTCACGGGGTCATGGACGCGTACGGCGCTGTGCCCGAAAATGGCATATAAGTCGCTGCCGCTGGAGCAGGTGATCAGGCTGATCCGGGCCTGCGGCGAAAGCCGAGAGCCCTCGAACTGCGCCCACCCCTGAAAGGAGAGCAGGCAGAAGGCCAGCGCCAGCCCTGCGTGTTTTAGATAGTTTCTCATGTTACGCTTTGTCGGATTTGCTTCCTTTTGTGGCTCCTGCCACCACCAGCACAAACTCTCCTTTGATTGCCTTGGTGGTGAAGAGATGGACAAGTTCGTTTAAGGTGCCGTTGAGGGTTTCTTCGAACATCTTCGAGATTTCACGTGAAACAGAGGCTTCCCGCTCCCCGCCAAAGTACTCCGCAAACTGCGTCAGGGTTTTGAGCAGGCGGTGCGGCGACTCGTAGAAAATCATGGTGCGCTCCTCCTCCGCCAGGCTCTGCAGGCGCGTCTGGCGGCCTTTCTTTACCGGCAGGAACCCCTCAAACGTAAAACGGTCGGTGCTGAAGCCGGATTTGACCAGCGCAGGCACAAAAGCCGTCGGGCCCGGCAGGCACTCCACCTTCAGGGCGTTTTTCAGGCACTCGCGCACCAGGTAAAAGCCAGGGTCCGAGATGCCGGGCGTGCCGGCGTCCGAGATCAGGGCCATCACTTCGCCCGCCTTCAGGCGGTCTATCAGGTGGCCGGATGCTTTGTGCTCGTTGTGCAGGTGATGGCTGTGCATTCGCTTCTCAATGCCCAGGTGCTGCAGCAGCTTGCCGCTGGTGCGGGTGTCCTCGGCCAGAATCACGTCCACTTCCTTCAGTATCCGGATGGCACGCAGCGTGATATCCTCCAGGTTACCAATGGGCGTCGGGACCAGGTATAGGTTCGTCTTGTCTTGTTCCTGCATGGCCCAAAGATAACAAAAGGAGTGCTGAGTTACGAGTTATGAGTACTGAGTTATATAGGGCAAAGACGTATCTGGCAGCCATAGGCTAACCTTACACATTATATATAGGTTTCTCCCTATAACAACTCAAGACTCAGAACTCAGGACTCGTAACCCATTTTATAGATTTCCTCTATCCGCTTAGCAAGCTTGTGGTCGCGGATGGTGACGGTATTGCCGGCATCATGCGTGGAGAGTTCTATGTCCACTTTATTGTACATGTTGCTCCACCACGGGTGGTGGTCCATCTCATGGGCCACGGCGGCCACCTCATTCATGAAATTCATCGCCTCTTCAAAATCCTTGAACGTAAGGCTGCTCTTTAACTTGTTGTCTTCTTCCTGCCACATACTATTATCTTTTTATCCCTCTTATACTTCTCTGCGCCGCCGCTGCCTGCGTGTTGCAGAAACCAGCCAAAGGTGCGGGCGTATAGGTATAGACTGTTACGAATTTTAACCTATCTACATCTATGAAAAACAAACCAGAATCGCTGCCGCCGCAGAAACAGCAGAAACAGCCGGGCGACGAGTATAAAATGACGCCGGAGCCGGAGATTATCCGCGACTCCTACAAAGGAAGCGACAAACTGAAGGGAAAAGTGGCCCTGATCACGGGAGGCGACAGCGGCATCGGCCGTGCCGTGGCCGTACACTTCGCCCGCGAAGGCGCGGATGTGGCCATCGTGTACCTCAACGAGAACAAGGACGCCAAGGACACCCGGAAAATGGTGGAGGACGAAGGCCGCAAGTGCATCATCATTGCCGGCGACGTGGGCGACGAGGCGTTTTGCAAAAAAGCAGTGCAACGCGTTGTAGACGAACTGGGCAAGCTGGATATACTGGTGAACAACGCCGCCGAGCAGCACGAGCAGCAGGACCTGAAAGACATTACCAAGGAGCAACTGCAGCGCACCTTCCAGACCAACATCTTCGGGATGTTTTATGTGACGAAGGCAGCCCTGGAGCACCTTCCGGAAGGCAGCAACATCATCAACACCACCTCCATCACCTCGTACCGCGGCAGCCACCACCTCATGGATTACGCCTCTACCAAAGGGGCGATCACGGCCTTTACCCGCTCCCTCTCCTCAAACCTGGCGGAGCAGAAGATACGCGTAAATGCCGTGGCCCCCGGCCCGATCTGGACGCCGCTGATCCCGGCCTCTTTCAGCGAGGACAAAGTTAAGGAATTCGGGCAGAACGTGCCGCTGAAACGCCCGGGGCAGCCATCAGAGGTGGCGCCGGCCTATGTTTTCCTCGCTTCGGACGACGGGTCGTATATAACCGGGCAGGTAATTCACATAAACGGCGGAGAGCAGATCGGATCCTGACGGAGGCTAAACCCTACGGGCCCGAAAAGAGTAAAACCTACTAACAGGTGCGCTACTGAAGCAGGCATCTATATACTAAATGCATACTATTATGGCAGAAGATAAAGACAAAAATAAATTGCAGGGGCAGTCGCCGAACGGCAGGCCTGTGCGCGTGATAGAAGACGACACCAGCGAGCAGGAGATGCAGGCCGGGCACATCATTCCGGGTGCAGACCCGCCCAAGAACGAGCACCAGCGCGGCGGCTTCGGCAACCGCGACGGGAAAGAGGGCTTCGGCAGCGACACGGCCTCTGAAGGGCCGTCGGCCACGGGCGTGAACGATTACGCCGACGACGGCACGCCGCCACCGGACAACATGCGAACCGAAGAAGAAGGACGCGGCTCGTAAGCCATACAGTCCATATATAATACAGGCGTTGTCATTTATATAGAGCGCCTCATGTTTCATTTAAAGTAAAAGGAGGAAATCATGCCATCATATAAGCACACACAGCCCAGTTCCGAGAACGAAGAGAAACCAAGCGGAAGAGGCCAGGACAAAGCCGCCGGCGGAAAACCAGTGGATCCTAACCAGACGCGTGCAGAGCACGAAGAGCTAAAAGAGAAGCACACAGAAGGGCCGGATGAGGTAGGGCAGAACACGAAGACGAATAACCCAAACCGCAACTTGGACAAGCCCGGTATTGACGATAACAAGTATAATTAACATCAATTGCCTAACATTTCTACGGAAAATAGCACCTGCAGCAGCGGGTGCTATTTTTGTGATATGTTAACTTGGCGCAAATCAGCAACAATTTAAGAGACCCAATGGCCCGTTACGCCCTGACCGACATCCACGGCTGTCCCCGTACTTTAAGAGCGCTTGTATCTGAGCAGCTTAACCTTCAAAAAACGGATGTGTTATATATACTGGGCGACCTCGTGAACAAGGGCCCGGACAGCAAAGGGGTGATTGATTATGTGCTTGAGCTACAGGCCGCGCAGTACCAGGTGCACTGCCTGCGCGGCAACCACGACCAGATGCTGCTGAAAGCCGCCAAGAAAGGTCCCAAAAACCTGAACCTGACAGACACCGAGAAAAAGCTGGTACTGCAGAGCTTCGGGATAGAGCAGTTCGAAGACCTGCCCAGGAAATACCGGAAGTTCCTGAAAAGCCTGCCCTATTACCTCGAGCTGCCGGATTACTACCTGGTGCACGCGGGGTTTAACTTTACGCAGGATGATATTTTCGCAGATAAAGACGCCATGCTTAATATCCGTGGCTATGAGGTGGACTGGCAGCGTATAGATAGCAAAGGCCTGCTGCACGGGCACACGCCTACTGCCCTGCATAGTATCAAAAAAGCCATCGCGCATAAAAGCAAGCGCATAAACCTGGATGCCGGTTGCGTCTACTACAGGAATGCCTCGCTGGGGAACCTGGTTGCCCTGGATATGGATACAAAGGAGCTGTACATCCAGCCCAATCAGGACCGCCCCTACCCGGTAGCCAGGAAAAGCTAAAGGATTCCTGAAAAGCCGGTGTGTTTAAAATAAAAGAGGGCGGGATATATCCTGCCCTCTTTCTGTGTCTGCTTTTGGATGCTAGTTTGCCAGCATGATCTTGATAAACTGCGTGCCCTTTGATGTGGTAAGCCGAGCGATGTACAGTTGCTGGTTACCGATGCTCCTCTTAATATCGAAGCTCTGCTCCTTGTTAGCTGCGGCGGTGCCTTGGTAAAGCTTTTTCACCACTTTGCCGTTCATGTCAAGTATCTCGAGGGTTACGTAGTCCTGCTCCTGCAGCTTCAAGGTAAGCTGAGCCTTTGCCCCCATCGGGTTCGGGAACACCGACATGGCCTGTGCGGCTACTGCCGGGCTCTCTGTCCTGCCATTGCAACTGCCTAGAACATCGCCGTGCGCCAGGTGGGCTTTTACGGCTGCTGGTGCGATACAGATTTCGTGTCCGTTGTGGCATACCAGTACTTTGTCCATTTTATTGCCGCACCTTACATCGGTCACAAACACCGTCACCTCATCCGTGCTGGAGCACCCGGAGGCGTCTGTAACGGTAACGGTATAGGTGGTGGTAGCCGTTGGGCAAACCGTAAGCGTCTGCGTGGTGGCGCCTGTGCTCCAGCGGTACGTGTAGCTTGCGCTGCCTCCTGTGGCCGTCGCGGATAAGGTGGCGCAGTTGGCATCTTTATATCCGTAGAACGTTGTTTTATCCGCTCCGGCATTAGCAACCGGTGTGGCGTTTACAACTATAAACTGTGTAGCGCTGCTGCTGCAGCCACTGCTGTTAGTATAGGTATATAGGATAGTGTGTGTGCCTGTGCCGGCAACTGCAGGATTGAAAACGCCATCCTTTACGCCTGTTCCTGAATAGCTGCCCCCAGCCGGGTTGCCGCCGGAAAGCCTGACTGCCGTAGCGCCCACGCAAACCGTAGAAGCCGGCAAGGCGAACGTGACGGACGGAAGCGGATCCTCCAGTAGGGTAATCTGCTGCTCACTGCTTACACAGCCTGTCGCGTCTTTTACCACGGCAGTGTAGTTGCCTGCTGCCAGGTTCTCAAATAAGGAGGCGCTTTGGAAGGTTTGCCCGCCGTTCAGGGAGTAAGCGTAAGGCGCGGTTCCATTGCTGCCGGCCAGTTCAATCTTGCCGTTACTGAGGCCAGTGCAGGGTTTTGTTGTGGCGGCCCCGCTTGCTTGCACTTCGCAGATGTCTGACACAACCGTGACAGCTACCGTCATCTGTGAGGATAACGGGATGATGTCGCTGTCTGTGGCGATAAACTGGATGTTGTATTTGCCCAGCATTCCTGCCGCCGGGGTCCAGGTGAAGGTTCCGTTGGCCGTGTTATCCTGGGCAGACTTTGTAAAGCTGGCGCCTTTCTCATACGCTGATCCGCTGGATATCAGCGTGACCGACTGCCCGTCTTCGTCGACTGCTTTTATATTAAACGAGATGGTCTGGCCCTCCTTCACCGTTTGGGCTGGCACAGGCTCAAAAGCGGGCGCCGCGTTGGCGGAAGAACTGATGTTTAAGATAAAGTCGCGGAGGATATAGGCACCGGTGAAGCTTCCGTTAATTTTCTCTCTTAGCTTCACGTTTACCAGCCAAAGGCCTTTCAGTGGCCTTTCCCACGATACAGTCCCGTCATTGGTGATGCTGAACCCTGATTCGCGCATGAGTTTGTAAGGGTCTCCGGGCACACCATAAGGTACTTCCAGCGAATACTCCTGCTCGTGGCCGTCAGCGTCTTCCATGTTCAGGTTGTACTGGATCCTGTTGTCTGTAGAGAAGTTGAAAATTGGGAAGTCATAGAACTGCGGAGAGGAACTGGGCACGGTCGGGTCGAAGTTCACGGCTGCGAAGAGGCCATTCTCGTTGTTGCCAAAGTTTGAGCCCACCGCACGGCAGCAGCTTCTCCAGGAGATAGCATATAAGCCGGGCTGCGACCATGTCACGGTTTGCTTCTGATAGTGCTCAATGGTCTGGCCATCCGGCAGCAGCGTTTTGGAAAGCGTAACAGAAGGCGTGTTGAGCTTTGGCGCCCCCTGGTAGAGGAGGTTGATGTTCCCTACCGCGGCCTTGTCCCAGTAGCTTTTGATGAAGATGTCATATTGCCCGCTTCCCATATACCTGTAGGTGATCTGCCCGCCCTTGAAGTGCGAAGCGACCGCCGAAGCGCCCGAGAGCAGTATGAAAAGGAGCGCGAAGGTCAGGACATACCCCCACTTCTGTTTGCTGCCCGATGGCACTGGTTTTTCATGCCTTTTCCCGCAGCGGCGAGAAGGAGCCTTGAGTAAAATTTGTTTCATATATATATAAATTTAAATAGTTAAAATATGATTATTGTATTATCCTTAGGTTAAAGATTTCAATGTGGTATATTTTAGTCTTATGAAAGTATTTAAAATTACATATATATAAAATAATTAATAGTTATTTATTTTTGGTTGTCAAGTTTGTCCTAAATAAAATATATATAGTTTAATAGTTTAATATTTTAGGAAGGCATCATATGTTATCCAAGGCTTGCTATCTGCTTCTTCACAAGAAAAGCAGGCCCTTGAGCTGCTAATGGCTTTATATGTGGTAATATTGCCAAGGCATAGTGGTAAAATCATTTCATATCAGCAAACCATTTCAGGTAGTTTAGGAGCGAGAAAGTGATACTTCAAAGCTTGTAAAAGAGCAGCAAATCAAACAAACGAAATATTATATATATAAATTTTTGTAAATAATTTGTCAGTCTGTGTAACTTTGCATTATATTTAGATCGTGTAACAGGGTAGGGAAGAGCCAGACGCTAATAGTAGTAAGCCATCTCAGGAACAGGTGCAATGCGAATTTGTACCGAATTGCCTGGGATGCCATTTGTAGCCTTATATATAGCTATCAATTTAGAATACCTGTAGGATCACCGTTTTTAAGAATAATTTATTTACTATTTAAAATTTATTGTTGGGCTATTTAATGCTAGGTTATGTTCCAGACTTTTACCCTTTTTGAATTCCCTTCGGGGAGACACACCGTGAAGCTGCTCTTGCTTCTGCTCTTCTGCTTTGCCTGGGTTCATCAATCTCATGGACAAGATGTCGCTACGTTGCCAACTAGTAATACAAACTGGGGTACTGCTCCCAGTAATGTTATTTTACCCACAGGTTGGAGCCATAATGGTATAACTGTTGCAAGTGTAGATGTTCCTGCCTCAGGTCAAGCGCCTAGTTCGGCTTTTTACAATACAGTAAAGGATATATATATTCAGATTGATTTTACAGGTGTTCCTGATAGACTTAGTTTTAACCTAAGAGCTACAGCATTATCCGGTACATTTGATGGTGTTTTTCAGGTGCTGGAGTCCAGCACAATAAATGGAGACTATACTGTA
Source organism: Pontibacter saemangeumensis (assembly GCF_039541895.1). NCBI lineage: Bacteria > Pseudomonadati > Bacteroidota > Cytophagia > Cytophagales > Hymenobacteraceae > Pontibacter > Pontibacter saemangeumensis. Next base: position 353,958 of record NZ_BAABHC010000001.1, read on the forward strand.
ATAGGTGAAGACATTACTACTCAAGTCCCATCTGGAAGTTCAAAATACTATGAAGTTATTAGGACGCTTAGTTCATCTACAAGATCCGTAAGACTATTTCTGAAGGAAAAGGGAATAAAACACCTTCATCTGGATAATGCCATAATTACTGCCGCGCCTGTAGGACCAGAGATCAATTTAAAGGTTGTCAATACAAACATTAAAAGTGGGGATACCCATAATTTCGCAACTGTAAACCTGAAAAAGTCTAAAACGGTGGAATTTACAGTTGAAAACACTGGTACCAGCACGCTTAGACTGGATCCTCTTGTTTTGACAGGAGCGAACGCTGAATTATTTTCAGTTACAAGCAATGGCTATGCAGGTTCTTTAGAACCGTCGCAGAATGCTACCTTCCAAGTAACGTTTAGGCCAACAGCAATTGGTACTTATAATGCAGAAGTTCAAATTGGAAACGATGACAGTGACGAAAATCCATACAGGGTAATTCTTAAAGGTTCGGGAGCTATCCTAAGGCCAGTCATAACAAGTCTTTCATCCTATGTGGGTGGTGTTGGCAAAGAAATTATTATAGATGGTAGTGAGTTTATTAATGCAAATAGGGTGGAATTCAGTAATGGCATTTCTGCTTCATTCACCATCATAAGTGATAACCAAATAAGAATTTACGTCCCAACTGGTGCTGTGGATGGGCCAATAACAGTGTTTGCAGGCAGTATGTCTGCAAGCAGTGAGCCATTCGATGTAGTACCTACCCCTGTTATTTCATCAGTTACCCCAGCAGAAGCATATGAACTTGATATAGTTACTATCTCTGGCTCATTCTTGGATGGTGCAACAGAAGTAGCTTTTAATGGAGTACGCACAACTTTTACAGAACGCTTTAATAATGATGGCAATACTATAATAGAAGCTAAGGTGCCAGCTGGGGCTACAACAGGCCCATTAACTGTAACTACACTGGGTGGTACAGCTACGTTTGACTTTACTGTGCTATATAAGGAGCCAACTATTGTTTCAGTGAACCCTGATGCGGCCTATGAGCTGGAGATTATCACCATTACCGGTACCTACCTTGGAAGTGTAACGGTGGTGAACTTCAACGGTATTGATGCAGCTTTTGAAGTAGATCCGGAGAGCGACGGCACAATTATCTACGCCGAGGTGCCACTTGGTGCCACGTCTGGCCCGCTAACAATAACTACTTCTGGCGGGACAGTCACATTCGATTTTACAGTACTTAAGCCTGTACCAGCAGGTCTGACAATCGATCCGACTTCAGGTAAAGAAGGAAGCATTGTAATTATCTCAGGTGCCAACTTAGCGGATGCTACGTCAGTGGTTTTCTCTGGTGATGTTGAGGCTGTCTTTGCTCCAATTACTAATGATGACGGAACAGTGTCGCTTCAAGCAACAGTTCCAGTAGGCGCCCAGACCGGCGCGATCACGGTGGCCAACGCCAACGGCACGGGCACCACCCCGACCTTCACCGTGATCCGGC